>JBCCVW010000257.1:0-5789 GCA_039194665.1 Actinomycetota bacterium
GATCGCCGGGCCCGGCTCGGTGGCGTGGGATCCCGACGATGAGACCGGTGGCGAGCGTCAGCGGATCGTGCTCAACAGCTTCCAGTCGGGCATCGCTGGCGGCACCGACGAGATCCAGCGCAACATCATCGGCGACCGCGTGCTCGGCCTGCCGCGCGACATCTCCGTCGACCGTGGCGTCCCCTTCCGCGAGCTCAAGGTCGGCACCCAGACCGACTGACCGACCAGTGAGTGACCTGGCCCCGAACGACGGGCTGCTGACCACTCGCCAGATGGCGGAGTTCGTGGCCAACGGGGTACTGCGCTTCGATGCGCTCGTGCCCGCCGACATCAACGACCGTGCGGTCGAGGAAATGGCTCGGCTCAACGCCGAGCGACTCGCGCCCGATGGGCTCACCCCGCCAGACACCCAAACGCCACTCGACGAGTGTTACCCGCCACCGTCGGCGATCGGCGAGTACCTGCGCCTGCCCGAGGTGCGCGGCATCATCACCTCGCTGGTCGGACCCGCCCCCATCTTCGACCACGACTGGACGCATCACCTCCCGGCTGGCTCGACCTATCTGCAACCGTTGCATGTCGATGCGGTGACCGACTCGTCCGACCCGACGTTCGACATCCAACTCTTCTGGTTCCCGCGGGAAGTGGCGCCGGGTGAGGGGGGCACGCGCTTCGTGCCCGGGACACATCTCCGCAGGGTGCGATCGTCGGGGCTCGATCGATACCAGCACATCGTCGGCGAGGAACAGTTCGCCGGCCCGGCGGGCACGGTGCTCGTCTTCCATCACGGGTTGTGGCACGCTGGCCAGCCCAACCCCAGCGACGGCGACCGCTGGATGCACAAGGTGCGCCTCAACCCAACGCATCCACAGGTCCGCCACTGGGACACGCACGACCTCGACGCACTGCACAACCCGCCATCCGACCACGTGTTCGCGCGGATGATGCCCGACAGCGTGGCCCAGGTGTTGCGCACCTGGCATCCGTGGATGAGCGTCACCGACTACCGCAACGACCAGATGCAACGGGCGCAAATGTGGCGTTACCTCACCGGCGACGAGACCTACGACGTCGACTACTACCTGACTCGGCTCGAGGCGCGTGCTGCCCTCGTCGCCGAGGGGTGACACATCCGTGAGCGAGCGACAGCAGGTGCTGTACCTGTGGTCCAGCGGGTCGGCGCTCGACTCGCCGGTGATCGGTTGGGCGTTTCACGATGGCACCGACGGGAGCGGTCCGCAGCTCCCAGACGAATCCCCGCCCTACGCGACCGGCGTCGACGCATTGCGCGCCGGCTGGATGCTGCTGCAGTCGGCCCAACTCGTTCCACCCGCACCCGGCGACGAGCACGCCAACGCCTATCTGGAATACGAATTCGTGCTCGTGAGAACGTGCTCGGCCTCAACCCACGACTGAGTGACGGCTAGCTCGGGCCTTGTTCGCGGAGTCGGTCGACTTCTTCCATCGCTGTGCGCAGCTCGCTGAGCCACTCGTCGACGTTCTGGCCGACAAGCCGCACACACCACGCCAGCGCGTCGGCGCGGGACCGGGCGACATTGGCGGCGACGAGTGTGTCGAGGACCATCCGCTCGGGTTGCCGCAATCGCGTCATCGCTGGGGCCGCGAGCTGCGTGAACATGTGCGTCGGCCCATCACCGACGATCACGCCCCACGCAACCTTGCGCTCGAAGCGGTGTTCGGCCTCGCGGGCCACCGCCATGCGCCGATCGCGCGTGTCTTCGCGGAACCCACCGACGCGGCCGTCGATCGCTTCGGCGCGATCCACGTCTGACGCATCGTCGGCCAGCTCGGGCAGCGGCAGCGACAAGACCACCACGATCTCCTCGCGGTCGACGGTGATCTGCGGGGCTCCGGCCGTGGTCCAGTCGCCGGGAAGGCGACCAGCGAACCATGCAGTGACGGCGGACGTAGCGGTAGACGTGGCGCTCATGTCACACACTCTATTGCATTCTTACATCATTACAACACGAGCGAGACGATGATGGCGAGCGACACTGTGCCAATGCACGATCTCGTGATTCGTGGTGGCACCGTGGTCGACGGCACGGGCGCAGCACCCCACACTGCCGACGTCGCCGTCGACGACGGACGGATCACCGCAGTCGGACAGACCGCCGAGTCCGGCCGGCGCGAGATCGACGCCGACGGACTCGTGGTGGCGCCCGGATGGGTCGACATCCACACGCACTACGACGGTCAGGTCAGCTGGGATCCCGAGTTGGCGCCCTCGAGCCATCACGGCGTCACCACGGCGATCATGGGCAACTGTGGCGTCGGCTTCGCGCCAGTGCGCGATGGTGACGAGGGCTTCCTGATCGAGCTGATGGAGGGTGTGGAGGACATCCCTGGCACAGCACTCCACGAGGGCATCGACTGGCGGTGGGAGAGCTTTGGCGATTACCTCGACGCGCTCGACGCGACACCGCGGTCGATCGACCTCGGGGGTCAGCTCCCCCATGCCGCCGTGCGCGCCTACGTCCTCGGTGAACGAGCCCACGACGACGATGTGACCGCCGATGAGATCGCGCAGATGGTCGACATCACCCGTCGTGCGCTCGCCGACGGTGCGTTCGGGTTCTCCACATCGCGCACGTTCCTGCACCGCTCGAAGCACGGGCTAGTGCCTGGAACCGGCTCGACCCCGGCGGAGGTGATCGCCATCGCCGAAGCCGTGCGCGACTCGGGCCACGGCCGGTTCCAATACGTGTCGGACGACCTCGGCACCGGCGGCGACGAAGCGTGGCTCGATTCGTTGAAGGAGATGGGCTGCCCGACCACCTACACCCTGGCACAGACACCCGCCGATGCCGTTGCCTACCGCCGGGCGCTCGACGACGCGGCGAACACGACGGCCAACGGCACCCCCCTGATTCCCCAGGTGCCGGTACGACCGACCGGGATGTTGTTCGGGTTACAGAGTTCGTTTCACCCGTTCATCGCCCACCCGAGTTACCGGGCCATCGCCGACCAGTCGCTCGCTGCGCGTGTCGAGGCGTTGCGCGACCCACAGCTGCGGGCACAGCTCCTCGACGAGGTAGCCGCCAGCAACAATCCGTTCGTCAGCTACATGTCGACGAACTTCGGCCAGATGTATCAGCTCGGCGATCCGCCCGACTACGAGCCGCCGCCGGAGGCGAGCGCTGCTGCCACCGCACGGCGCGAGGGGCGCACGCCGGGCGACGTGGTACTCGACTGGCTGCTCGCCGACGACGGCCGGGGTTTCATCTTCGCTCCGCTCGGCAACTACGTCGACGGCGACCACGAAGCGCTGCGCGAGATGCTGGAGCATCCGGCCACCGTCCCCGGAGCGAGCGATGGCGGCGCCCACTGCGGCCTGATCTGTGACACCTCGTTTCCGACCTATCTGCTCACGCACTGGGCACGCGATCGACAGCGCGGTCCACAGATCCCACTCGAACGGGCCGTCGCGCTGCAGACGTCAGCAACGGCGGCGACCTATGGACTGGCCGACCGGGGCCGGCTCGCCCCGGGTCTGCTGGCCGACATCAACGTGATCGATCACGAGCGGCTGCGGCTGCATCCGCCACGTATGGTGCACGATCTTCCGGCGGGCGGCCGACGGTTGCTGCAAGACGTCGACGGCTACCGGGCCACGATCAAATCGGGCGAGATCACCTTCGAGGACGGCAGTTGGACCGGTGCCCGCCCTGGCCGCATCTTGCGATCGAGCTGATTCTCCGCCCTGACCGATCATCATCGCTCGACCACGGTGCACCGCGCCCGAGCGCCGCCATAGGTTGACGCCATGACCAGCGGATGGAGCATCGAACAACACGGCTTCGACCCCGAACGCGAACGGGTATGGGAGAGCCTGTGCAGCCTGGGCAACGGTCACTTCGGGGGGCGCGGCACCCACGAGGAGCGGTACTCGGGCGACGCACTCACCGGCCACTACCTCGCCGGCGTGTACTACCCCGATCCGACGCGTGTCGGTTGGTGGAAGAACGGCTACCCCGACTACTTCGCCAAAGTGCTCAACGCCGCCGACTGGACACCGATCCACGTCGAGCTCGACGGGGTGCCGCTCGACCTCGCTACCGCCACCGTCGACCACTACGAGCGGCGCCTCGACATGCGCCGCGGCGCGCTGGAGCGCACGTTCCGCGCCACCGTTGGCGACTGGTGCGTCGAGGTCTCCGCCCGCCGCTTCATCTCGATCGTGCGCCGCCACGTGGCGGTGATGACCTATGACATCGACGTGATCGAGGCGCCAACCGGGGCAACGCTGGCAGTGGAGTGTGCGATCAACGGCGACGTGGTCAACGAGGACTCGAACTACGACGAGGGCTTCTGGACCTCGGTCGACACGGCGATCGACCAGCGGCGTGGTGTTGTCGTGTCATCCACGAAGAAGACCCACTTCGTCGTTGCGACGGCGATGCACGCCCAGGTTCACCTCGACAGCGTTGTGCTCGACGGCCCCGCGTCGACGGTGGCCCGCCCGATGTGGTCGTCGTGCCGCGACGAACTCGACGTCGCTGCTGGCAGCCGAGTTGCGGTGACCAAGCTGGTGAGCAACGTCAGCTCGCGCGACGTCCCGGCGACACCCCATGACGCAGCCGCGTTGATCGCCGCAGCGCACAGCGAGCTCGACATCGCGAGCGATATCGGGATCGCCGAGTTGCGCGCCGAACACGAGGCTCGGTGGGAGGAGATCTGGAACGACGCCGACGTCGTGATCGACGGCGACCATGCAGTACAGGAGGGTGTCCGCTTCGCCATCTTCCAACTGAACTCGACATTCACCGGCGACGACCCCGAGCTGAACATCGGACCGAAAGGGTTCACCGGCGAGAAGTACGGCGGCGTCACGTACTGGGACACCGAGGCGTTCTGCCTGCCGTTCTACCTCGCAACCGCCGACCCCGACGTGAGCCGCAACTTGTTGGTGTACCGACGCCGCCACCTCGACGCGGCGATCGCCAACGCCGAGAAGCTCGGCTTCTCCGGTGGTGCGGCGCTGTATCCGATGGTGACGATCAACGGCGAGGAGTGCCACAACGAGTGGGAGATCACCTTCTGTGAAATCCACCGCAATGGGGCGATCGCCTTCGCCATCTACGACTACCTCCGCGCCACCGGCGACGAGCGGTATCTCGTCGAAGGCGGCCTCGAGGTGTTGGTGGCCATCGCCCGCTTCTGGGCCCAACGGTTGTCGTGGTCGACCCAGCGCAACGCCTACGTACTGCTCGGGGTGACCGGTCCCAACGAGTACGAGAACAGCGTCGACAACAACTGGTACACCGCGCTGATGGCGCAGTGGACGCTGCGGTACGCAGCCGACGCGATCGATCGAGCCACCTCGATCGACGCTGACCGCGCCGCAACGGTGCTCACGGAGTGGACCGTCGACAACGACGAACCGGCTGCATGGCGGGACATCGCCGACCGCCAGTATCTGCCGTACGCAGACGAACACGCCGTGTTCCTGCAGCACACCAATTACCTCGACAAACAGCTGCTCACCGTCGACGACCTCGATCCGGCCGAGCGGCCGCTGAACCACCACTGGTCGTGGGATCGAATCCTGCGATCGTGCTTCATCAAGCAGGCTGACGTGCTCCAGGGGTTATGGGTGCTCGGTGATCGATTCGACGACGCCACCGTGGCCCGCAACTTCGACTTCTACGAGCCGCGCACCGTGCACGAGTCGTCGTTGTCACCGTCGATCCACTCGGTCCTGGCGGCGCGACTCGACCGACTCGACAAGGCGCACGAGATGCTCAGGCGCTCGGCGCGGCTCGACC
>JBCCVW010000258.1:0-5786 GCA_039194665.1 Actinomycetota bacterium
CGTACAACTGCACGTCAGGCGTCAACCGCCCGAGGGTCGCCCTTGATTCCCGTCAGTTTGGGAGCGACTCGGGTTTTGTAGCGCACGTTGAGCTGCAGCAGTACCGCGGTGAAGGCTTCGATCGCCGTGGCGTTCGACAGCTCGCCGGCGTCGAGCGGCCGACAACCAGGGATATCGGACACGATCGCGGCAACTTCACGCACCGCAGCGGGATCGTCGGCACAGATCAACACGTCGGAATCGATTGGTTCTTCGATGTGGCCGAGTTCGGTCGCTGGCAGATGGTGGAACGCCGCGACGACACGCGTTTGCGGTACTGCGGCCTGCACGTGGGCGGCCACACTCCCGCGCGGGGGCACGAGCGGCTGGAACTCCTTGTTCACGCGCACCAGCGCGTTGGCCATCGACACGAGGATCTTGCCGGCCAGCGCGCCGGCGTTCTCCTGGGCCGTGCTCGCTGCTGAGTCCCACGGCGTTGCCAAGACGACGAGATCACAGTCGGCCGCTGCGGCGTTGTCGCCGAACGACAACAGTTCCCCCAATTGCGGCCACTTGTCGACCAGGACGTCGCGGGCTTCCATCGCCCGATACTTCGATCGCGAGCCGATCACCGCCGGATAGCCGATGCTGGCGAGTCGGGCAGCCAGTCCACTTCCCGCGGGGCCGGTTCCGCCGAGGATGCCAATGCGCATGCGCGACAGCGTGGCACATCGACTGTCAGCGATCGAAGGGCGAGATCGAAGGGGCCGACCGAGCGGCGCCGGCCAAAGGCGACCGGGTGGTGGACTGACTGGCCTACGGTCTGGCTCATGGGACTGCTCGACGGCAAGAAGATCGTGATCACCGGGGTGCTGACCGACAGCTCGCTGGCCTTTGGTGTGGCGCGCCTGGCAATCGAGGAAGGCGCCGAGGTTGCGCTCACCGGAGCCGGTCGAGGCTTGCGGCTCACCGAACGCACGGCGCGCAAGCTCCCCGCCGACGACATCGCCGTGTTTGAGCTGGACGTCACCGAGCCCACCCACGGCATCGCCGTGCGCGATGCGCTCGCCGAGCAATGGGGGCGTGTCGACGGCGTACTGCACGCCATCGGGTTCGCCCCAGAAGTGTGTTTGGGTGACGACTTCCTGGCGGCCGAGTGGGACGACGTGGCCACTGCGCTGCACATCTCGACGTACTCCTTGAAGGCGCTCGCCGACGCCTTCGTGCCGTTGATGAGCGAGGGCGGCGCCTTCGTCGGCCTCGACTTCGACAACCAGCAGGCGTGGCCGGCGTACAACTGGATGGGCGTCGCCAAGTCGGCGCTCCAGAGCGTGTCGCGGTATCTCGCGAAGGACCTTGGCCCGCAGGGCATCCGCTCGAACCTCGTCGCCGCCGGACCGATCAAAACGGTGGCAGCCCGCTCGATCCCTGGGTTCGCCAAGTTCGAGGACGTCTGGGATGAGCGTGCGCCACTCGGCTGGGAAGTCACCGATTCCGAGCCGGTCGCTCGGGCCTGTGTGGTGTTGCTTTCCGACTGGTTGCCCGCCACGACCGGCGAGATCGTCCACGTCGACGGCGGCTACCACGCAATCGGCGCCTAACGCTCGTTCCAGGTTTCGGGTTGCACACAGGTTCGTCGAGGGCCACGCACAGCTCCCTTCATCGAGACTGGAGTTCCAGCAATACTCCATGTCTAGAAAGACCGGTGATCTCGCCGGCCGAAGGGATCCATGGGCGCAGCCCACCGAACCAGCACTCGCACACTCACCGGAGCGGTCGCCGCCGCCACCCTCTGCTTCGGCTTGCTTCCCGTCGTCGCCCATGCGGCCGACGATGACGTCCGCATCCTCGGTACCGACGACCCGACGCTCACCTACGACGCCCCCGGCGTGCAGCGCAAGTACATCCTGACGATCGTCGACGACCCGATGCGAGTGGTCGCCGAGTCGGAGTGGACCACCGACCCCGCGTGGACCGCGCCGAGCGGACTCGTCGAGGCCGGAGCGCAGTACGACGGGTACGTGCTCGTCGACCCCGGTGTCAGCGGTGGCCTGGAGCAGTATCCGCGCACCGATGAGGACGGCACCTTTGACGGGACCTACCTCTACCGGGCGCCGGTTGCGTTCGACACGACCGTGGCTGCCGGACCCACCCGCGTGCAGATTCCGGCTGGGAGCAGCCAGCTCACCGCAAGCGGTGAACTCGTCTCGATCGTCGATACCGGGCTGAGCGGCGCGGCCGACGAGCACCAGATGTCCCTTGCCAACAACGGGTTGCGCGCCCGCTTCTGGCCGCACTTCGCCGACGAACGAGTGGAGGATGAGGAGCACTCGCATCTGCTGTCCGACGGCACGATGCCGATGGCCAGCCCGCAGTGGGGCATCGCGCCCACGGTGACCGAAGGCGACCGCAAGTTCTGGATCGTTCGCTCGACCCCAGACGGCTGGGGACCGGAGGGCCCACCAGAGGATCCGTTCGACTACGTCGGCGGAATGATGATGATCGGCTTCGAGGGCATGGGCTGGGCGATCGTCGAGTTCGGTCGCGAGCTCGGTCTGAACATCGGCTACGCCGGCTGTGAGGCCGTGAGCTGGCTCGGCAACAAGCTGTTCGGCACCAAGAAGATGAACTGCGGGAACGACCTCAATCGCGACCACGAGCTCGAGTTCGACGTGATGGTCGACTTCGAGTACCTCGACGACGGCGGCCACGTGCTGTTCAACACCACCGGCACCGCCGTCGAGTCAGCCGGCGAGTACATCGTCGGCACCGCCACGTCGAGCGGCGACGGCTTCGAGCACGACTGGTCCGAGGAGATGGTCGGCAACTTCCCGTTGCTCAGCGCCTATTCGACCAAGATGCTCGGCTACCTCGAAGTCGACCCCGACCACCCCCTGGTGGACGACGATGGCACGATCGAGCTGACCTTCGGCGTACAGGGGCCGGCGGGGGCGCAGGCCTACCTGCACGACGTTGGGGCGAGCGATCTCGACCCTGGCGAGCGGGTCACCCTCGGTGGCGCGGATGCGATGGCCGCCGCGGCGCTCGAGGCGTCAGCGACGGCCGCCACCTGGTCGATCCACCCGAGCGAGTTCGCCCTGCACCCGGGCGAAACCGTGCGTTCACGTGACGCTCGCCTGTATCGGGCGGGCGTCGGCCAATTCGAAGAGCAGATCAACGCGCTCGCCGAAGAACTCGGGCACAAGATTCTCGACACGCCTGCGATGGGCGCTCCCGACTTCGGCGAGCCGGTGCGTTTCAACGCCGGCGAGCCGTATCCCCTGACGATGCTCGCCTGGGCGGCCTTCAATCCAGGCTCTGTCGGCCTGTACTACCAGACCGACGACGACGGCGGCTACGCCCCGGTGCCACTCGAGTGGTTGACCCCCGCCGCCCCAGGAACGCTCGGCTTCAACGAGCCGGCGATCGCCGACGGACAACTCGAGTTGCTCGACGATACGGTCGACTACGCCCTGTCTGCTGACGGGAGCCGCTTTGCTGAGCTCACCGCCGAGGGCCTGAGCACTGCGCGCGTGCTGCCCAACATGGAGCTCGACCGCGCGGCCCCGATCACTGCCGGCGGCGCCCGCCTTGGCACGATCACGTACTCCGACATCGACGCCGACACCCAGTTCCCGAACTATGTCGGCCTCGACAAGCGGGTGGCCGTCGACGGCACCGGAACCACGGTCGTGGCCTCTGCTGACACGCTCGACGGCTCGCTGAACGCTGAGGTCGTCGTGGCATCGATCCCCAACCCCGGCGTGCCATTCGACGATGAGCACGCGACCGTGACGATGCTCAGCGAGGTTCTCGCCGATGCGGACGCGGCTCCGCTGCGCACCCAGGACGGCACCCTCGCCTCCCGTCACGTCGCGATCACCGCCGACGGCAACCACGTGGCGGTCAGCGAGTTGTGGCTGAGCGACCCTGAATTCGGCAACATGCGGGCACTCCCGGCGAACACCGATAGCCGCATCCTGCTGTTCGCTCACGGACCCGATGGCTGGCAATTGCAGAGCGAACTGCAACCGACCGGCATGGTCGATCTCGACGGTGCGGTCGCCGCAACGACCGTCGATGCGGCTCACCTGTGGGTCGCCGTCGAGGAGTCGACCGCCGTCCTCAAGATCGACGCATCGACCGGCGCCACGCTGGCCGTGTTCGACACGGCGATCGAGACCGCTGCAATGGTCACCGACGGCGTCGACCTCGTCGTGGTCGACAACGCCGGCAACGCCGCCGTCCTCGACGTGGACACGGGCACGATGCAGCGCACGCTCGACCTCGATCTGGTGACCAACCCCAGCGACCTTGCGCTGATTGGCGACGAGCTGTTCGTGACCAACGCCGGCAACGGCGCCCACTCGGTCCCGCTGCTCGTGACCTTCGATGTCGACTCGGGCGCAGTGCGCAGCGTCGCTTCGCCCAACGCGTCTGACCACACCCGCAATGGCAACGCTCCCGACATCGTCGTCGACGACCTGCGCTACGTGTGGGTGTCGAGCCCTGCGCTGGGCACCGTCGTGCGGTACGACCCGGTCGACGGTTCGACCGAGGAGGCGACGTACTCGACGACGATCAGCGGTCTCGCTTTCGACGGCGACGACATTCTGGTGGTCAACGACGATGTCGTCTCGTATCCCGTGGACGACCCCGTCGGCGGACCGGTCGATCAGTGGTACCGCGCCGACCTGGCGTTCGCCATCGACGCCGACACCATGGAGCGCACCGACCCACTCGGGGTCCGCTCGGCCGTGCCATTCACGTCGATGGAGGCCTTCACCGCCGATCCGATCGGCGCAGCCGGCTATGCCGTGATGCGCATCGACGACACGCCGACCGGACTTCGCCTCGTCGTGCTCGACACGACCGAGACGTTGGGCAGCCTGCGCGACGACAGCCAGTGGTTCGACATGGACACGATGCCGCTGATCACCGGTCGCTCGATCGCCTACGAACTCGACCTCGGCAGCGCAGCAGCGATCGACTCGCTCGATCTCGTCGACGGTCAAGTGTGGATCGGCAGCGGCACGTCACTACGGGCTGAGCAGCCGATGCCGTGGGCCATCGACAACGGGCTGCAGGGCCTCGGTCTCGCGCCGGACGCATTCGCCGCCTCGATCGACATTGCCCCGTCGCCCAACGGGGTGCGCATCGCCACGACCACGCAGGGCGGCATCGCCGTCTACGAGTTCGCCGGCGACCACGTCGCCAAGTCGTTGGCCATGCGGACGTACAACACGAGCGTGCTCGGCCACCAGAGCACGCTGGCGTTCACCGACGACGGCAGCCTGTTGCTGCACAGCGATCCCGGCAATGCCAACGGCGGAGGAGCGGGCGGCGTACGCGCCCCTGGTCAGCTCGCTGGGTACCGCGACATGGGCGGCTACTGGGACGAAGACTTCGTGATCGTGGCGCCGTTCGACGAGACGGACCACCGTGCCCAACCGTTCGGCGGCAAGATCGACGTGAACGGTCGCTTCCTGACCGTGGCCGGCCGCAATCACAACGGCGACGGTGCCGACGTGTGGCTCTTCCGAGACCCGTACGGCGATTGGCGCTCACTGCGCACGTGGAACCCGCTACAGCACCCCAACGACCTGCTCGACGACCCGGGTACCGGCAGCTTGGTGAACACCGCCGGCGGCCGATTCTGGTCGCAGCCGTTGGCCCTCACCGGCCACCGCAGCACCACCACCAGTGGTTGGGGCACCGCGCTGTACGAACAGGACACCGAGCACATCGAAGCGATCGTCCGCTACACGAGGTTCAGCTGACGATGCACGCCCACCACGAGCCGCTCA
>JBCCVW010000259.1:0-5724 GCA_039194665.1 Actinomycetota bacterium
AGGCATACCCGACGTACCCATCGTCGAGTTCGCCGATCTCGATCTTCGGCACCTCGGTGTTCTGCTCGATGCCGAACGTTCCGGTGTGCACCCACGGGAAGTGGCTGATGTCGAGGAAATTGTCGGTCATCCGCATCGTCGAGGTCGTCCACACCTCGACCCCAGAATTGATCCGGCGATACGCGGGATCCTCCTCTGCCGCCATGGCGGGGATGGTGCCGAGCGGCTCATCGAGACAGACCCACACCAGGCCATACCGTTCTTCGACCGTCACAGTGGTCAGGTGCGCGGCCGGCGGCACGTGACGACCGGTCCCCGACGACGGAACTTCGACGCACCGCCCTTCATCGCCGAAGGTCCATCCGTGGTACGGACACACCAGGCAGCCGTCGCGGACGGTCCCCTCGCTGAGCGGGGCCTCGCGGTGGGGGCAACGGTCCGGTGCGGCGACGACCCGACCATCGCTACTGCGCCAGACGACAAGCGACTCGCCGAGCACGGTGACACCGACCGGCCCCGCCTCGAGATCGGCGGCTTCGGCGACAACATGGAAGTGATGGCGCAGCGTCGGCGCATCGATCAACACGGTGATCCCTTCAGATTCGCAATGAGCAGTTTGGTCTGATGGTCTTACCATAGATCACCTAGACTGCGGCCCGTCATGGACCGGGTCGACACGATCGTACGAGCCGGCACCGTCGTCACGATGGACGGTGATTCCCCAGCTCAGGGACACATCGTGGACGGCGCGATCGCAGTGCGCAACGGCGTGATCGTCGACGTCGGGCGAGCGGCAGACATCAACGAGCGAACCGTGGCCGACCGCTACCTCGGCACGCCCGACGACATCGCCATACCGGGTTTGATCAACGCCCACCAGCATCTCACCGGTGACCGACTCATTCGCTCGATGATTCCCGACGATCTCGCCCCGGGCCGGGCAATCTTCGAGTGGGCCGTGCCGACGCACGCCGCACACCGACCCGACGACGACGAATTGTCGGCCACGCTGTCGCTCGTCGAAGCAGCGACCAACGGCATCACGTTCACGGTCGAGGCCGGCACGGTGGCGCATCCTGATCGCGTGCTGGCCGCGTTCGAGCGGGTCGGCGTGGGCGGCACGCTCGGCAGCTGGGGGTGGGACGTGGCCGGCGAGCCCTGGGCTGGCACGGTCGAGGAGGTAATCGAACGGCAACGGGTGGTGCTGTCGCTCACCGAGCATCACCCCGTGGTGGGCGGCTGGGTCACGTTGGTTGGTCACGACCTGATGTCGGACGACTTGGTCGCCGCAGCGAGCGAGTTGGCAATCGAGCACAACACGCACTTGACGTTCCACCTGTCGCCAACCTCGAGCGACCCGGAGCAATATCTGGCGCGCACGGGCGAACGCCCGGCAACACATCTCGACCATCTCGGTGTCCTCGGACCACACGTGCTCATCGCTCACGGCGTGTATCTCGATGACCAGGAGATCCAACTGATCCTCGATCGCGACGCAGCGATTGCGTACTGCCCCTGGGCATACCTCCGGTTGGGTCAGGGCGTGACCACGGCAGGACGCCACGTGGAGATCCGCGCTCGCGGCGGCCGGGTGGCGCTCGGCTGCGATGCCGAGAACGCCGGAGATGCGATCGACATCCTGGCGACCGCCGCACTCACCGCGGGATTGGCCAAGGACGTCGCCGTCGACCCAACCGTGTTCACTGCGCACGACGCATTGGCAATGGCCACGATCGAGGGGGCGCGTGCGTGTGGTATCGCCGACACACACGGCTCACTGACCATTGGCAAACGAGCCGACATCGTCCTCCTCGACACGACCGGCCCCGAGTGGGTACCGCGATCGCCCGATCCTGTGCTGCAGATGATCTGGGCCTCCGATGGCCGGTGTGTGCGCGATGTGATCGTTGGGGGCCGCGACGTCGTGCGCGATGGGCGACCCGTGGCGGTCGATATGGGCGATCTCGCAGTTGAAGCGCAGGTGGCCCATGATCGACTCGTGCGCGACGCCGGGCTGTAACGGGCTCAGTGGCGCTTGCGCGTCGCGGCGACGACCTCGTCGTCCGTCGCGTCGGCGAACAGTTCGATCTCGGCGCGGCGAATTGCGATGAGCGTCTCGTGGAGCGCAACACCAAGCTCACGGCGCAGCACCTCGTCGTGCGCGAACTGGTCGGTCGCCGCAATCAGGGTTGCGGGCAACCGCTCGATCCCGCGCGCGGTACGCGTCGACACGTCCATGGTCGCCGGGTCGACGTCGACCGGCGGCGGCAACGTGAGGCCGCGGTCGAGTCCGTCGATCCCCGCGGCGAGCACGGCAGCAACGACGAGATAGGGACTGGCGGTGGCATCGATCGTCTTGATCTCGGCGTTGGCCGCCGCTTCGGGTTGACCGGCGGGTGCGCCGACGATGCGAACCGCCGCTTCACGGTTCTCCACGCCCCAGCAACGGAACGGCGCCGACCAGTGTTGTGGCTGCAGGCGAAGGTAGCTGGCGACGCTTGGCGCCGTCACCGCAAGGAGTGCGGGCGAGTGGTCGAGCACACCGGCCAGGAACGACTCATATCTCGGTGACATGTTGGCGGGTCCGTCTCCACCGAGCGCGGTGTTGTGCTCGCCGTCCCACAGGCTGAGGTGCAGGTGCATGCCGTTGCCGACTCCATCGGCGGTAGCACACGGGGCAAACGTCGTGCGCATGCTGTTGCGCAACCCAACCGCACGGATCGTCTGCTTGGCGAGCACGCTGTGGTCTGCAGCCTCTAGCGGGTCGCCCGGTGCAATCGACACCTCGAACTGCCCCGCTGCGTACTCGGGATGCAGTTGTTGCACGTGCAGCCCCTGGGTCTCGAGGGCACGCGTCAGCTCGATGCAGTAGTCGGACAGCTCAACCATGCGATTGGTGCCGTAGGCCGGAGCGGTGGTCGCCGGTATGAAGTCGTTGCCATCGCCACTACTCAGCATCCACTCCAGCTCGAACGCCATCAGAGCGTCCAGTCCGTGGTCGGCGAGCGCCGTGCGCTGGCGCCGTACAAGACTGCGCTGACACTGCGGATGAATGTCACCGGTCTGCGTGAACCGATCGACCGGCACCCACGCCCAGCCAGGTTGTGCCGGGAGCAACGTGAGCGCGTCGAGGTCCGGCACGAGTCGGAGGTCGCCAACGGGCCCGCCTGCAGTCGCGCTCTCGGTGAACCCATCGTTGAGCAAGTACACATCGGCGACCGGCGAGAAGCCCACGCCCCACTGCGCGACGTCGGGGAGTCGGTCGATCGGTACACCTTTCACCCTGGCGATCCCCGAGTTGTCGACGAACGTCGCAGCAACGAGCTCGACGCTCGTGCTACGCAAGTCGGCCGCCATCCCCTCCGCGATCCGTCGTTGCTCGGGGCCGCCCAGGCGCAATGAGTCGCCCATCCCTTCAGTCAAGCCGGTTCCCTCCGTCGACGCCAGGGGAGGCCGGGGCGGACAGACGTTGCTGCCCATCTGCGAGCGACCGATACTCCCCGAGTGCGACACCCTGCACGAGTGCATTGCCCAGCGCAGCAGCCTCGGGCGAACCAACGCGAAGGGGCACGCGCGCGACAGCCTGGAGGCGTTTCCACAGCAGCGGCACTCGTGCGCCACCACCGAACACAACGATGTCGTCGAAGCGACCCACCTCGCGCAGCTGCGCAGCGACCTCCGCGACCCGCACGGCGATCGATTCGACGATCGAGCGGGTAACCACTGCGGGGTTGGTTGTCCGAGCCAGTCCGGCAAGCGCTGTGTACGCGGTCAACATGTCGGCTGGCGCGCGTAGCTCGTCGGCGTCGACGTCGACGATCGCTACGGGGACATCGACAGCATCGGCACCGGCGATCAGATCACTGCGGTCGATACTGCCCCACTCCACACGGCAACGCTCCAACAGCCAGAAACCGGTGACGTTCCGTAAGAAGCGGTATCCGCCGAGAGCGCCGGCCTCGTTGGAGAAATTGCGCGCTCGCGCCCACGCCGACACATCAGGCGTCGTGCGTTCAACGCCGGCGAGCATCCACGTGCCCGTTGCGAGGAACATCGAACCGCCCGGCGCCGGCAATCCCATTCCGGCAACGGCGCTTGCGGTGTCGTGACCGGCGACGAGCGCAACAGGAACCCCTCGCCACTCGCCGACGAGGCGGCCCGCGGAGACGACGGTACCGACGAGGGATCGATCGACGCCCGCCAAGTCGAGTAGCTCCGTTGACCAGTCGTTGGTGGTCACGTCGACGAGGCCTGAACTGACTGCACACGATCGTTCGGTGGCCTCCACGCCGGTGAGCTCGTGCACGAGCAACTCAGGAAGCAACAACAGCCGCCGCGCACGGCGCAGCTCGTCGGGGTCGTGGACCGCAAGCTGAAACACGGTGTTGAACGGCTGCAGTTGTAGGCCGTTCATGGCGAACATCTCGGCCTCGCCGACTCGCTCGACCAGCGTTCGGAACCCAGCGGTCCGACCGTCGCGATACGAATACGGATCGGCGATGAGCGCGCCCGTCTCGTCAAGCAGCCCGTAGTCGACGGCCCAGGTGTCGATGCCGATCGATGTGAGCGGACCCAACTCGAGACAACGCTCGAGGCCGGCGACGACTGCTCCGACGATGCGGCGCCAGTCCCACCGCAACGAACCCGTGTCGTCACGACGAGGCTCGTGGGCCACGCGGTGCACCACTTCCGGGACGAGTATCTCGGCGTCGAGATCGACCCGACACACGCGTACCGACGTGGCCCCACAGTCGACGGCGGCGACGACGTTACTCATCGGTTCCCGACCACCGCTCAGCGCAGGAACGCAGCGGCCACACCCGAGTCGACTGGGACGTGTGCCCCTGTCGTGTGCGCCAGATCGCCACCCGTGAGCACCGCCACCGCGGCTGCAACGTGTTCAGGTAGAACCTCACGCTTGAGGATCGTGCGCTGGGCGTAGAACTCCCCGAGCTCTGACTCGGGCACGCCATAGGTCGCCGCTCGCTCGGCGCCCCATCCCCCGGCGAAGATCCCCGAGCCGCGGACGACGCCGTCAGGATTGACCCCGTTCACGCGGATGCCGTGTTCGCCGAGTTCCACAGCGAGCAGCCGCACCTGATGGGCCTGATCGGCCTTGGTCGCCGAGTAGGCAAGGTTGTTGGGGCCGGCGGACACCGAGTTCTTCGACGTCACGTACACGACGTCTCCGCCCATTCGCTGATCGATCATGACCTGCGCAGCTGCCTTGGCGACGAGAAACGACCCTTTAGCCATTACGTCGTGCTGGCGATCCCAGTCGTCTTCGGTCGTATCGAGCAACGGCTTCGACAACGACAGTCCAGCGTTGTTGACGACGAGGTCGATCCCGCCAAACGCCAGAAGCGCTTCATCGAGAGCGCGCTGCACCGACTCGGCATCCGATACGTCGACTTCGACCCCGACGGCGACGTCGGAGTCGCCGATCGCAGCAGCAACGTCGACCGCGGCGTCACGATCGAGGTCTGCGACCACCACGCATGCGCCGTCGGCGGCCAGCCGTTCGGCGATCGCCTTCCCGATTCCCGACGCGGCGCCGGTGACGAAGGCGACGCGCGTCGCGTGCGACCTCGGCGCAGGGAGGCGTTGCAGCTTGGCCTCTTCGAGCGACCAGTACTCGATGTTGAACTTCTCACGATCGCTGATCGGCGCATACGTCGAAACCGATTCGGCGCCGCGCATCACGTTGATCGCATTGCGGTAGAA
>JBCCVW010000260.1:0-5648 GCA_039194665.1 Actinomycetota bacterium
CCGTCGGGCTCCAGGCCGATGTCGCGGATTGGGAACGGTGTGACGTCGATCGTGTTGATCTCGACGCTCACTGGGCGAGGCCGGGGTTGCACATCGGTGGGGATCGCCGAGAACCGCTCACCGAGCTGCTCGGCCAGCGGCGAGCCGGCGGCCACGCCCGAGTCGCTATTGGGCTCGGAGACGCCTGCCGTGTCGGTGCCGTTGATGTTGTCCCCCTCGGCGACGGGAGGGTCCACCGAGGGGGACGGGCGACCAGTGTCGGGAGCGGACTCCCTACTGGTCGCAGACCGCTCGGCGGGCACATCGAGCGGCGGAACGGTGGTGGGCGGCGCAGCGGCGACAACGTCGGGCACGTTCAAGACGACCCCGTCGTCGGAGCCGCTGGCCCCTTGAATCCCCACAGCGACCAGTGCTGCCCCGGCGAGCGCCGCTCCAGCGGCGACGACACCGAGCCAGCGCCGGTGGCGCGTGGTGGGAGTGTCTGCTGGAGCGGCGTCCGGGACGGTCATCGGTCGGTGTTCAGGTGTTCAGCTCTCCACGCTGCGGCGGCGCAGGGCCACCGCACCGCCGGCCAGCAGGAACATGCCAGCGGCGGCGGCAAAGAGCACCAGGGAGTTGCTCGACGACTCGAGCGCACCACCGGTGTTCACGGCGGTCGGCTGCGGGGTGCCGTCGCCACCCTCGTCCTCGGCGCCGGCCGGCGCGGGCACGGCAGTCACCTCGGCGAGCGGGTACTCCTGGGTGTAAAAGGTGAAGGTCCCACCATCGAGCGAGCCGACGGCGTACACCACCAGGCCGGTTCCGGCCGTCAGCGTCACGGTCGGCACGTCGGCGATCGGGTCGCCTCCGGCGGGTGCGATCTGCGCTCCAGCGATCTCGCCGGCCGGAAGGTCGAGGGCAGCCTCTTCCGGGTTCGCCAGATTGCTGATCACGGCCTCACCGCCGACGAGGATGTCGACTGCAGGAGCAGCGGCGTCGTGGCGAACGATCAGGCGGCCCTCATCTGTGCCTGCAGCACCCGTGTCGTTCTCGTACGGGGTGATGGTCGGGTTGCCGTCGGCGTCGAGATGGGCGATCACGGTCCAGTTGCCCGAGGCCGGCACGGCCAGCTCGGGTACCTCGATCACTGCGTCGGCGACGTCGCCGCCGGCGGGCACCACGGCCACGTCGGTCAGGGTTTGACCAGCAAAGGCGCTGATGTCTTGCATGTCGCCAGGCTGGAAGTCGGGGATCACCTCGGCACCGGCGACATAAACGTCAACGGGCACGTCGGGGATGCCGTGCAGCAACATCACGCTGGCGTCGTCTTGGGCGCTCGCCGCGCCCGCAGGCACGGTGAGCAACGCAGCGGCCGCGGCGGCGGCTGCGACGAGGAGCTTCTTCATCGGGTTCGTCCTTTCGACGTTGTCGACCGCGGACCATCCCCGGTCGACAACATCTACGGAGCGCCCCCAGACCCCGGATGACGAAATCTTGCGATTCCGCTACAACGCGACAGCGAGCGACTCGCTGTCGCGGTCGCGCAGCGCAGCATTGACGAGTTGCCGCTCGAGGATCTGGCGTTGGGTGTTGATCGATTGCTCGATCGGGTGCTCGGTGAAGAACGACTGCACGTCGTGTACCGCTTCGGGCGACGTGAGCAAGGCCACCGACTCGATCATCCGCACGATGGTGTTCTTGGGGAAACGAGCGTTGGCCTCGGCCCAGCGCTCGCGCACGATGCCCCATGCCAGCTCACCGTGCTGCCGGTTGGCGATCACCAGGCGGATCAAGAACGGCGCATTCTGCGACTTCACGTCGTCGCTGAACGCAAGGTCGCAGGTGCGGCGCACGAGGTCGGCATCGTCGAACTCGGCCAGTGCATAAAGGTGGCGCAGCTGTGCTTGTGGTGTGGCGCCGTTGCGGAACCCGTCGAGCATCGTGTCGTAGGTGTCGGCGTCACCGTTTGCCGCGACCACCGCGGTGGCTGCTGCGACCAGTTCCGGATCGATGCCGTCGGGGTCGTCGTCGGCTGCCGCAAACAGCGATCGGCAACGATCGATCGTGGCCTCATCGCCCCCGAGCACACCCATGGTCGACGTCAACAGGCCACGCAGCTTGCCGGTGAGGTCCGGCTCGTCGGCGGCGGGGCCACCCAGGGAGGAAAGCACCGGTTCGATCATCGAGCGAATACGGACACGCAGCGCATCGAGGGCATCGCCATCGACGAGGCGCGACAGGCCGCGTAGCGCACCGACGATCGCTTGCCACACGGCGAAGTCGGTTTCGTCGCTGAACGCACCGAGCCACTCGAGCATCTCGACGGCCGACATTCGACCGGCGATCGTCGCAGCCCACGCATCGTCGACGAGGTTGAACCGTTCGAGCGTGCTGGCCGAAGCCAGCACCTCGGTGGTGAACCGGCCACGCAGCTCAGCGTCGTAGGCCACGCGGAAGAACCCGTCACCGCCGGCGTTGACGACGATCGGCGCACCAGGTGTGGTCACTGCGACTTCGGTACGCCGTCCGTCGAGCAACAACGTGGTGGTGTCGTCGCCGATGCGCAGCTTCGCTGGGATCACCCAGGTGGTGTCACTTGCTGCGGCATCATCGACGTCGAATCGGAACCGGTGCTGCTCCACCGTGAGTGTTGCCCCGTCGGGCGACAGCGAGGCCGAAACGAGCGGATAACCGGGCTGCCAGATCCACGAGTCCATGATCCGTCGGACCGGGTCGCCCGAGGTCGCTTCGATCGCATCCCACAGGTCGTTGGTTTCGGTGTTCGCGTAGCTGTGGGCGCGCAAGTAGTGGCTGACACCCTCGCGGAAGCGTTGCTCACCGAGGTATTGCTCGAGCATGCGCACGAGGGCTGCGCCCTTCTGGTACGTGAGCACGTCGAACATGCCCTCGCAGTCCTGCGGCGAGCGCACCTCGTACTCCACCGAACGCGTCGACGCCAGCGAGTCGGTGTTGTACGCCACGCTGCGTTCGAGTCCAAAGCTCGTCCACCGCTCCCAGTCGGGTCGGTATGCGGCACACGCGGCGATCTCCATGAACGTCGCAAACGCCTCGTTGAGCCAGATCCCGTTCCACCAGCGCATCGTGACCAGGTCGCCGAACCACATGTGCGCCAGCTCGTGGGCGACCACGTCGGCCACCAGCTGCTGCTCGTTTTGGGTACTGCGCTCCGGGTCGACGAGTAGCAAGCTCTCACGGAAGGTGATGCAACCAAGGTTCTCCATCGCCCCGGCAGCGAAGTCGGGCAGCGCCACCAGGTCGACCTTGTCGCTCGGATAGGCGATGCCGTAGTAGTCCTGGAAGAACCGCAGGCTGAATGCGCCGACGTCGAGACCGAACTCGGTGAGGTGACCCTTGCCGGGTACGTGGACCACACGCAGCGGAATGCCGTCGACGTCGACCGCTTCGGTCATCTCGAGTTCGCCGACCACGAAGGCGACGAGGTAGCTACTCATCACCATGGTGTCCGCGAAGCGGATCACCGTTCGGCCCTCGGCACTCGTGCGTTCGACCTCGGGCCCATTGGAGATTGCCGTCAACCCGTCGGCGACGTCGAGGGTGATCCCGAAGACCGCCTTGTACTCGGGCTCGTCCCAGCAAGGGAAGGCCCGGCGGCAATCGGTCGACTGCATCTGCGTGGTCGCGATCACGTGCTCGACGCCTTCGTCGTCGCGGTAGGTGCTGCGGTAGAAGCCGCGCAGTCGATCGTTGAGGATGCCGCTGAACTCGATTCGCAGACGGACTCGATCACGGGTCAGTGGGTCGGCCGGGAACACGAGCAGGCGCTCGTTCTCCTCGTCGAGTTCCCACCGAGCGTCGTCGCCGTCGATCGAACAACTGACGATGTCGAGTTCGGCAGCGTTGAGCACCAATGCCTCGGCGGGCGCGTCGAGATCGAGCTGAATGCTGACCGAACCGAGGAATGTGGAGTCGTCGAGCGACGGTCGCAACCGCACGTCGTAGCGCACCGGACGGGCCCACGTTGGCAGGCGGTAGGGATCGAGATCCTCGGGAGCAAAGGTCAACGCCATCGGGAGCGATCGTACCGGCGCTAGCGTTCGCCCTCGTGTCCGACTCGCCACCGCTCGTGCGTCCGCCCGCCCGCTACGACGTCGTCGGAATCGGCAACGCGCTCGTCGACGTGTTGGCGACGGCCCCCGAAGAGTTCATCGCCCAACACGACCTCACGAAAGGGTCGATGACGCTGGTGGATCTCGACCGCGCGAGCACGTTGTACGACGCACTCGACGGTGCCGTCGAGATGAGTGGAGGCTCCGCGGCCAACACCGCCTGCGGCATTGCGAGCTTCGGCGGGAGGGCGGCGTACATCGGCAAGGTCAACCAGGACGAACTCGGCGACGTGTTCGGCCACGACATGCGCGCCGTTGGTGTCGGCTTCGCTCGTCCCACCGCCGTACACGACGACTATCCGCAGATCCCCACGGGTCGTTGCGTGATCGTCGTGACGCCCGACGCCGAACGCACGATGAACACCTACCTCGGGGTATCGAGCTTCCTCCAGCCGAGCGACCTCGACGAAACGGTGATCGCCGACTCTGCGGTGCTGTACATGGAGGGATATCTCTACGACCGCGACGACGCCAAGGCAGCGTTTCGGCGCGCCGCCGAGGTCGCCCACCATCACGAACGACTGGTGTCGCTCACGCTGTCGGACTCGTTCTGCGTCGACCGTCATCGCGACGACTTCCGAGCACTCGTCGCCGACGAAGTCGACCTGCTGTTCGGTAATGGCGACGAGCTGCGCTCGCTCTACCTCACCGAGTCGCTCGACGATGCCATCGCCTCGGTGCGCGCCGAGTGCGACCTCGCCGCGATCACGGTGGGCGCCGACGGGTGCGTGATCGTCACCCCTGACGAGCTGCTCGAGGTGCCGGCCATCGACGTCGATGAGGTCATCGACACGACCGGTGCCGGCGACCTGTTCGCGGCTGGGTTCCTCCATGGACTGACGATCGGCGCTGATCTCGCCGACTGTGGCCAGTTGGGGTCGATCGCCGCGGCGGAAGTGATCAGCCACGTCGGGCCGCGCCCGCTCGTCGAGCTGCGTACGCTGAAGCCACATGGCTGACGTTGCGTCGGAGGAATCGCTCGACTCGCTGTTGGCAACCGCGCGTGCCTGGCGCGCCGCCGAGCCCGATGACGATATCGCCACCGAGCTCGACGAACTGATCGCCGCCGCCGAGTCGGGCAACGCCAACGAGTTGCGGGCGCGCTTCGCCGGTCGTCTGCAGTTCGGCACCGCTGGCTTGCGCGCGGCTGTCGCCGCCGGGTCAATGCGGATGAATCGTCTCGTTGTGCGACAGGCGGCGGCCGGGTTGGGCCAGTGGCTGCTCGACCAGGACGCGGGGGGTGCGATCGCCAGAGTGCGCGAGCGCGGCGTGGTGATCGGACACGATGCGCGACGCAAGAGCGATGCGTTCGCCGACGACTCGGCGCGCGTCCTCGCGGCGATGGGGATTCGCTCGATGTTGCACCCCGGACTGACGCCAACGCCGGTGCTGGCGTGGTCGATCACCGGGCTGGAAGCGGCGGCGGGCATCGTGGTGACCGCTTCGCACAACCCGCCAGCCGACAACGGCTACAAGGTGTACCTACCGACCGGCTCACAGATCGTGTCGCCGACCGACGCC
>JBCCVW010000261.1:0-5625 GCA_039194665.1 Actinomycetota bacterium
CGCACGAGGCTCACGTCGAACGTCGTTCCGCCGGTGTCGCACACGATGATGTCGTCGCCGGTGTCCTCTTCGCGCGAGTACGCCAAGCTGGCGAGTGGTGCCATCGCCGGGCCCGACTTCACCGACAGAATCGGCCGCTCGATGATCTCGTCGGCGTGCATCACACCACCCGTCGATGCGCTCACGAAGAGCTGGCCGCCGAACCCCGCTGCCTGGAGGTCCGAGTCGAGGTCGCGGAGGTGGGCCTGCATCAGCGGCTTCAGCGACGCGTCGATGCACGTCGACGAGGCCCTCGGGTATTCGCGGATGATCGGATTGAGCCTGCTCGACAGGGTGAACGGCACGTCGGGCAGGGACGACTCGAGCAGCGCCGCAATGCGCTCTTCGTGGTGGTTGTTGACCGTCGACCAGAGCAGGCAGACCGCGACCGCTTCGATGCGCAACGCGCGCAGCTGTTCGATCGTGTCGGCCACGGCGGCCTCGTCGAGCTCCCGCTCGACACCACCTTCGGCGTTGATTCGTTCAGGTACCTCGAACGTGTACTTGCGCGGAACGTACGGGGGGATCGGGTCGTTGCTGAGGTCGAACACGCCCTCCTTGCCACCCTGCCGGTAGTGCAAGATGTTGGGGAACCCTTCGGTGGTCAGAAACGCTGTCTTGGCGACCTTGCCTTCGACGATGGCGTTCGTCGACCTCGTGGTGCCGTAGATGAGCACGTTGCATCGGCGCAGCACCTCGTCGGCCGACACGCCGAGCGACTCGGCGGCGTTCTCCAGACCGGCTCGGAAGCCCCAGTAGCTGCGCTCGGGAGTGGTGAGTGCCTTACCGAGCGTGAGCGTTCCATGATCGTCGGCGATGACGACGTCGGTGAACGTACCGCCGACGTCAGCGGACACGCGATACATCGGTCACCCCCATGTCGAATGACGCCATCCAGGCCTGGTGATGCGATGCGACTCGATCCAACCCCTGCATTCGACCATCCGAGCATCGTCGCATGTGTGGTCGAAAGGACACCTGTCCTGCGCGTGCTCAGGTGACCTGCGCTGGCTCCTCGTTCTGATCGCTCGCAGGTCGTTCGGGCGTCGCCCGAGGGCGCAGCCGGCGGAGACGGAACTCGCGACCGTTCATGATTCCGTTTGGCCGCACCAGCAGCCCGACGACCAGCACGAACGCGATGCCCAGGTTGGTCAGGCCAGGGCGTTCAGGAATCGACAGGCCGAACAGCGAGCCGGCCTCGGCGCGGCGCAGCAGCTCGGTGAGCGTCGACACGATGATGCAGCCGATGACCGCGCCCGACATCGAACCGATACCGCCGAGCACCACCATCGAGATGACGACGAAGGTGAGGTCGATGAAGAACAGCCCCGGCGTCATCGTGCCGAGGAACTGCACGTAGAGCGATGCGGCAACGCCGGTCACGAACGCCGAGAACACGAACGCCAACGACCGTTCGCGGCGCACGTTCACTCCGAGCGCCTCAGATGCTCGCTCGTCCTCGCTCGATGCTCTCAACCTGACGCCGTAGCGCGAGCGCTGGAAGATCCAGATCGCAAACAAGGCGAGTACCGCAGCAATGAGCATGCGATCGCGGGTGGTCGTCGCAGGTACCCCCGCCAGTCCACGCGACCCGCGCGTGGCATCGAGCCAACCACGGGCGACGTTCTCGGCGATGAATAGCAGCGCCACGGTGGCCAGCCCTGCGGGCAAGCCGGAGAGCCGCATCAGCGGTGCGGCCATCACCGCAGCCGCAATCGCGGCCACGCAGCCGGCCGCGACGATGGCGACGAATGGCGAGGCGTTGAGATCGCGTACCCATGCGGGTGCATCTGGGAGCAGGGTCGACTTCGTGTCGTCGGGGATCGTCATCCATGCCGTCACGTAGCCACCGATCACCGCGAACCCCATGTGACCGAACGACACCACGCCCGAAAGCCCGCTGAACACATGCAAGCCGAGCGCAAACACCAACAGCCCGAGGCTGGTCACCACGGTGCGATCGATCGAGGTCGGTCCGAGTGATGCGACGAGGGCGACGACCACCACCAGTACCGCGCAGATCGAGGGCGTCTGCCAGCCGACGATCGGCGAGGGCCGCATGCCGTTCGACGAGTTCACACGCGCTCCATCATCGTCTTGAGTTGCACGATGCCGCCCGGGCGCAGCAGCAGCACAGCGAGCACGATGAGGAAGAGGAACGAGTTGCGGTAGGCGATCACGCCGTCGGGCAACGTCTGTTGCAGCACGGTCGACAGGGCACCGAGCAGATAGCCGGCGATCACTGCACCCGACAGGCTCCCGAGCCCACCCAACACCGCCGCGACGAAGCCGAAGATCACCGGCGTGAGACCCATGTCGGCCGACCACGTTCCGGTCTGCGCCATGATCAAGAGCCCTGCGACACCGGCCAATACCCCGCTGATCAAGAACGCCACCGAGATCACCACGTTGGCCCGCACGCCCAGAAGGCGACTCATCTCGAAGTCTTCGGCGGCTGCGCGCATCTGCACTCCGATCGCCGTGTATTGGAGGAACGCACCGAGGGCCACCATGAGTACGACGACGAGGACGACCGTGAGGATGCTGAGCCGGCTGACGATGACCGGGCCGATCTCTTCTCGTTCATTGAGCCAGGGAGCGACGCTCGCGCCCTCAGGCAGTGTGTTGCCGCGCAGTGTCAGGGTGAGGTTCTGGATGAAGATGCTCAGGCCGAACGAGATCACCAGCAGCGTCGTCGGCTTGGCGCCGCGGGCACGCGAGAACACCGCGCGATCCATGGCGATCGCCACCACGGCCGGAACCGCCAAGGCGCCAGCCAGCATGACGACGAGCGGCGCGTCGTCGAGTACGACAACCGTGAGCGCGGAGAGCATGATGAGCTCGCCGTGCGCGAAGTTGACGAGGCGCATGATGCCGAAGATGAGCGCGATGCCGAGCGCGAACAGCGAGTACAGGCTCCCCAGCGAGATCGAGTCGGCAATGGACTGCAGCACGGTGTCCACCGTCAGCCCCCGAGGTACGCGTCGATGAGCCCGCGCTGGCTGAGCAGCTCGTCGGCAGAGCCGTGCATCACGATGTCGCCGTGATTGAGGACGTACGAGT
The DNA here is from genome assembly GCA_039194665.1 of Actinomycetota bacterium. GTDB lineage: Bacteria > Actinomycetota > Acidimicrobiia > Acidimicrobiales > Ilumatobacteraceae > JABSQH01. The sequence continues at coordinate 3,103 of JBCCVW010000261.1, forward strand.
AGTCGGCCAGTTGGACCGTGCGGTGCACGTTCTGCTCCACTACGAGCACGGTGTAGCCCTCGCCGCGGAGCTCGTCGATGACGCCAAAGACCTCGTCGACGATGCGCGGCGCCAATCCGAGCGTCGGTTCGTCGAGCAGCAGCACCGTCGGCCGTGCGGCGAGCGCGCGGCCGATGGCCAGCATCTGTTGCTCGCCACCGGACAGCTGGCCAGCCGGTTGCTCGGCGCGGTCGCGCAGCACGGGAAATCGATCGAGGATCGACTCGATGCTCTCGCGCGCGTCCTCCTTGCGACGTCCAGTGGCACCGAGTTTGAGGTTCTCTTCGACGGTCAACGTGGACAGGACGCGCCGCCCCTCCGGGACCAGCCGTACCCCGAGTCGTGCGATCGACTCTAGGTCGCGTTGATGCACCTCGACTCCGTCGATGGTGATCGACCCATCAGCGGGTCGTACGACACCGCAGATCGCATGCATCATCGATGTCTTGCCCGCGCCGTTGGGGCCGACCACGCCGACCACCTGTCCGCGGGGCACATCAACGCTCACACCGTGCAGCGCACGAATCTTGCCGTAGGCCACCACCAACTGATCGAGCTGGATCATGCCGTGTGCGGCCCATCCGATGTCCGGTCGTCGTCGACCGAGTCACCCAAGTACGCAGCGACCACACGTTCGTCGTGGCGCACCTCTTCGGCACTGCCTGTCGCCAGCGTGCGGCCCCGATCGAGCACGTGCACTCGGTCGGCGATCCGTCGAATCAGACCGAAGTCGTGCTCCACCAGCACGATGCCGCAGCTGTAGACCTCGCGCACACGCTGCAACACGTTCTCCAACGCGGCGGTCTCGGCTTCGTTCATCCCTGCTGCGGGTTCGTCCAAGAACAGATGGGATGGCTCCGCGGCCAACGCACGGGCGATACCGACCAGGCGCTCTTCCCCGTAGGGCAGCTGCCCGGCCGCCACGTCGGCGCGAGCGCCGAGGCCGACGGCTTCGATGGCCGCCAAGCTGCGGGCACGGGCGAGTTGGCGGTTACCAGGACGGCACAACGCAGCGACCTCGACATTCTCGACCACCGTCGAATCGCCGAAGAGCCGAACTGCCTGAAAGGTCCGGACGACGCCCAACGCAGCACGTCGGTGAGCCTTGACCGAGCGACACGACCGACCGTCGATCATGACATCGCCATCGCTCGGCGTCTGAAAGCCGGTGACCACGTTGATCAACGTCGTCTTGCCCGCGCCGTTCGGCCCGATCAGCCCCAGGATCTCTCCGCTGTTGATCTCCAAGTTGACATTGTCGAGCGCCCGCAATCCACCGAAGGACACGCCGACGCCGTGCGTCGCGACTACCTCATTGCGTGTGGAGCGATTGGGCTCCCACGCAGGGCGGTCGCGACGCACGATCGAGTTCAGCAAATCGATTCCGGCAGGAAGGTTGGCTCGACCTCGGCGGCGAAGCTGTACTCGCCGTCTTGAACTTGGATCATCACCATGTCACGTCCGATCGGGATGTGGCACGTGGGCGAGTAGCTTGTTGCGCCGGTGACCAGCTCGACGTTGTCGAACCCGGACATCGCTTCAGCGATCGCTGCGCCATCCACACTGCCCGCCTCTTCGATGGCGATGGCCAACGCTTCGACGGCGGCATAGCCGGCCATCACGATCGACAGCAGCGGTGGCGCTCCCGTCGCTTCGGTGTACGACTCGATGAACGCAGCACGCCCGGGGTCGGGGTCGTCGCCCGCAACCGATGCCAGACCGACGGCGTAGAAGTCGCTGAGGCCTGGGCAGCAGTCGAGCCAGAACGTGCCCTCGAGCGCCACCTGCGAGACGATGGGGAGGTCGGTCTCGTCACGGATCTGCTTGACCGCCGCGGAGTTGGTCGTACACAGCACGATGGCCTGGGCATCGCTGTCCCGCACCGACGCCAGCTGCGGGGCCAACGAGAAGTCCGCTCCCTCGAACGTCTCGACGCCGACGACCGTGCCGCCCAGCTCCTCGTACACCTCAGCAAATGTGTCACACACGGTGATGGTCGCCTCGAGCGACTGGTCTTGGAACAGCACCGCTTGGTCCCAGCCCTGGTCGATCGTGAACTGGGCCATCACCGCGCTCTCGGTGACGTCAGCCGGAAAGGTGTTGAAGACGAGCTCGCCAAGGCCCTCGAACCCGTACTCGGGCGCCGATGCACAGCCGAGGGCAAACACGCCGCGTTCGGTCGCGGCCCGCGCGGCTGGCGAACCAAAGTCGAAGTCGCACGACGTGTGGATGATGTCGGCGCCCGCATCGAGCAACTCGATCGCCCGCGACTCGACGAGCGCGATGTCGGATTGGTTGTCGGCATGGGTGATCTCGATCATCCGGCCACCGAGCAGTCCACCGTTGGCGTTGATGTCGTCGGCAGCGAGCTGGGCCGACTCGAGAATCGGCCCGTCGTAGAAGCTCAGGAACTCAGTGGACGCCGTCGGGAACCCGATCACGATCGGATCGGTACTGCCCTCGGTCCCTTCCTCGGTACCCGCG
>JBCCVW010000262.1:0-5610 GCA_039194665.1 Actinomycetota bacterium
CCGGACCCGATTCGATCATCCTTCCGCCGATCGCTCCGGTCGGGCAGTACGAACTCTGCAACTACAACACCGCATTCTGCGCAACCATCAACATCACCGCCGGCTAGCAGCCGCCGCAACGCACTAATCGACGCGACCTCGGCGATCCACCCGACGCCCGTGCTGCGTTCGCGCCACCGTCTGGATCGCCCGCTCCGACAGGCCCGAACAATCGGAAACGCGCCACCGCAACCAACGGCTCGAACCACGCTGTACCGGCACGACCCGCTCGGTCGTTGCCGCTCGGGAATGTGCGTCGACGTTGTGTCTGCTGCCCTAAGTCTCAGCAGGACTCAGCTCCGAAGGACTGGATGTCGGCGATCGCAGTCTGGACGTTCGGGGGCCAGTTCTCGGTGAGCGTCGAGTCGGGATCGGCCGCGGCGTCGACCGCTCCGGACGCAACAAAGTCCAGGAACGTGGCCAGTGACGGAGCGACATCTGCCGGCGCGACCGACGACAACCGCTCGATGTCGGCAACGTGCTCTGGAGAGCCGACATAGGACGCTGGTCGTTCACCCTGCAAGGCCAAGAACTCCGAGCAGAAGCTCTCCAGAGTCGTCTCTGCTGTGCTGCTCTCAGTCGCCGTCTCAGGCAGTCCGTCCGAACTCGAGCACCCTGCCGCGATCACCACACCGACCGCAACGGCGACGACGAACACACGATCCAACACGACGGGAGCATGCCAGACCACGTGACGGTCGGACCTTCAGCTGTGCCTAGAGAGCGATCGACTCGCGGATCTGTGCACGACGATCACTTCGCCAGGTCCGCCGCTGGTGATCCAACGTGTTGGCTCAGGGGAAGGATCTGTTGATCGCGTCGACGGCAGCGTTAGAGATCACACCGTCGACTCGCGCCTGCGTTTGCCGTGCGGACAGCTCGACCCGGCATCGGTCCCAGCGAGACACGAGTAGCGCGAGCAGACCGACCGGGAAGAAGAGCATCGCAGCTGCGATGGTCCACACCGGCCGCCGCTTCCAGAGGATGCGCAGCTGATCGTCTGAGACCAAGGTCGCCTGATGGCCAGGGAGCGCATCGATCGCGCCAGCTGCGGTGCGTAGCCAGCGTGATCCGTACGGACCAACATCGACCACGGTGCTCTGCGGTCGGGGCTGCCGCACGTTACGGATGGCGAGCAGGAGTAAGGCAACGAACCCGCAGATCAGCAGCGCCACAACGAACCGACTGACCATGTACAGACACTAGGCGCGCCCCAGAACCAAACCGACGCCGCTCGATAACGCGCGTCGCCTTCGGATGCTGAACGCCGAGCAGTACGGCACTTATCGCTTCGCCGTTTGCTCGATGTCGCTCCATCCCATATGCATCCAACACCCGCCAGCATCATGCTTTAGAGATCGTGCCTCCTGGGTAGCGGCTGCGACTGGTACGGCGAGTGTGTCAGAGGGCGGGCGTGAAGATGGCGGTGAGCCGCGGTGCTCCGATAAACGAGTTGAGGCCGTTGCAGACGAGGTAGTAGGTCGCGGTCTCGCCAGCATCGATGTCGAAGACGCGCGACGCCGACAGGTGTGCGTAGTCGCCGCCAGTCGGGGACTGCCAAATCAGCTCTTCGGGGCCGGGTGGGTCGCTGACGCTGCCCATCACTGCGCAATCGACGACCTGGCTATCGAGAAGAGCGATCATGTACCCGGTGGCGTTGGTGACGACGTGGCCGTCCACGGGCGCTGTCACGGTCACCTTGCGGACCTCGGTCGGCGTCGGCTCGAGGATCACGGTGAAGACCGGTTCGCTGACCACGGTGAACGGTTGTGCCGCTTCGAGCGCAGCATGACTCGCCTCGAGCGTGCTCAGTCGCGAGGTGATCTCTGTGAGTGAGGAGTTGGTGTAATAGCCGACGATGTCGCCAACCACCGACACTGATCCGTTTTGGTTGAAGATCTTGATCGCCCCGCCCGGTGACAGTGTGACGTCGACCTTGTTCGCGAAGGGCGCTTGTCCGGCCGACACGTTCAGATTCGACAACAACGGCACCTCGACCAGATCGGCCGGGAACAACCGCAGATTGGTCTGTGCAGTTGCGTCCACCGCGGTGACGTTCATCGCCACCGCGACCGCATCGCCGGGGATCGCCAACGGTCCGGTGCATTTACCGACACCACCGGTGATCTGTTGGCTGTACACCTCGCCTGCGCCAAGCGGCGTTGATCGTGGACCCACCTGGGTCGGAGCTGGCCGGAAGTCGAATGCCCGACAGCCCGCAGTTGGGACGTACGTGGAGTCGATATCGCCTGGTGCGGCGTCGGCGGACCACGCCGACGCAACGATGAAGGTCGCGGCGATCGACAACGCCGCCACGGTGACGGTCCAGGCGACGGTGCGAATACGGATCTCGAGGGTCGGGTTCATGCGGCGAACGTCGCACAGGCGGACCATCTGCACCTGAGCAACTGCTACTCAAGCTGGTCGTACCACCGGGGACCACGAGCATGTCACTTGACAGATGATGCCTTCTGCATCCGATCGCAACTGGTAGGCGACCGTGTTAGGGGGCGGGCGTGAAGATCGCTGTCAACCGAGGCGAAAGAGCGCCGCTTGTGCCGGCGTCGATGTTGCTGCAGATGAGGTAGTGGGAAGCGGTTTCTCCAGCGGCGATGTCGAACACGCGTGACGCCGAAAGGTGAGCGTCGTCTCCGCCGCTCGGCGACAGCCAAAACAGTTCCTCACCCGTTCCCGGGCGAGTGATCGAGTCCATCACACCGCATTGCAACAACCTCAAGTACCCGGTTTGGACTTGCGAGTTCGCTGCTGTGAAGACTCGGACACCCTCCAGCGACTCGCCGACCAAGTTGCGGGTGCACTAACGAACTGACGACCTGTGTCACCAAGCGCCGTCACCCGACAGATGCAGCGACGTTCATAGCGGAAGGCGCAAGTCGTCTTCAGCGGGATCCACGCATATCTGCACCGCGGGCGTCCTCTACGGCACCGCTCGGGAACGGCACGTGCAGCGTGCAGTCACCCACTCGGAAATGCGCGTCGAGCCCGTCCACGTCGATACGAGCGCTTCACGCTGGTCACGCGTGCCGGATGTAGGACGGGTCCTCAGCGGTGCGTGAGCGATACAACGCGAGCTAGCCGAGCGCCGTTCGGTGCTTCGCGCGGTGCGTGTTGGTCGGTCAGTTCGTGTCAGTCGTAATGACGGTCGGGTACGGGGGTTCGACGTTGTTTCCAGAAGGCGGCTCCTCGTGCGGTTTGCGCTGCGCGGTCGTCGGGGTTGAGGAGTCCGCATTTCGCGAGAGTGAGGCAGCCGCAGCCGATACAGGTGTCAAGTTGGTCGCGGAGTCGTTCGAGGGTGGCGATGCGTGCTTCGAGCTGCGGTCTCCACGATGAGGACAGTTGTTGCCAGTGTTCGGTGTCGGGGTATGGGTCAGCGGGGAGGTCGTCGAGCATGTCGACGATCTCGTTGAGGCTGAATCCGACGCTCTGGGCCGCTCCGATGACGGCCAGGCGGCGGAGCACGCCGCGGTGGTAGCGACGTTGGTTGCCGGCGGTGCGAGTCGAGGTGATCAGGTCGTTGGCTTCGTAGAAGCGCAGCGCCGTGACGGTGATTCCTGATCGGTCGGCGACGTCGCCGATCGTGAGTGAGGCTTCCATTCGTTGACCTCGACATTAGTCGAGGTTCTACCGTTCGATCGCAGTGCACGACGGCGACGACGTGAATGGCGACCACCGGAGCGTTCGTGCTCTACGCGATCAACCGGTGTTCGTGCGATGGGCGCTTGCTGAAGCGGTGACGATGACGGGCACTGCGATGTCGTTCGTGGTGCTCCCGGTCCTGATCTTCGATCTGACCGGGTCCGCTGGCTGGACGGGGCTGGTCTTCGCGACCCGATTGGTGCCGTATCTGCTGTTCGGACTCGTCGCCGGTCCGGTCGCCGATCGATGGAACCGTCGCCGCTTGATCATTGGAGGCAACCTGATCGAGGGCACCCTCGTGGCGACCGTCCCTCTCGCCGCCGCGTTCGACGTGTTGACCATCGCACACGTCTTCGGTGTCGCATTCCTGTCGGCGACGGCCTACGTGTTCTCCGACGCCGCAGTCTTCGGTGCCGTCCCCGCACTCGTGCCCCGAGAACGCCTCGCAGCGGCGAACGGACTGTTGTCGACGCTCGCGGCCGCCGCCGACATCGTCGGACCAATCCTGGCCGGTGTCCTCGTCGCCACCATCGGCGCAGCCAACGCCCTCTCGCTCGACGCCGCCAGCTTCATCGCCGCTGCCGCCGTCCAGTCAACGATCAGGTCGAACTTCCGACGCAACCTCGCCCCCCACCAGCGATCGCTCCGCACGCAACTCTCGACCGCGTTCGGATTCATCCGCCGACAGCGGACCGTGCTCGTGCTGACCGCCGTCGGGTTCGGGAACTCGATCGGGATCGGCATCGTCCTCGGACTACTCGTCCCGTGGTCGGTCGAGATCCAGGGCTACGAACCCGACGACCCACGCCTCGGCATCATCTACGCATCCATCGGCGTGGGCAGCCTCATCGCCGGCCTCGTGTTCGCCCGCCTCTTCACACCAGCACGTGTCCGGCTGCTCACACCCGCAACCGTCGCACTCTCGGCCGCATCGACGAGCGTCATGCTCGTGTCGATCCCGACGTTCGCAGCAGCTCCCGTTGGCGTGTTCGCGATCGGGATCATGTTGACCATCACGACCGGGATCACCTACCGCCAACTCGCCACCCCCGACCAACTCACCTCCACTGTCAACACCATCGGGCGGATGATCGCCGCCGGCGGCCAACCCTTCGGCGCCGCAATCGGCGCGGCCGTCGCAACCATCACATCAGTCAACGGCGCCTACCGCGCCGCAACCGCCGCACTCACCGTCACCGCCCTCAGTGCGCATATGGCCCTCAACCGACACGACACCGCGCTCGCCGACTGAGTGCACGAACATCGAAACCAACTTCACCACCGATGTGCTCCCGAACACCGGTCGCGACAACGTCGCCTCCTCCTGGCATCCGATATCACGCTGATGGCATCCGACGCACCCCTCCGGAGTCAGGCGCTCGATCCGCCACCCAGATCTCAACGTGCTGAATCTGGCAGGCTCTACCGCCCATATCGCCACCCGTCACACCGCGTCGAACCCGCCCAGTACGGCACGACCAGCGTGCGTACATGTGCTCGGAAATGCGCGTCGGGCTATCGGTGGCGACATGGGCCGTCCGGCGCGATCGCGTGCCGGTTCTGCGTGGGTGGGTGCGGACGGTTGCTGGGTTTCGTTATCGGGTGGTGTTCTTGTCTGGTTGGTACTCGGCGAGGACGCGCACTGATCCTGCGATCAGTGCTCGTTGCCGATCGGTGTCGTGGGTGGCGAGGTGCCGGAGTGCGGTTGGGGCTGAGACCCATGCGCTGGCGAGTGCTACCACGACGACGATGACGTCGGCAGGGCTGAACCGGTCGTTGGTCCCGTAGGCGGGTCGAACGGCGGAGAGCGCGTTCACCTTCTCGGCGAAGAGTCGCTGTTCGAGTTCGGTGGCGTCGGGATGCTCGAGGCGCCGCCATTCGTGGATGCGGAGGTGGTCGGGGTGGGCGATGAGG
>JBCCVW010000263.1:0-5526 GCA_039194665.1 Actinomycetota bacterium
ATCTCGCGCGAACCAAACGGCACCTGATATCCCGGAACACACACCGCGGTGAGCATCGCCCTGCGCAACTCGCGCTTTGCATGCTCATCGAGGATCCCAACATCGACGTCGTCATCGACGACGAGTTCGTGGACCGTTGGAGCGCGATCGTCGAGCGCCGTCATGCGCACTCCCCTTCCACAGGGTCGACAGGCACAGGGTCGACGGGAACCGGGTCGGTCGCCGCCGGGTCGGATGGAGCCGGTTCGTTTCCACCGTCGCGTGAAGCCCGGACGGCGAGCTTGCGGTCGACCATCGAACGGAACGTGACGTAGTGCGGGAGCTTGAGGTGTTCGAGAAACCCGGTCGCGTCGAGCCCGTCGGTGGTCATCAGAATCGACTGTTCGAGTTCCGACGCCCGCCCGTCGAGTGGACGATCGCGGTGGCAGGCGATGTCGAGATTGGCCATCGCGATGGCCTTCTTCTCGTTGTGGCCGAAGCACATCCCGTAGCCCACGTCGAAGCGGTCACGATCCTCGTCGGCGCCGTCGAGATCTTCGATCGCTTCGACCTCGGTGACGCGCACGTCACCGATCGAGACGCTGCCCCCCGTGTGGGGATGGGTGATGCGCACCGGCAACTCGCCGTGACGCACCTCGCCAAGCGTGACCTCGTGGATGTAGCCGTCTGGCCCGAGCACGTTGCGATACCAAAGGTTGACCAATGCACCGGTCTCGGCACGGGCCATCACGGCGAGCCGCGCCGACCGCGGTGCCGGCGGACGCACGGCAGTCCGGGTGATGTCGACGGGATCCGGGTCGTCGACGCGCCGACGATCGACGATCAGATCGAGCTGCCGCAGCACGTCGAGGAGCCTCCCGTGCCGTCGATCGCCGAGCACCCCGTCGCCGGTCGACCGCGACGGCGCCACCCGCTCGGTCGCCCGCTTCTCGGCGTGCTCCCGGGCGGTCTCGTCGTCGGTTCGATCGAGGAGCCGACCCGTGTAATCGGTCGTGCGCCCCAACAGCTGGGGGCCCGGCGGGGTGCGGTACGCGGGAACGATGCGCCGCAGCAGGGCGGCGTCGTCGACGTTGGCGGGCTCGGAGTATGCGAAGCGGGGCAGCGTCGCCCGGAAGGAACGCAACAGATGTGCGGCCTCGATCGTGTCGCCTTCGGCCTGTTGGAGCGCGCGGGCAGCGAGCTCCGGATCCCAGAGTCCGCCTTCGCCCATCACTCGATCGACAGCGAGCCGTTGGCGGTCGATGAGTTGGTCGACGCTGAGCCAGGGGCTAGCGGCGAGTTCTCGCTCGTTGCGAACGAGGTCCTCAGCGGCGGCGATGGCGTCGAGGCCACCTCGTGCTGCGGCGTATCCCACGTCAGTGCTCCATTGGTTGTTCGGTCGAAGGATCCAGCGACGCCGTTGACCTCGGCCGGTGATCGGCCAGTACATCGATCCGCGCACTGCGCGGTACGGCGACGACCGACCCGTTGTCGGCGACGATCCACGTGTCGATGCCCGCTGGGAAGTCTCGATTGGCGGTGGCGATGGCGTGCAGCACGTCGGGTCCGGCGCCGACGGCTTGCACCACTCGGGGACGCGCCGCGCCAGGGCCATGGAGCGAGAAGGAAGCCGCCGGTGCATCTCGCGGAGCCGCCTGCGCCAGATGGATTGGCTCGGGGGACAAGGTCCGGACCGCGACCACGAGACGTGCACCGAGCTCTGGCGCCTCGGGGGTTCCGCGGCGCATCGCCTCGATCTCAGACGGCGACGGCGGGCGCAGGGCCACGGCGATGTCGCACTGATGACCATCGGGTGTCGCAACCGAGTTGGTCACGCGTGCGCCGGTCGCGTGGCGGAGGAGCGCCGACCAGTGATTTCCGGCGACGTCGAGCACGCCGACCACATGATCGAGGTCGGCCAACGCCAGTGCCGGGTACAGGGCTGGGGGAACGCTTGCGTCGTATAGCGGCAGCCGGCCGACTGTTCCCGGGCGAGCCGCCGCGTCGAGCAGCACGCGGAACACGTCGAGCGACCGACTCCCGCTCAGTCGTGCGCTGGCGAGCTGGTCGGCGGCAGGCATCGACGCGCCCATCAGTCGAGCTCCTCGAACGACACGATCGTCGGCTGCAAGGTGGCGGCCACATCGTGCTCGCGCCGCTCCCGTTCCCGTGCAGTCTCTTGGATGAGTTCATCGACCCAGTCGGAGGCCGGTCCGTCAGACTGTGCAGCAGCGTCACAGATCGCTGCAGCCAACGCACTGACGCGATCGGCACCCATACGCGTCGCCCATCCACGCGCGCCGGAAAGGTCGACCTCAGCGCGTGTCACCACGACCTCGCCGAGATGGAACCGTTCGCCCACCACCGGCTCGCGCACCTGCATCATGACGATGCCGGTGGTCGGCGGTTCGACCACGACCGGGTCGCCGAGCGCTTCGAGGCAGCGGTCCGCACACGCCCGCACGTCTTCCGCACTGGCGACGGCGAGCATCTCCGCTCGACGTTCGATCTCGCTGCGCTCGTCGGAGGTCAGCTCTGCACCGCGCATATTGAGAGTCTGCAACGTCGAGGTTGTCTAGACAAGTCGATTTCGCGTCGCGCGGGTGAATCGATGGTGAATAGTCAGGGTCGCAACGCCGGCCACAACCAAAGGGTCGGTGACCGTGGCGTATCGTCGCTGCTCGATGAACATCGATCGAGCGGCGCGTGAAGGCTGGGCGGCGAACGGGTGGACCCACGTCATTGGTGCGCTGAGCCCCGCAGAGCTGAACGCAGCACGTCGCTGGGTCGACGACCTGGAGCGCTGGGCCGCCGGTGACGGACCCGGCATGCATCACTTCGAGCAGACCGACCGCGGATCGGCGATTGCCCGCTCGGAACGTTTCGCCGACGATCATTCGGACCTCGGCGCGTTCGTCCGGCACGGCCCCCCGGCGCAGCTCGTCGCCGATGTGCTCGGCGAGCCGGCGGTGTTGTTCAAGGAGAAGGTCAACTACAAGCAACCCGGCGGCGCGGGCTTCGCGCCGCACCAGGACGCCGCGGCCTATCGCTTCATCGACCATCACGTGTCGGTGATGGTCCCGCTCGATCCCGCCACGATCGAGAGCGGGTGTCTGTGGTTCGCTCCCGGGCATCACGAGGGCGCGATGGCCGACAACGGCCGCGGACGACTGCTCGACGAGGTGGTCGACCGACTCGAGTGGCGCCCGATCGAGGTCGAACCCGGCGATCTGGTGGCGTTCGATTCGTACGCGCCGCATCGCAGCGATACCAACCACAGCGATCATCCGCGGCGAGCGCTGTACCTGACCTACAACGCCGCCCGGCTCGGCGACTTCCGTTCCCGGTACTACGCCGACAAAGACGCCGAATTCGCGGCGTCCGGCCCCACCTTCGGCGACGAGCGAGTGCGCATCAGCATCAGCGACGACTTCCTCGGCAAGCCTGTGAACTGACCCGGGCCTCTCAGAAATCCTGTCGATTCAGCGCGCCACGCGCCGGATTTTGCGAACAGAACCCGCCTCGGCGCGCCACAATTGGTGGATGGAACGCGCCGCGACGATCGATCTGGCGAGCTACACCGAGACTGGATTCGCCAAGCTGCCAGCGTTCGCCGACGAATCGATCGGGGCAGCGATGCATTCTGACGTCGTCGGCTTGGTCCGCACAGCAGCCGACACCGGCGCCGCGCCGGGCGACGTGCTGATCGCCCCCGAGTCACAGGCTGGGTTCGCCGGCGAACGGCCCGAGGACCTGATCTCCAAGGTGTTCACGTTGCACCAGCGGCCGGTATTCGCCGAGTTTCTGCGCAGCGGCGGCGTACCCGACATCCTGGGGCAGCTCATCGGGCCCGATGTCGACTGCTTCTTGTCGCAGTACATCTTCAAGAACCCTGGCGCATGGGGACAGCCGTGGCACCAGGACAGCTTCTACTTCCCGTTCGCTCCTGCCCGCCCGATCGTCGGACTGTGGCTTGCGGTGACGGAGGCCACCCTCGAGAACGGGTGTCTCCACGTGCTGCCCGGCAGCAACCACGAACCAATCCACGAACACGTCCCCGACGCTCGCCCTGGAGCGAACTACGGCTACGTCGAGATCATCGACCACGACATGGACGCCAGTACGCCGGTGCTCATGTCGCCCGGTGACCTCCTCGTGTTCGACAGCCATCTGATGCACCGGTCGACCGACAACATCTCAGACGGAATCCGTGCCGCCATGGTGTTTCACTGTTGCGCTGCGGGCACCGAGGATCTCGGCCACCCCGCAGTTGGCGGCGCGCCGAGTCCGGTCCATCGATTCGTGCCGCTGCTGCGCAACGGCGACGCGGTCGGCACGTGAGACCGGTTGCGCCGAGCGGCGTCGGTGACATCACGCCGCGTTCGGTTGCCCGGTGGCTGCTCGGCGGCAGCTTGCTGTTCGCCGGGATTGGTCACCTGACCTTTCAGCGCGAAGAGTTCCAGGCGCAGGTCCCGGAGTGGTTTCCCGCAGACGCAGACTTCGTTGTGATCGTCTCCGGGTTGATCGAGATCACGCTCGGGATGGCGCTGCTGTTCGTCAGTGGCCGCCGGGCGTTGGTCGGATGGATCGTCGCTGCGTTCTTCGTTGTGATCTTTCCCGGCAACGTCGCTCAGTGGATCGAGGGCACCAACGCCTTCGGCCTGGACAGCGACAGAGCACGACTGACACGCCTGTTCTTCCAACCCGTCCTGGTCGCTTGGGCACTGTGGGCGACCGGCGCGTGGCGGGTGTGGCGCGGCGGCGGTGCCGGCGCGGTGCTGGCCCACCGCTGATCGCCCGACGCAGCGTCGACAAGGGAGGAGCCGGCCCAGACTGCGGCCGACCAATCAGAAGCAGGGGTCGGTGTGGTCGGGAAGGGTGGTGTTCGCCCTCACGAAGTTGAATCCAATTGCTGGGTCAACCACACCAGCGAGTTCGCCCCGATAGTTGTAGTCGCGATACCGGTCGAGCGGAACGTCGTGGGCGAGGGCGGCGGTCTCGCCAGGCCGCAGCGTCTGATCGTGATGCACGGGGCCACCAAACTCGTCGATGGTCACCCGAGCGTTGCGCGACGAGTGGTTGGTCGTCGTCACATGAACCCGATAGCCCTCACCGAGCGGGTTGTCGGTGTAGCAGATGTTGGCCTGCAGCGGATTGGCCGACGCGAAGTGCTCCTCGTCGGCTGCCGACGCTCCTGCGCTCCCGACGAGCGTCACCGCGGTACACGCCGCAACGAGCCCTCCTGCAAGTCGAGCGATCCTGGAACGTGTGGGGCGAGTCATCGGGGTCGGGGCTCCTTTGGCGGTATGTGATTCGAGTGCTGTTGATGTGTTGTGACCATCATCTCGCCCACCGCTTCAACCGAGCCTGAACGGCCGCTGATACGTGGCCAATATCTCGGCTGGCGGCGTGGGGTCGACCGGCGGGTACGCGTTGAGACGATCGATCACGCGGGAGGTCTCGTCGAACGTGGTCAGCGCAATGTCGACGAGCCCGCTCTCGAAGCGCGGGCTGAGCGTGTCGCGCTCGGTCCGCACGGTGGCCGTG
>JBCCVW010000264.1:0-5519 GCA_039194665.1 Actinomycetota bacterium
CGCATTCAGCGCGTCTTCGTCATCACCGGCCTCCTCGATCTGCACGAACACATCGCGCAGGTAATCGAGCTCATCGCTCACCTCGCTGGGAGCAACCTCGATCAACGCGTCGAATTGTTCGAGATCGATGTCTTCGTCGGGGGACGTTGTCGTCTGCAGAATCTCGATCTGCTCGCAGAACGCCCCGGCATCGCCGCTACCGCCGCCTCCGTCGTCGCTGCCGCAAGCGACGAGGAGCAACAACGGGGCGATGAGGAGGGCGCGCATCTCGGGCAACGTAGTCAGTGCGCGCTGCGCGCACGGGATCATGCGGGTCGTTCGGGCCAGCGAACGTCGACGACGAGTCCCACATGATCGCTGGCGACAATGCCCGTCAGCGGTTCATGGAACGCCAACGCCGCGCGTTCGACACGACCGGCGCCACCGAGACGTAAGAACGGGTCACCGACGAACACGTAGTCGATCCGTTTGCGGTTGATGTTCATCGCCTCGGCGATCGGATTTGCGCGCCAATCCTGGGTGTAGCCCGGCCCCTCACCGGCCATCCGCCAGGCGTCCTGATAGAACGCGGTCCGATTGTCGAGCGACGTGAGCGACGACAGAAAACGGATCTCATCGCTGTCGGGCTCGGCGTTGAAGTCGCCGCACAGGATGGCTGGCATCGCCCGTCGCCGTGGTCCACCGGGAACGGGATCTGGGTCTTTGTCGATGCGCGCGGCGCGTATCAGCTCGTCGATCGCCAGCACCTGCAGCTGCCGATGGAGTCCGTGGATCGGGGCGGGCGCAAGATGGCATGCGAACACGTCGAGCCCGGCAGTTTCGACGTGCAGCAGTTCCCACCCCACGCTATTGACGAGGGGGCTCGTATCGGCCGGGTCCGTGGGCAGCCGATGCACGGTGTGCCCATCGATGGACCACCTCGACAACACCGCCGACCCGAAACGTGCCGACGGGTCGGGGGACAGCGGCGGCGGGACTGGGAAACCGCCGAACGCATGATGCCACTCGCCCGTCGCATGGTCGGCCAGCCAGCTCGCCGTGTTCTCGCTGGACGCGCTCCCCCACACCTCCTCGAAACACACGACGTCGGGGTCGAGCCGGTCGAGCCACGCAACGATCTCGTGCCGACGACGCTCCCATTCGGGCTCGATCAACGAGCCGATGTTGAGCTGCACGATGCGCAAGACTCCGTCGACGTCGCGGCGAGAAGACATGCGCGGACACTACGAGATCGAACCCACGGGCGCGGCCGACCAGAAACTCGTGCGGCGCGCCGCGCGCCGAATGTCTACGTTGGGTTGCGTCCACGACACGGAAGGAGAGTGATCGCACATGACTGTTGTCACGACTCTCCCCTTCTGCCGCGCCCGCACGTAGCACACCGCTCGCCGGCTCGGCTGTTCCTCAATTTCCGCGTCCCTTCGACGCTGCGGCGTCCGCGCGCCGCCCCACCGATGCAGAGGCACCGTGTCCCACGAACCGAATATCGATCCGCACACACAACCCGACGACTCATCCCCCAACCATTCACACGCCGACCCCGCACCGGCCGACACACCCGACTGGCTCGTCGACGAGCCGTTCGATGAAACCGACCTCGGCGTGATCACCACCGGAAAGGAAGCGCAGGTCAACCTGATCCAGCGCGTTGCCCCAGACGGCCGCACCTGCCTGGTCGCTCGCAAGCGGTACCTCCCACGCACCGTGACTCACAAAGGTCAACTCGAGGCAATGGGTGTGCAGCGCGCGTCGACCTTCCACCGCGACGTCGAATACCGAGAGGGCCGCCAGTTCCGCAAGTCGCGCGACCGACGAGCGATCGCCAACATGTCGACCTACGGCAAGCGGCTCCTACAAGACCGCTGGACCGGTCACGAACACGAGGTGATGACCCGCTTGTGGAACGACGGCATGGCGGTGCCGTACCCGATCGGATACGGCGATGACGTATTCGAGATGGAGTACCTCGGCGATCTCGACCAGGCGGCACCACAATTGCGCGCCGCCAAACTCGACACCGACCAGCTGGGCGCCGCACTCGAGCAGATCCGCGCCGGGCTGCGCACGTTGACCGCAGCCGGCTTCACCCACGGCGACCTTTCGGCATACAACACGCTGTGGTGGAACGAACAGGTGTGGTTTATCGACTTCCCACAAGCGGTGGATCTGGCCGCCAACATGGGCGGCCTCGACTTCTTGCACCGCGACGTGGTCAACATCTGCACGTGGTTCCAGCGTCGCGGACTCGACCTCGACCCTGAAGTCGAGTTCGCCGACCTGCTGTCGTTCCTCTGACGACTGCTCATGTTGCTCAACACGTATTGATCAACACGTATTGATCAACACCGATCGCCATGCATATTACTCAGTACTAGTTGACTCAATAATGATTGAGTGATATCGTCAGGCGCGTGATCGATGCTGCGCTCGCTGAACGAGCCGCGATCCACGGAGCGCTCGGCGACCCAGGCCGCCTGGCGATCGTCGATGCCCTGCGGGTGTCCGACCGATCGCCCCAAGAGTTGGGAGCACTGCTCGACATGCCGAGCAACCTGCTCGCCCACCACCTGACCACCCTCGAGCGCAACGACCTGATCGAGCGGATCCGTTCGGCCGGTGACGGCCGACGCCGGTACATCCGGCTGCGGTCCGCCCGATTCGATGAGCTGCTCCCACCGGCACCCCAACTCGACGGCACCGTGCTGTTCGTGTGCACCCACAACTCGGCGCGCTCGCAGCTGGCGGCTGCGATGTGGCGGGAGTACACCGGGCGTCACGCCGACTCGGCCGGCACGGAACCCGCCGACCGCGTCCACCCCGGGGCGCGTGCCGCCGCCCGCCGCCACGGAATCGACCTCGCCGAGGCTCGGCCGCGCACGATCGCCGCCGTCGAGCCCGCCGACGTGGTCGTCACCGTGTGCGACCGCGCCCACGAACAGCTCGCTGGTCTGACCATTACCAACCAGCAGCCGACCCGTCATTGGTCGATCGGCGACCCGGCAGCTACGGCGACCGACGCCGCGTTCGACGAAGCAGTGCGCGTGATCTTCGACCGCATCCGCGCATCCCACCTCCCCACCCCACAGGAGCAGGCACCATGAACGATGAACCGAGCGGCGAACCCGACGACGCCGCACTCACCCTCACGACCGAGCAGCAACTACTGATCAACCAGGCCGCAACACATCTTGAAGCCGACTTCACCGGAGTGTTCAACCGCGAGACGATCAAGCGGTACATGATCGACACCCAGCGCATGCTGCAACCCGATGCACAGTTCGCTGTGTGGCTGCCCGTGCTGGTCGAACGCTTCACCCGCGACCGCCTGCGGGCCCTCGAACGACTCGAGGTGGGCGACACCGACCGGCCCGCGGTGCTCTTCTTGTGTGTGCACAATGCCGGGCGCAGCCAAATGGCCGCCGGTTGGATGCGACACCTTGCCGGCGACCGAGTCGACGTCTTCTCCGGCGGGTCACAGCCGGCGGTGCACACCAACCACCACGCCATCGAGGCGATGCGCGAGGCCGGGATCGACATCGCCAGCGAGTACCCCAAGCCGTGGACCGACGAGATCGCCCGGGCCGCCGATGTGATCATCTCCATGGGCTGCGGCGACGCGTGTCCCGTATATCCCGGCAAGCGCTACGAGGATTGGGAGATCGACGATCCTGCCGGTCAATCGCTGGAAGTCGTGCGCGAGCTGCGCGACGACATCCGCACACGGGTCGAGATGCTGATGGCCTCTCTCGAGCTCACCCCGGCCTGACCGAGCGGACACCACCTATTCGAGCTGTTCCGCGAGTTCGAGCCACTCTGCTTCGGCGGCATCGAGTTCGGTCTGCGCGCCAGAGAGCTGATCGCCGATACGGGTCAATGCTTCGTGTTCGGTGACCCCGGCGAGCTCATCGGTCAGCCGCGTCACGCGGCGCTGCGCTGCGGTCATCACCTTCTCCACCTCGCGCAGGCGGCGCCGCATGGTGGACGGGCTCGGTCCCGTCGGCCGCTGCTTCCAATCGATACGACCGCCGGGCGACGCGGGAGACGGCGCACCGCGCGGGCTCGCCGCGAGCGAGGCGCGTTCGGCGAGCCAGCCGGTGACCCCACCGGGGACGCGCCGCACCAACCCCGGGTGCCCGGGCGACGTCGGAGGATCGAGCGCCAGGACGTGATCGGCCACACGATCGAGAAACGTGCGGTCGTGGCTGGCCACCACCAACGCGCCGGGCCAGTCGTCGAGGAAGTCTTCGAGGGCGCGCAGTGTGTCGAGGTCGAGATCGTTGGTCGGCTCGTCGAGCAACAACAGGTTCGGCTGGGCAGCGAGCACCATCACCAGCTGTAGGCGGCGCCGCTCCCCGCCCGACAGCATGCGCACCGGTGCGTATTGCGCTGGGGTGTCGAACCAGAACCGCTCGAGCAGCGCCCGGTCGCGATGATCGGGCTGGCCGTGCGGACCGGCGACCAGCTCGCGCACGATCACATCGGGGTCGAGCGTTGCCGCATGCTGGTCGGCGACACCGGTGACCACCGTCGACCCTCGGCGCACGACTCCTGCGATCGGCTCCCGACGCCCTGCAAGCACCTCCAGCAGCGTCGACTTCCCAGCTCCGTTCGGGCCGACCACCGCCAGCCGCGTCCCCGGCTCGATCGCCAGATCGATGTCGGCGAGCAGCGGCATCGCGGCACCGTGAGGTCCGGAGGGGAATCCGATCGATACCGAGTCGAGCTCGACCACCTGATTGCCGAGCCGGTACGTGCCGGCGGCGAAGTCGAGCGACTCGCTGCGCACATCGGCGCGTCGGTCGCCGCCATCGAGGATCGCCGCCGCGCCGAGCAGGCGCGACTTTGGCTTCGACGACCGGGCAGGGGCACCCCGTCGGAGCCAGGCCAGTTCGCGGCGGGCCAAGTTGCGGCGCGTCGCCTCGGCCTGCTGCTCGCGAGCTGCGCGCTCGGCCCGTGCATCGAGGTACGTCGCGTACGCGCTCCGCCCGGGTGCAGCACGGTGGGTAAACGCCCGCCCCAGTTCGAGCTCGACCACACGCCCGCCGTCTCGTTCGGTCAGATGGTCGAGCACGTGCCGGTCGTGAGTGATCAACAGCACTGCGGCGCGCATCGAAGTCAGCCGTCGTTCCAGCCATTCGATCGCTTCGAGGTCGAGGTGATTCGTCGGTTCATCGAGCACCAACAGATCGACCTCGCCGTGCTCGTCGTCGGCGAGTACCGACGCCAGCGCGACACGTTTGGCCTGACCGCCCGACAGTTCATCGGTCGGGCGGTCGGCCAGGTGAGCCACGCCGAGGGCGGTCGCCGCAGCGGCCACCTCCCAACGGTCGCCAAGCGCAGCACCCACGGTGCCAGCCGGCAGTTCGGGCTCTTGGGCGAGTACGGAGATGCGCACATCGCGCCCGAACCGCACGGTGCCCTCGTCTGGGACGAGGGCACCGGTGGCGATGTTCAACAGGGTGGTCTTGCCCGAACCGTTGACCCCGACGATCGCCACTCGGTCGCCGGAGGCGATCGTC
>JBCCVW010000265.1:0-5341 GCA_039194665.1 Actinomycetota bacterium
GGTGTCGCGCGCCCAGCGGTAGTCGGCTTTGCCGTTCGGTGCTCGGTAGAGCTCGTCGACGAAGACCACGTGGCGAGGCACCTTGTAGTCGGCCAGTTGCGCCGCGATCGTCGCAAGTACATCAGCACCGTCGGTCGGCGCCGACACGGAACAGACGAGCGTGACCGCCTCGCCGAAGCGATCGTCGGGTACGCCCACCACCGTGGCGTCGACCACGGTCGGATGCTCGCGTGCCGCCACCTCGACCTCTTCTGGATAGATCTTCTCGCCACCGGAGTTGATGCACACGGACCCACGTCCGAGCAACGTCACCGTTCCATCGTCGGCGATCGTCGCGAAGTCTCCGGGCACCGTGTAGCGGACGCCGTCGATCTCGCGAAACGTCTCGGCGGTCTTGGCGGCGTCTTGGTAATACCCACTCGGCATCGATCCAGTGGCTGCGAGCATGCCCGGTGTGTCGCTGCCTCGCGGCAACACGGCACCGGTGCTCGGGTCAATGGTGACCACGCCGGGAGGCGCGGTGAACACCGCCGTGTCCGGCGGCTCCTCCCCCGGCAGCGTCATCGACACGGCAAACGGGCCGCCCTCGGATGCACCGATCAGATCGAGGATCGTGATCTGCGGGGCGAACAGCTGGAACGCCCGCTTCTGATCGGCCGACAGTGTTGCGCCGGTCGACACGATGCGCTGGAGCGAGGAGAGATCCGGCGTGCGTCCGTTGCGTTCGGCAGCGTCGAGCGCCGCGGTCATCGGACGAGCAAACGCGTCGCCGACCAGCGAGATCTGGGTGACATCGTGGCGTGCCAAGAGGTCCCACAACTCATCGGTATCGAACCGGCGGCCCCCCAGCAGCACGACGGTCCCGCCCATCACGAACGAGGCGATGGCCAAGAACAATGCTGTGCCATGCATCAGTGGCGGCGCGCACAACATGACGGGACTCGTTCCCGCAGCATGGACCTGGGCGGCGGTTGCGCCGACGGCTTCGACAGTCGTCGGCACCTCGAGCCCGGCGGTCATGTACGCCGAGAACGCGAGCGCTCCGAACAGATCCTCGTGCCGCCACACGACACCTTTCGGGTTGCCGGTGGTGCCGCCGGTGTACAGCATCAACACGTCGTCGCCTGAGCGTTCGATGCGCGCTGCGGGGGCGGACTCGGCGACGACATCGTGGTACCAGTCGGCCCCCGGCACGAGCGGTGCGCCGTCGTCGACCTGGAGCAGGGACGTCACCGTGGGCATCGATGGCAACGCTTCGGTCACCCGCTCGCCGAGCGAGCCGTGAAACACCAATGCGGTGGCCCCGGCGTCGTTGCACACGTGGGCGATCTCGGGCGCCTTGTATCGGTAGTTCACGTTGACCGGCGTGGCCCGCTGCTTGAACGCCGCGTACACCGATTCCATGTACTCGGGACAGTTGAACATCAGCTGCGCCACGCGGGTACCGGTTGAAACGCCCCGGGCGGCAAACCCCGTGGCCAGTTGCGCCGCCCGTTGGTCGTACTCGCGCCAACTGATTTCCGTGTCGCCGATCACCACCGCGATGTGGTCGGGCTGGGCATCGGCGAGCGCCTCCCAGATCGTTGCCCAACTCTCGTTCAACGGTTCTGTCACGTCAGATCACTCTCTTCAACGCGCGCCGACCCACCACGACGTTGCTCCACACCGCAGTCCGCCTGCACGAGCCGCAATCATGAGCCTGCAGACGCGCCGACGAGTTCCTTGTCGGGCGCCGCGTCCTCGGCCTGTTCCTTCACCGCCTTCTTGGCCCGCGCTTCGGCGACCGACTTGCGGATGCCCCCGGCGATCCCCTCCGGATTGAGGATGGCCGTCAGGATCAGCAACAGCCCACCGACGAACACCTCCCAGGTGCCGAAGGCCTCGAACACCTCGCCGGTGGCGAAGAACACGACTCCCGACGTCGTGACGACGCCGGCGGTGACTGCGCCGCTGACGCTCGTGATGCCACCCAGGTACGCAACGGCAAGCGCCGTCAACGATGCGACGACACCAAACGAGGCATCCGACACGCTGCCGAAGCGGTAGCCGATGAGGGTTCCCGCGACGCCGGCGATGAACGCCGACAAGGCGAACGCGAACAGCTTGGTCGATGCCACGTTGATGCCGGCGGCACTGGCGGCACGCTCGTTGGAGCGAACGGCAAGCGTTCGCCGGCCGGTCGGACTCCGTCGCACATTGGCGACGAGCAGCGCAATCAAGACCGCCACGACGACGAGGAAGATCCCGAAGATCGGCCGTGACGAGTTGGTGCCGAGGACGAGGGCCATGTTCCAGTTGCCCAACTCCGGATCCGGGATCTGGGCACCACCGGTCGTGATGTCGCCAACGAAATTCGGGTTCTTGAAGATGAACTCCGAGATCGCGACCCCTCCCGCAAGGGTGACGATGGCCAGGTTCGTGCCGCGCAATCGCAACGCCGGCAGCCCGAGGATCAGGCCGACCACCGCAGCAACCAGGGCTGCCAGCACCGGCGCGAGCGGGAACGGGATCCCCCAGTCGGTGGCCATCTTCGACAGCCCAAACCCAGCGATCCCGGCGAACGCCATTTGGGCCAACGACGTCTGGCCCGCGAATCCAGTGACGACCACGAACGACAGCGCGATCACTGCGGCGATCACGCTCGTCATGATCGCCCCGCGCCACAGAGGCCCAAAGAACACCAAACCGATCACCGCCAGCGTCACGGGGACCGCCGCCGAGAGGAGCGTGACCTTGGCCGGCGGGACAGCGGGCAGCTTCAGGTCGTCGACGCTCCCCCGCTCGGGCAATCGCTCGCCGAAGAACACCATCGCCACGATGATGATCAAGAACGGCAACCCCTCGCGCGCCCCATACTCGGGGAACCAGCTCCAGTCGACCTGCAGTTTGGTGAACGTCGACTGGACCATCCCGATTGCGAACCCCGTCACCACCGTGGGCACGATGTAGCGGAAGCTCCCGATGAGCGCCGCCCCCAACGCGGGGATCAGGTAGCCAAAGGTGAACACCGTCGACGTCAGCTGGATCATCGGCGCCGCGAGGATGGCGATGAAACCGCCCACCACGCTGGCGAGTACGAAGCTGAACCCGGCGAGAAAGCTCGGCGAGTAGCCCAGGAGGACGGCGCCCTTCTCGTTCTCGGCAGCGGCCCGAACCACCAGGCCCAACTTGGTGAAGCGCGAGTATCCCCACAGTGCGGCGGCCACCACGATGACGATCAACGACAGCCACAACCCGTCGCGCGGCACGGTGACGCCCTCGACGAACGTCACCGGTTCGCGCGGCAAGATGCCGCCCACTCGGATGTTCTGCTTGTCCTCGAAACGGATGTCGATCAACGCTGTGAACATCACGATCAGACCCACGCTGGCGACGATGTTGGCCAGCGCCGGCGCTTTCGCCAAGGGTCTGAAGATGAGTAAGTAGACGAGCAACCCCATCAACGCGGCGGTGAGCAACGAGAGCAGCAGCGCCCAGACGAAGCCCACGTCGTCGCCGAAGTTGTAACGCGCTGGCAGTCCCGGAATCGGGAACACGTACGCGCCTTCGCGCAGATCGGCGTACACGTAGACCACCCACATGGTCATCGCGCCGTAGCCGAAGTTGACGACGCCGGACCCCTGGAAGGTGATCACCAACCCGAGGCCCAGCGCCGCAATGATCGCGCCCGCTCCGGTTCCGAGCAGCAGATAGAACGCGTAGTCGGTCATGGGCTAGCCGTCACCGCGCGATCATCACGTCGATCCGAATCGGTCGACGGCGGTCACGGCATGTAGGCGAAGGCATCGACTGCCTCGAGACCGGGCACGGTGACAACCTCGCCACCGCTCTGATACTCAGCGACGGGGAAAGTGAACGCACACACCGTGGGGTAGGCCTCGTTGCGGCCGCACTCGATGGGTGCTCCATCGGGCCACTGCTGCAGCCCGGGAGCGGTCTCGAAGAAGTCGTACAGCGAGGTTCCGGACAGGTCGCCGCCTTCAGCGACGAGCTGGTTGGAGTACACCGCGAGCGACATCGCCATGTTCAGCGCGAGCGCTCCGAGGCCCTCCGCCGAGACCTCTTCTGGCGGAACGCCGAACACCGGCGACAGGATCTCTTGCAGGATCGCCTGCTCCGGGGTGGGGTCGTCGGTCTCGATGCCGACGAAGTACCACCCGAGTGCATCGTCGCCGACCTCGTCGATCACTCCGGCCTCACCGCAGATCCCAGTCGTGATCACGGGAATGTCGATGCCGAGTGATGCGCGGCCACGCATCGTGCCGATGCAGCCGGCATCGGAGTAGAGCGACACGAGCACATCGGGGTTGCCTTCGGCCGCCTGACGCATCAGCCCCTGGTAGCCCGCATCGGTCTCGTTGTCGCCACCCTTCACGGTGGTGTGTTCGATGCCGGCGATGTCGAGCGCGGCGGTGAGCGTGGCCTCGCTGGCGTTCGCTCCGGCATTGTCGGCGCTGACGATGCCGACGCTGCGCGCCTCGAAGAACTGATCGGCCACCGCAGCCGCGGCACCGAACGTGGTGGCGTTGCCGCCGGTGTAGAACAGGGCGTCGGCGGTGTAGTCGCCGGGAAGGATCGGCAGCAGCCCGATCACCGGCAGCGCCGACGCGGTATAGGTGGCGTAGTCGGGGAACAGATCGAGTCCGAGCAGCACGAGCTCGACGCCTTCACCAACCAGCTCCTGGGCGCACGCTTGGGATGCCTCGGGCGAGCCGTCCGCAGTGCAGTTGACGAGTTCGAGCGGTCGGTCGCCGTAGCCGCCGTGCTCGTTGAGGTAGTCGAACGTGGCCCCGACATTGATGCGGATGTCGGGGAAGTCGAGACCTGGTGTGCCCTCGGTGTTGACCAGTCCGATCTTCATCGCCTCGCCGGTTGGGGGCGGAAGTGTGGGGAACACCGCAGTTGGGGCGAGATCACCCGAGTCATCTCCGCCTTCGCCATCGTCGCCGTCGGTCGTGTCGGGCGCATCGGTGGCGTCCGGGGCGTCGGTCGCCTCCGGTGCCTCGGTGGCCTCGGGTGCGTCGGTCGCCTCTGGAGCGTCAGTCGCCTCTGGCGCATCGGTGGCTTCGGTGGCTCCGGTCGTCGCCGGTGCCTCCGTATCGCTGCTCTCCGAATCGTCGTCACCGCACGCCGCGGCGACGAGCGCCACGGTGACAGCGATGGCGCCGACCACGCGGTGACGTGCACGTCGGCTCGCGGCCGACCTCGATGGTCCGGTCATGGATACCCCCTTGTCGCGGCCACCCCCCAAGGCGGCCTATCCCCTATTTCCTAAACAACGTTAGTCAATTCCGCGAGCGCGGACGAACCGGCGACGAGAAGCTGCTCGGTGAGCGAAGAC
>JBCCVW010000266.1:0-5334 GCA_039194665.1 Actinomycetota bacterium
CCCGCAACGGATCGTGGCGTTGTCGGAAGAGTTCCTGCTCGCCGATCTGCTGAGCCTCGGAGTCACACCGGTCGCGTCGACATCGAACAACCCCGACGTGTTTCCCGGCATCGACCCGGCACTTACCGAGGGCATCGAAGTGGTCTTCACGCCCGACTTCAACCTCGAGGAGCTCGCATCGTTCGAGCCCGACCTGCTCCTCGGCTACGGCCGCATCTTCGATCGCGCCCCGGGCGGGTACGACGTGATCTCGGCGATCGCGCCGACCGTGTCCATCGGCGATGACGACACGGGCTGGCGAGAGCAACTGGTGCTGACCGCGGAGGTGCTGGGCCTCGATGTCGCACTCGACGAGCGACTGGCGGAGATCGACGCCGAAATCGACGCCGGCCGGGACTCGATCGAAGGACAGAACGTCTCGGTGCTCTCTGTGTTCCCCGGTCCGTTCATCCGGACCTACACAACTGGCGAGTACGACCTACTCAACGCGCCGGTCGACGAACTCGGGCTCGAGCTCGTTCCGAGCAACTCGCCAGACGCCGACGGCGGTGGTCGTGTCGTCTTGTCGCTGGAACGGCTCAGCGAACTCCAAGGCGACACGCTGGTGTTGTTGCAGGCAGAAGGCGAGGAGCTACCACAGGATCTGATCGGCGACTCGCCACTGTGGCCGACGATCCCCGGCGTGGCCAACGACCGAGTGATCGTGCTCGACCGCCTCGGGTACCCGGGAGCAGAGGGACACGCCAGGTTCGTCACCGACTTGGCGGCCGCGCTCGATCAGCTGTAGGCCGCCCTCAGTCGGGGTGGTAGCCGACTGCCTCGGTGAGCCGTGAGCGACGGGTACCCATCGCGGGCACGGCCGGCTCGGGTTCCTTGTCCGCTGGCGCTGGTTCGTACGTGGCACCGACGACGATGCCCTCGCCCATGCCGTACAGCAGTGGCAAGGCTCCGGCGACGACACCACCGGTGGAGTTGATGTGCTCGACGCCGGGTTCGATCGGCTCGGCGTTGTCGCGGATCTTCCACACCAGCTCGGCGCAGTCTTCGAGCAGGTCGGCGACCCGCGTGAGTTGACCGCCGACGATGAACAGATAGAGCGCAAGACCGCCGATCAGCAGGACGATCTCGATGACGGTGAGGATGACGAGCGTGGTCATGAGCGCACCTTGTCGAGGACTCGTCCGAGGAACAGATGGTGTTGCAAGCCTTCCGCCAGGACCGCCTCGACCTCGTTGGCGGTCTTGGCGATCAGTGCCGTGTCAGTGGTGTTGGCCTCGGCCGCTTCCAGCGTTTGGCGTATCACCGTGACCCGACGTTCGATCGTGCGCACGAGCACGACGAGGATCGTCAGCAGCGCGACGACGGCGAGGATCACCACGAGCCCGAGCGCGAGTGCTCCCCACCACAGGTTCTCTTGGGTGTCGGTCAATGCGAGCATCGTTGGTTCAACCTCCCAGTCGAGCCCGACCGCGAGCGAGGCCGGCGGTGATGATCTGTGCGGATTCGATCGTCGTCTCGAGTTCCTTCAACGAGGCGGTGTTGACGACGGCGTCTTCGAGCGCGGCATTGATGTCGGTGGCTTTGTTCCCGATCGAGCGGGCGAGCAGCAGGATCGGGACGACGAGGGCGACCACGACGAGCACCACGATGATGCCGATGATGTAGCCGATCGCCCAGCCGGTGTTGGATTCAGCGAGTAGCACGTCGACCTCCTCAGATCGATTCGGTGAAGTCGCGGACGGGCTTCAGACTGGCGTTCACCGACGGCAGCACGGTGGGCACCGTCGAGGTCTTCTCGGCGATCACCTGGACGCCGCCGACCACGTCGCCAAGCGTGCGATTGACCGCAACGAGGTGCATCACCACACGGAACAACCCGAGCGCAGCGGCGAGGATGAACAGGGTGGCGAGGACGAGCGTCACTACAGCAGCGATGGGCATCGACGGCTCCTATTCCGGCAGCAGCTTGGCGACCGAACCGGCGTACCGGACGGCCCCATCTGCCACCTCTTCGATGGTCGTGTCGGTCGTGGCCAACAAGTCGGGCGTGTTGTCGAGTTCGCCGATCACGGCGACACCGCCGGCCAAGATGTCGTCGCTGGCCTTACGTATCCGCTCGGCTGCGCCGAGCACCCGGCTGAGGAGGGCGACGGCGAGTGGGATCACCACCAGCAAGAAGATCACATTGCCGATCCACCAGAGCACCATGGGCATCTCCTCCTCAGACGAGTTCGGGGTTGTAGGGCATGAAGAATCTGCGGAACACGCGCGCCAGGGCGGTGCGAGCGGCGCGTAGCGCGATGCTGAACCCGCTCGCCGGTTTGACCGCGTCGACCTGGTTCGGGTCGAGGCCGGCGGCGATAGCGACGAGGCGGTTCTGCATGTTGGCGGCGAAGTCGTCCATCAACACGGCGGTCACGTCTTTGACCAGACCGCGGCCGTACTGAGCGGCTGCGCCGGACAACTGGAGATCCATCGTGACGTCGACACGCGTTCCGGTGGCGGTCTCGTTCAGGTCGGCGTCGAGCATCATCGCTGCCTGACCGCGGCCTTTCTTCTCGGCGCCGTTGGCGTCCACGGTGATCGACCGGTCGGCGTCGTTGCGTTCGAGAATCTTGGCGTCGCCGGCGAACTCCAGCTTGACCGGCCCCGCGCTGATCAGCACGTTGCCTTGATAGTGGTCATCTTCGACCTCGTCGGTCAGCGTGGTTCCCGGTAGACACGCGGCGACCTGGGGGATGTCGTCGAAGAACTCCCAGACGTCGTCGATCGGCTGATCGACTTCGAACTCATTGGCGATCTTCATGAGGATGCCTCCGTGAGGTAGGACGCGGGGTCGTTGGCGAACGCCGTCCGGCAACCAGCGCAGCAGAAGTAGTAGGCGGTGCCGTCGAGGTCGTACGACTGCGCCCCCGGATCGATGGTGACGGTCATCCCGCACACGGGATCGATCGCCTCGGCACGTGCCACCGGAGTGTCGCGTGCGCCTGCTGCGGCACCGGACGCACGCAGCTGCACCAGCTCGGCGAGAATGGCGATCGCGATCTCGTTGTGTGTCGTGTGTCCGAGGTCGAGTCCGGCGGGACACCGCAGCGCATCGAGCACGTCGGCCGGCACATCACGGTCGGCGAGGAACTCGCGCAGTGCAGCGCCACGTTTGGCCGAGGCGACGACACCGAGGTACGCAGGCCGCGACTTGGCCGCATGCTCGATGATGTCTTCGTCATTGTGGCCCTGGGTGGCGACGACGGTGAACGAGTGGGCACCGATCTGGCCCGACGTGAAGTCGTCGCCGGCGACGAGTTCGGCATTCCATCCGAGTTCGGTGCCGAGACGCTTGAGAAGGTCGGCCATCGGCGACGAACCGACGACCACCAGGTGGGGAACGGCGAGAACGGGTTCGATGTAGATCTGCAGCGCTCCTTCACTCTGGCAACTCATCTCCACCGGGACCGTTCCCGGCGGCAAGTCGCCGAAGCGGTCGGGGTCGCCGAGGGCGATGAGACGCGGTGTTCCTTCGGTGAGGGCTTTGGTCGCTTCGCGAATGAACACCGGTTCGGCGCAGGCACCACCGATCCATCCATGCACGTCGCCCCCGGCGGTGAGGATCGCCCGGGCGCCGCTCTGACCCGACGTCGGGCCGTCGCGCCACACCACGGTGGCCAACACGAACTCCTCACCGCGACGCGCCATGTCGACGGCGCGCTCGAGGACGCCCAGGCCTTCAATGGTGGGATCGCCGGCCATCGTCGATCCTCAGTCGGTCTTCACCGGCGGCGCGCCGGACACGTCGTGATGTTGGGTCAAGGCTTCGTACACCCGGTCGGGCAGCAGCGGCATGTCGATGTTGCGCACGCCGGTGCCCCCGAGAGCATCGATCACGGCATTGACGAACGCCGCAGGCCCGCCGACGGTGGCACACTCGCCAATGCCCTTGGCACCGATCGGGTGGTGCGGGCACGGTGTGACCACCTCGTGCATCTCGAACCCGGGGGTCTCCCACGCCGTGGGCAACAGGTAGTCCATGTAGTTGCCGCCGACGCAGTTGCCGTCGGCATCGAAGGTGATGAACTGCATGTTGGCCATGGCGTAGGCCTCGGTGAGACCGCCCATGATCTGGCCTTCGACGATCATCGGGTTGATGCGCACGCCACAGTCGTCAACGGCAACCACGCGCAACACGTCCCACACGCCGGTCAGCGGGTCGACCTCGACCGTTGCGATGTAGCAGGCAAATGGCCAGGTCAGGTTGGGCGGGTCGTAGTAGGCGTTGTTCTCCAGGCCCGGCTCCATGCCGTCGGGAACGTTGCTGTATGCGGCCATGGCGCACTCTTGGATGGTGACACCGCGATCTGGAGCGCTGCGCACGTAGAACCGGCCGAGCTCCCAATCGATGTCCTCCTCGGACACCTCGAGGAGGTGGGCGGCGATCTTGCGCGCCTTGGCGCGGATCTTGCGCGACACCATCGACACGGCCGCGCCCGCCACCGGCGTGCTGCGCGACGCATAGGTGCCCATACCGAAGGGGGCGGTGTCGGTGTCGCCCTCTTCGACAACGATGTCGTCGGCGGGAATGCCGAGTTCGTGGGCGACGATCTGCGCCCAGGTGGTCTCGTGGCCCTGACCCTGCGTCTTGGCGCCCGTGCGCAAGATCGCCTTGCCGGTCATGTGCACCCGCAGCTCGGCGGAGTCGAACATCTTGATGCCCAAGATGTCGTACTCCCGACTGTTACCAGCCCCGAGCGGCTCGGTCATCGTCGAGATGCCGATGCCCAACAGGCGACCGCGGGCAGCGGCCTCTTCCTTCTGTTTGAGGAAGTCGTCGTAGCCGATGGCCTCGAGGCCGACGTCGAGGCACTTCTCGTACTGCCCCGAGTCGGTGAGGAAACCAAATGGTGTGCGGTGCGGGAAGTCGTCGTCGCGCACGAAGTTCTTGCGCCGGAACTCGGCTTGGTCCATGCCGAGGTCGTCAGCGGCCGCCTGGACCATCCGCTCCTGGAAGAACATCGCCTCGGTGACGCGGAACGAACAGCGGTAGGCGACGCCGCCCGGCGCCTTGTTGGTGTAGTAGCCGCGGGCGGTGAGGTGGGCGTTCGGGATGTCGTAGCAGGCGAACGCCGAGTGCATCAGGCCGATCTTGAACTTGCTCGGTTGGGCGTCGGCGAAGAACGCGCCGTGGTCGGAGTCGGTGTGCATCCGCACGCCGAGGATCTTCCCGTCGTTACGCAATGCCATCTGACCCTTGAGGTAGAGGTAGACGTCGCGAGGTAGACGTCGCGCCCGAAGCCGGTCGAGATCAGGTTGCCGCTCTTGTCCTCGATCCACTTCACCGGC
>JBCCVW010000267.1:0-5226 GCA_039194665.1 Actinomycetota bacterium
ACATTCGGTCCTCATGGGCACCGAGGACGATTTCTGGGGTGACGCGGGCGACTGGTCGGGCACGACGGGTGCCGACCGGCGGCCAGCCGATCGCACTCCTGCGACCGATCCCGAACCGACCCCTACGGCGTGGGTCACCGGACGGATCGCCCGTGTGTTCGGCGGACCACGTGCGGCCGGTCGACGACAGCACGGCGACGCCGGCGACGCCCGCTGGACCGCCGAGATTCCCGTCGTCGGCTCCGCCACTGCGCCGAGTGACAACGACACCAGCGACGCCCCGGCTGCCGACACGCGCGTACCTGTCAACGACGTTCCCGAGATCGTCGACGCCACGGCGGACACCCTCGATGATGATTGGCTCAACGCCGACGACGACTGGTACGGCGATCCTGCCGGCGCATCGCCCAACCCCAC
This sequence comes from Actinomycetota bacterium, assembly GCA_039194665.1. Classification (GTDB taxonomy): domain Bacteria; phylum Actinomycetota; class Acidimicrobiia; order Acidimicrobiales; family Ilumatobacteraceae; genus JABSQH01. The sequence goes on from JBCCVW010000267.1 coordinate 418, forward strand.
CGACGACGAGGCCTGGGAGTCACTCGATGACTGGGACGTCGAGCCGGCGCAACAGCGCAAACTGCCGATCGATCCGCTGCTGGCCAAGCTCGGTGTGCTCGCCGTAGTGGTCACGCTCGCCGTCCCGCTGATCCTCAGCCTGCGGTCGGGGGCCGATAGCGCCACGCTGGAAACCGCGGCGACCGAACTCCCGGCCGCGGAGATCGAACCGACACCAACGCCGACGACCGTCGCCAACGACGCCCCCGCAGAGGAGGCGGTCTCCGAATCCGAGTCGACCACCGCCGAGCCAGCGACAGCGGCAACCACTATCGAGGTCATCGAAGAGGCGACCACCTCCGTCGACGCGGACCCCGAGCCGGCAACACGCCGGGCGGTGCCCGCAGTCACCGAGGCCGGTACCAACGCCGATGCGCAGTCCGACGCCTCATCTGACCAGTCGGCAACGGACGTGACGGCGAACGCCTGTGGCGCCGACTACGACGTGGTCGGCGGCGACTTCTGGATCCGCCTTGCCGACGGCGCTGGCGTCGACGTCGACGAGCTCCTGGCGGTGAACGACGCCACGCTGCAGACCCCCCTGTTCCCGGGTTCGACGATCTGTCTGCCCGTCGGCGCAAGCACCCCGCCCCCGCCGCCAGCAACCACCGCCGCACCGACGACCGCTGCGCCGACGACCGTTGCGCCCACCACGGCCGCGCCGACGACCGCCGCCCCGACCACCGCCGCCCCGACCACCGCCGCCCCGACCACCGCTGCTCCCACGACCGCCGCATCTGCCAACGGTGCCCCGGCGTCGAGTTCACCCGACTCGCCCGGACCGAATGCCTCACCCGAGCAGGTGCAGCAGATCATCCGCGACATCTGGCCAGACGAACTCGAAGAGCGAGCGATCGAAATCGCTTGGCGCGAGAGCAATTGGATCCCCACCGCCGACAACGGCCACTGCTGCCACGGCGTGTTCCAGATCTACTGGACTGTGCACCGCGGCTGGCTGGCCGACTTTGGCGTGACCTCGCTCGAGCAGTTGTACGACCCCGTGATCAACACGCAGATGGCACTGGAGATCTACAACCGGGCCGGCGGATGGGGCCCTTGGGGCTTCTGATCGTCCACCGTCAAGATTGCTGCAGCGGACCATTCCGATCGCCAGGGTGGCCCGCCGCCACCAACCGCTAGCATTGCGGATCGCACAACCAGCGCTCGTAGCTCAATGGATAGAGCACTTGACTACGGATCAAGCGGTTAGAGGTTCGACTCCTCTCGAGCGCGCCAAGGTCTGCGACCGGTCGCAGACGTCCGCCCGGCCTGTCTAGCCGCCCGAGCGCAGGTGTGTTCGGATGGGCCGGGACACTACGGGTCGCCGGTGACGTGTGGATGTTGCTCCGAAGGACCACAAAGCGGCGAACACGCACGCCGGAATTCAGAAACACGATGAGTCTTGTTGAGGTTGCTCACAGGTTGGTCGGAGTTGACTCGCCAGCAGATGCAACGACATCAACGGCAACCACACCGGCAGCAGCGACAGGGACATCGGCAGCGGCGAAAGAGGTCGAGATGCCTCGCCCGATGACGCGCCACCCACTTGCCGACCTGCTCGCCACTGCCCACTGGTATCGACGACACCGGCGTTGGTGGAAGGCGGTGACATCATGAACTCAACCAATCGATTGAGCCCCACCCGCTCGATCATCCCAACACTGATCGCCGCACCGGCAGGCCTCCTCGTGGCGATCGCCGTCGTTCGGACGGTGCTCTACAACGTCGGCTGACCCGGCCGGCGGCGATGCCGCTCCGGCGGCGATCGTCGCAGCGGCGCCGTCTACGGTCGTTGCATGAGCGACGGCTACGACACGATTCGCTACGAGACCGATGAAGAGATTGCGTCGGTCATCCTCGACCGGCCCGATCGGCTGAACGCATGGACGCCGCACATGGCTGAAGAGTTGGGCGACGCGATCGGCAGGGCCAACGACGACCGAGCGATCGGTGCCATCATCCTCCGCGGCGAGGGCCGTGGTTTCTGTTCCGGCGCCGACATGGATGCCGTGTTCCAGACGCGCATCGACGGAACGGATCCTGGCGCTGATACCGCGGGCGGATCCGGAGGTATGCCGTCGAACCTCGACTGGGTGGGGCTGATGCGCGAGTCGAAACCGATTGTGGCGGCCATCCACGGTGCTGCGGTCGGGATCGGCATCACCATGGTGCTGCCCGCAGACGTGATCGTCGCCACGACCGACGCCAAGATCGGCGTGGTGTTCATCAAGGTCGGTCTCGTTCCCGAGCTGGCCAGCACCCAGTTCCTCGTCCAGCGAGTGGGCTGGGGCATGGCGTCACAGCTGTGCCTGGCGGGCGACATCGTGCGCGGAGAAGAGGCGGCGCGGATCGGCCTCGTCGACCACGTCGTCGACGACCACGATGCGTTGCTCGCTCGGGCGACCGAACTCGCCGCGTCCTTCGCCGCCAACCCGACGCCGCAGGCGCTGATGATCAAGCGCCTCCTCACCGAGAACGCCGTGTCGACCGACCTGCGCGCGGTGCAACAACTCGAGAGCGAGCTGCTGCGCGAGTGCTGGGCCACACCCGAGCACGCCGAAGCGGTCGCCGCGTTCACCGAGAAGCGCTCACCCGTCTTCCGTTGACGATCGAGTGTGACAGGAAGGATCTGACCCCGGCTGTCACAGCGATCTGCGGTGGCGCGACCTACGCTCGCCGCGGTGAGTGATGAACACGAGGTGATCGTCGCCCGGCGCGACGACCAACTGCGCGTCTGGGGGATTCGCTCCTGGTACCTCGTGGGGATGTTGCTGCTCGCCGCACTGGTGATCGCCGGACTGTCGGCAATCAGCGGCTTCGTGGCGCCGATGGTGATCTCGGTCGTCCTGGCAATGCTGTTCGCCCCGGCCACCGACTGGCTGGCCAAGTTCATGCCGACCGTGGTGGCCGCGGGCGTCGTGCTCGTCGGACTGATGTTGGTGGTCGTCCTCGTGCTGACGTTGGTCGTGCTCGGCATCGCCGACCAGGCGACCGAGATCGGCGACGAACTCACCGCCGGCCTTGATGACATCGGCGAGTGGCTCGATGACCTCGGATGGTCGATCGGCGACTCCGGTTCGTTCGTCACCGACCTCGGAGCGATCTGGGACGACTCCGCTGAAGGGCTGTCATCGTTCATCGGTACCGCCTTCTCCAGCGCCGCTGCCTTCGTTGCCGGATCGTTCGTTGCCGCGTTCTTGCTGTACCTGCTGCTCGCCGACTGGCACCGGGTAGTGCGCTGGGTCGGGTCGCATCTCGGTGTCCGCCCCGAGGTCGGCGCCGACATCGTCCAGGACGCCACATGGTCGATGCAGCAGTACTTCCTGGCGCTCACCGTGTCGAACGCCATTGTGGCCACGATCGTCGGGCTCACCGTGTTGGTCCTCGGTGTACCGCTGGCCTTCACGATCGCGGTGGTCACCTTCCTGACGGCCTACGTGCCGTATCTCGGAGCGATCTTCTCTGGCGCCTTCGCGGTGCTCGTCGCGCTCGGCTCAGAGGGGCTGGTCGACGCCATCATCATCCTGGCCGTGGTGCTGTTCGCCCAGAACGTTGTCGAGACGATCCTGCGCACCAAGCTCAGCGAAGGGCGACTACAGATCCACCCGATCCTCGTGTTCGGATCCACCGTGCTCGGCGCCGCGGTTGCCGGCCTGCTCGGCGCCGCCCTGTCCACCCCGCTGACCGCATTGGCGATCCGCGTCTACGGTCGACTCAACGGCACGCTCGACACAGAGTCGGCCGCACTCTCTGGATCATCGCTCGCCGACGCCGCCGAGGTCGACGGGGTCGACGACGGCTGATCCGCTTCGAGCGGAAGCACGATCTCGACGCTGGCGCCGCCGAGTGTCGACTCGCCAATGGTCACTGCGCCGCCGTGGGCGCGCGTGACGGCGACGACCAGCGCCAGGCCGAGCCCTGAACCGCCGGCATCACGCGTTCGGGCTTCGTCGAGACGGGTGAACGGTTCAAGCACCGCCTGTCGCTGTGCCTCGGGGATGCCGTCGCCGTCGTCGTCCACACGCACCACGCCGCCCCGGCCGTCGGCGAATACCTCCACGGCGACGGTCTCGTTGCAGTGCCGTTCGGCATTGGCCACCACGTTGCGGATGGCCACCGCCACGAGGTTGCGGTTGGCCACGACCCACGTCGGACTCGTCGCTGCGATCCGCTCCTCGCCGTCGAGGACGGCGGCAATCACCTCACCGGCGAGTTCGGCGAGGTCGATCCGCTGCACATCGAGCTCGCTCGTACCGGTGCGATCGTCGAGGCGCGCCAAGGTGAGCAGGTCACCGATCAGCGCGTCCATACGGTCGACCTCGGCGAGCACGTCACCGCCGAGCCGCGCCCGGCGGGCCTCGTCTCGTTGGCGGCCCATCACTTCGGTGGCGGCCCGGATCGTTGCCAATGGCGTACGTAGTTCGTGCGAGGCATCAGCCGTGAATCGCCGCTGCCGATCGCTGCTGCGCTCGAGCCGATCCAGCATGGCGTTCATCACGGTGGCGAGATGAGTGATCTCGTCGCCGCCGCCTGGGACCGGCACACGACGATCGAGGTCGGTGCCGCTGATCTCTTCGACCTCATCGGTGATCGCATCGACCGGTCGCAGTGCGCGACCGACGAGCCACCAGGTGCCGAGCCCGAAGGCGATCACCAGAGCCGGGACGATCAGCACGAGTGCCCGGCGCTCCGTCTCGACCCGGCGACCGCCGAGGTCTCACGGCACGGCCAACCGATCGAGCTCACCCGTCGCGAGATGGCCCTCCTCGA
>JBCCVW010000268.1:0-5208 GCA_039194665.1 Actinomycetota bacterium
TGTTCCACTCGAAGGGAAGCCACAAACGCCGTTCCCCCAAACGGTAGGCATTCCCAGGTTGAGAGACCCGGATCCCCCAATCCGGGTCTTTCCCGTTTTTGCACCTACAGTGCCGTCGATGACGGGTGCGGCGTTCTTCGACCTCGACCGCACCTTGCTGGCGGGCGCGTCGGGCGAAGTGTTCTCCGACGCGCTGCGCGCCGCCGGCGTGACGAGCCGGTCGATCCCCGGTGAACGCCTGGTGTATCGGCTGTTCAATGCGGTTGGCGAGACGCTGCCGTCGATGCTGCTCAGCCGCCAGGCGGTGCTGTTGGCCAAAGGTCGCTCGCCCGACGACGTGCGTGCCGCAGCCGCTGACGTCGCCCCCCGCTTGGCCGAAATGGTGCAGCCGTTCGCCGCATCGGTGTTCGCCGAGCACCGCGCGGCGGGCCGGCCGCTCGTGCTCGCCACCACCACGCCGCTCGATCTGGTCGCGCCGCTGGCCGACCTCCTCGGGATGGACGACGTGGTGGCCACACGCTACGCCGTCGATGCCGATGGGTGCTACGACGGCACACTCGACGGTCCGTTCGTCTGGTCCGCTGGCAAACTGCGCGCTGTCACCGAGTGGGCCGAAATGCACCACGTCGATCTGACCGACAGCTATGCGTACTCCGACAGCGTCTACGACACACCGCTGCTCGCCGCAGTGGGCAACCCCGTCGTTGTCAACCCCGATCCACGGATGGTGCTGACTGCTGCCGCCCGCCGGTGGCCGACGATCGAACTCGATGCACCGCCCGGCGTGCGGCGTATGCCGGTCGTTGGGCTCGAAGCGCAAGACCTCGTGCTGCGCGTCGCCCAACCGGCAGCGTTCCCCTACGCCCGCTTCGACATCGGCGGATTGCACCACCTGCCCGACGACGGTCCGGCGATCATCTGCGCCAACCACCGCAGCTACTTCGATGTCGCCGCCCTCGCGGTGTCCTTTGCGCGACATGGCCGGCCGGTGCGCTTTCTCGGGAAGAAGGAGGTGTTCGATGCCCCGGTGATCGGCACCATCGCTTCGGCGATGGGTGGGATCCGCGTCGACCGCGCAAGTGGGTCGAACGAGCCCTTGCGCGCTGCGGCCGATGCGTTACGCGGTGGTGAGCTCGTCGCCCTGATGCCGCAGGGCACCATCCCGCGCGGACCTGCGTTCTTTCAGAAGCCGAAGGGTCGCTGGGGCGCGACCAAACTGGCCGCCGAGACCGGTGCTCCGGTGATCCCGATCGGGCTGTGGGGTACGGAACGGGTGTGGCCGCGGTCGCAACGGTTCCCCGACGTGCTCAACGTGACCGACCCGCCGACCGTCACGGTGCGCGCTGGCCCGCCCGTGCGGATCATCGGTCGGTCCGCCGACGCCGATACCCGGCGCATCATGGACGCCATCGTCACGCTGCTGCCCGGCGAGGCGCGCCAACGTCGTCAGCCGACCGCTGCCGAGCTGGCCCGCACGTACCCGCCGGGCTACCGCAGCGATCCCGGCGTCGAGTCATCACGCCGTCCAGGCACCGACTGACGACCTGCGACCGGAGTCGCTCCAACACACGTCGTTGACCTACTTCGCTCCAGCGCGCTTCGTTCCGGCTTTCGTTCCGGTCGCAAATTTCTTGTCATCCATGTCCGGGCGAGCTCCGTAGAGAGGGTGTTGCAGCGCACAACGCTCGCAGCGTGAACATCTCCTACTTCCCCCCTCAACAAAGGACTACGGACCACCATGAAGCGCACCCCCACACGCGCCCTGGCCGTCGGCGTCACCGCTGCGGTCATCGCCCTGTCAGCCTGCGGCGACGATGGCAACGACAGTGCCGACACCACCGCGGCCACCACAGAGGCGGCCGACGACGCAGCCGCCAGCGGCACCATCGTCGACGTTGCCGTCGAGAACGGCAGCTTCACCACGCTCGTCGCTGCCGTCCAGGCCGCCGGCCTCGTGGAGACCCTGTCGGGCGAGGGCCCGTTCACGGTGTTCGCACCGACCGACGACGCCTTCGCGGCGCTGCCCGACGGCGTGCTCGACGCGTTGCTGCTCCCGGAGAACCAGGACACGTTGACCGCCATCCTCACCTACCACGTGGTGCCCGGCACGGTGCTTGCCGCTGACATCGCGGACGGCGATGTCGCCACCGTCGAAGGTCAGAGCGTCACTCTCGCCACCGAAGGCGGCGTGACCGTCAACGGCGTCAGCGTCGTGACCCCAGATGTCACCGCCAGCAACGGCGTGATCCACGTGATCGACGGTGTGCTGCTGCCGCCGGACGTCGACCCTGCTGCGCTGCTCGAATCGGACATGTCCGAAGATGAGATGAGCGAAGACGAGATGTCCGAGGACGAGACGGTGGCCGAGGCCACCGATCAGGGCACGATCGTTGACGTTGCGGTCGGCGCTGGCGAGTTCACCACGCTCGTTGCTGCCGTCGAGGCTGCCGACTTGGTCGAGACCCTCTCCGGCGAAGGCCCGTTCACGGTGTTCGCTCCGACCGACGAGGCCTTTGCAGCGCTGCCGCCAGAGCTGATCGAGGCCCTGCTGCTCCCCGAGAACCAAGAGGTGCTCGCCCAGATTCTCACCTACCACGTCGTTTCCGGTGAGGTGCTGTCGACGGACATTGCCGCCGGCGACGTCGAGACCGTCGAAGGTTCAACGATCGCCGTTGGTGTCGACGGAGGCACCGTCACGGTGAACGACGCCACGGTGATTGCCGCCGACGTCACCGCCGACAACGGCGTGATCCACGTGATCGACGCCGTGCTGCTGCCGCCGGACGTCGATCCGTCGGCGCTGATCGGCTGAATCGTCAGCACGTAGCACACAGACCCCCTTCCGCTCCCGGGCGGCACCGTGTCCTAGCGTGGGCGTGGTGCCGCCCGAAGCGCGTTGTGAGCTCTGTGAAGCCGCACCGATCACCGAGCGCTACTACAGCGACGACATGTGTTGGATCGCCGAGTGCGAGTCGTGTGCGGTACCGATGGTGGTGTGGCGCAGCCACGGTGCGAACCCGCCGGCGGACGATCGAGCCGCGATGATCGACAGACTGCGCGCCGTGGTGGAGGCACGTGGCGGCTCGTTGGCCGAGTCGTACTGGATCGACGAGGCAATGCGTACGATTCCCGACCACTTCCACGTCCACGCCCGACCTCGATTCCGCTGGTGAGCCAGCATGGGGACCGTCTGATGAGCCTTCCAGCACCCACCGATCTGTTGCCCCATCGCCCGCCGTTCCTGTTCGTCGACGAGCTGGTCGAGCTCGAGCCGGGAGTACGAGCGGTCGGCCGCTGGCGGCTCGCCGGTGACGAATGGTTCTTCCCCGGTCACTTCCCGGGTCGGCCGACGCTGCCGGGCGTGCTGATGGCGGAAGCGATTGCTCAGTTGGGCGCCGCGGCCGTGCTCAGCGACGAGCGGTATGCCGGGAAGCTCCCGTTGTTCGGCGGACTCGACAAGGCCCGGTTCCGGCGCCAGGTCGTCCCGGGCGACGAACTGACCCTCGAGGTCGAACTCGGCCGCATGTCGGCCAGAGCCGGCAAGGGCAGTGGCCGTGCTTCGGTGGGCGACGAGCTGGCGTGCGCCTGCGACCTGATGTTCGTGTTCGCCTGATGTAACGGTGGTGTCAGACACCACCGTGACATCACACGGGCGGGGCGAAGACGACCGAGCCGTTGTGGCCGCCGAAGCCGAAGTTGTTCGAGATCACCGGTGACGGCGTCCACACCCGCGGCTCGCCGGTGACCAGATCGATCGACATCTCCGGATCGACCGTGGTGGTATTGGCAGTGGGCGGGATCAGCTGATGCTCGATCGACAGCAACGAGGCCGCGGCCTCGAGCGCACCGGCTGCGCCGAGCGCGTGTCCGGTGACCCCCTTGGTCGACACGACCGGAACCGCGTGTGGACCGAACACTTCGGTAATGGCCGATGCTTCCGCAGCGTCGTTGAGTGGGGTCGATGTGCCGTGGGCGTTGATCTGCCCTACCTGATCGGGGGTGAGCCCGGCGTCGTCGAGTGCCAGACGCATGCAGGCGATTGCTCCGGTGCCGCCCGGCGATGGCGCCGTGATGTGGTGCGCATCCGCGTTGCTGGCGCTGCCGAGGACCTCGCCGATGATCGTGGCCCCACGCGCTTCGGCGCTGTCCCATTCCTCGAGGATCAACACCGCTGCGCCTTCGCCCATCACGAACCCGTCGCGATCGGCGTCGAACGGGCGGCTGACGCCCGTACTGGTCAGCGCCGTCATGTTGCCGAAACCCGCCAGCGCGGTGATCGTTGACGCAGCCTCGGCACCGCCGGTGGCCACGGCGTCGATCATGCCGATGCGGATCAAGCGGGCGGCGTAGCCGATGGCGTGCGAACCGGCCGCGCACGCTGTGCAGATCGTCTCGTTTGGCCCTTGCAGCCCGTAGCGCATCGAGATCGCCGCTCCTGGGGCGTTGGCCATCATCATCGGAACCAGGAACGGGGACACGCGACGCACGCCCTTTTCGGCCCGCACGATCACCTGATTTTCCAGGGTGTGCAAGCCGCCGACGCCGGTGGCGAAGATCGTGCCGAAGCGGGCGGGGTCGACACCGATCTGATCGAAGCCGCCGGCCTGTTCGAACGCCTCGCCGGCAGCGGCCAGTGCGAACTGCTCGACGCGGTCGGCGCGTCGCGCCTCTTTCGGGTTGGCGAAGTACGGCGTGGGATCCCATCCGTCGATCTCGGAGGCCTGCCCCTCGGTGAGCCCGGGCCCGAGCAACCCTTCCCAGTACGACTTGCGGCCGAGCCCGGCCGGGGCAACGACGCCGAGGCCGGTGACGGCGACGCGCCGCTCGCTCACAACTTGCCGGAGATCAGGTCGTACGCCTGCTGGACGGTCTCGACGCCCTCCAGCTCTTCTTCGGGCACCTCGATGTCGAACTCCTCCTCGAGGGCCATCACGAGCTCGACCAGGTCGAGGCTGTCGGCGTCGAGGTCGTCGCCGAAGTTGGCGTCGGGCACGACGGCACTCTCTTCGACCGAGAGCACCTCGACGGCGCACTTACGGAAGCGGGCGAACAGTTCTTCATCCACGGTGGTGTCTCCTTTGCAGAACTTGATGAGTGTATGGGGCGAGTGGTGATGAGTCGTGAGCGCAGTCAGTGTCCCATGCCGAGCCCGCCGTCGACGGGGATCACGGCGCCGGTGATGTAGCCGGCATCGGGTGATGCGAGAAA
>JBCCVW010000269.1:0-5196 GCA_039194665.1 Actinomycetota bacterium
CGACGATCTCACCGCGGTGGCCGATGCTCACGCGCAGTCGGGGTTGCCGCTGCTCGTGGTGGGTCGAGGGTCGAATCTGCTGGTGGCTGACGAGGGGTTCGCAGGAATCGCCGTCGCGCTCGGTGCCGCCCATGAACGCGTGCACGTCGATGAAGCCGCCGAGCGGGTTGTGGCCGGCGCGGGGATGTTGCTACCCGTCCTCGCCCGGCGCACCGCGAAGTCAGGATGGCGTGGTCTGGAGTGGGCGGTCGGCGTACCCGGTTCAGTCGGTGGCGCCGTCCGGATGAACGCGGGCGGTCACGGCTCCGATATTGCCGCCAGCCTCGTCAGCGTGACCGTCGCCGACCTCGATCGGCCCGCGGCCGACATCGTCGTCGAGCGGCCTGCCTCTGAACTCGGATTGCGTTTCCGCGGGAGTGATCTCTCGCCGTCGTCGGTCGTGCTCGATGCGACGTTCGACGTGGTACGCGGCGAGCGTGCTGCGGCCGAGGCGGAGATCGCAGAGATCGTCGCATGGCGGCGCGCCAACCAACCGGGCGGGCAGAACGCCGGCTCGGTGTTCGTCAACCCGGTGCCAGGCGAGGTGAGCGCAGGCGCCCTGATCGACGCAGCCGGCCTGCGCGGGCTGCGCCACGGGACCGCAACGGTGTCGGAGAAACACGCCAATTTCATCCAGGCCGACCCCGGCGGTCGGGCGGCTGACGTACGCGATCTGATGCGGATTGTGCGCGACCGCGTCGAGGAACACGCGGGGATTCGTCTTCGCAGCGAGATTCGGTTGGTCGGGTTCGATACGGGTCGCACCCTCCGAAGCGACCAGGTGGAGGTGCACTGATGGGCTGGTTTCGCCGTCGGAAAGGCAACGACGACGATCCCGGCAACGACGCCGGCGACGAGCCCACGGTGCGGGTCATCGGACCAGGCGACCCGACGTCGATCGGCGCGCACGACGAGTCCGTCCTCGATGAGCTGTCGGAGGCGTTCGACGACTCCAGCCGGGCGACGATCACGATCGCTGCCGACGACGAACCCGATATTGCGTACCTCGACGACGAACTGGCGCGCGACGACTCGTCCGGCACCGTGTTCATCGACGACGACGGATCGGGTGACGCGGTCTCGGTCGATGCGGCGACCACGCGGGGAATCGAGCCGCGTATTGCCCAGCGGCGGATCGGTGTGCGTCGTGCCGAAGGCCGCCGCCGGCTCCGATGGGTGCTGGTGGCAATCGGAGTGGTGCTCGTAGTCGTCGCGGTACTGGCGGTGGTCGGGTCGTCGTTGTTCAGCGTCGATCGGGTCGACGTCACCGGCGCGATCTACACCGACCCTGAGGCGCTCGCGGTCGTCATCGACGATCTCGAGGGCACCCCGATCCTGTTGGTCGACACTGTCGATGCCGAAGAGCAGCTCGAGGCGATCCCGTGGGTCGAGTCCGCACGGGTCAGCACATCGTTTCCCGACCAGGTGACCATCGAACTCCGTGAGCGTGACCCGGTGGTCTCGATGCGCGGCGACGACGGCTTGTTCCGCGTGCTTGATCGCGAGGGGCGCGTCCTCGACGTGATCGAGGGCCAGCCGGTAACCGTGCCATGGATCTCTGGGCCCGGCACGCTGGACCTTCCCGCGGGCTCGTTTGCGTCGTTGGGATACGCGTCGGCGGCCTCGCTGGTGACCAAAATGACCCCCGACATCCGGGCCCGAGTGCACTCGATGCTGGTCACCCCCGACGGGGCTGATCTGCGACTGTTGCTCGTGCCGCAGAGCACACTCGATGCCGAGGCCGAAGCAGGTCGGCCCCCGGTCGCCGCCGCCCTCGACCCGATCACGGCCACCGACCTCATCGAGGTCCGCTTCGGCTCGCCGATTGGCGACAACGCCCAGATCGACAAACTCGTCCGCTTGCAACGTCAACTCGACGACATCGGCACCGTCGACGTGTCGGTCATCGACGTATCGACGGCCGAAGTCACCGTCCTCTAGCGGGCCCGCGGCATGCTGTTCTCGACGTCGTCTGCCCGATGGCCCGACGCAACGCCCGTGCCTGTGCCGTCTCAGGTGAGGGCCCCGGTCGATCGATGAGTACGTCGAGCGCACCGACGCGAGATAGCGTCCCCGATCGGTCCCCGCCGACCTGCCAGGATGTGTGCAGGCCAGTCCGGACACGGGCCCCACACTGCGAAACGAAGTGACCAATGACGTACACCCATCATCGCCTACCCCGGAGCACGCAACGATGACCGGCGCCCCACAGAACTATCTCGCGATGATCAAAGTCGTCGGTGTCGGTGGCGGCGGCGTCAACGCTGTCAACCGGATGATCGACGCGGGGCTCAAAGGCGTCGAGTTCATTGCGGTCAATACCGACGCGCAGGCATTGTTGATGAGCGACGCCGACGTCAAGCTCGACATCGGGCGGGATCTCACCCGTGGTCTCGGCGCCGGGTCCGACCCAGAGGTCGGGCGCTCCGCTGCCGAATCGCATCACGACGAGATCGAAGAGATGGTGCGCGGCGCCGACATGGTGTTCATCACTGCGGGAGAGGGCGGCGGAACCGGAACCGGCGCCGCTCCGGTGATCGCCGAGATCGCCCGCGAAGCCGGAGCGCTGACCATCGGCGTCGTCACCCGGCCGTTCCAGTTCGAAGGCCGACGTCGAGCGGTGCAGGCCGACAACGGCGTTCAGCGGCTGAAAGAAAAAGTCGACACGCTGATCGTCATTCCGAACGACCGCCTGCTCACCGTGGCCAACGACAAGACCAGCGTGCTCAACGCCTTCAAGATGGCCGACGAGGTGCTCTTGCAGGGCGTGTCGGGCATCACGGGCCTGATCACCACACCAGGGCTGATCAACACCGACTTCGCCGACGTCAAGATGGTGTTGTCCAATGCCGGCTCGGCATTGATGGGGATCGGTCAGGCGAGCGGGGACGAGCGTGCGGTGTCGGCAGCAAAGGCGGCGATCTCCAGTCCGCTACTCGAGTCGGCGATCGATGGTGCACGCGGCGTGCTGCTGAACATCACGGGCCCATCGAGCATGGGACTGTTCGAGATGAACGCCGCCGCCGAGATCATTCACGGGGTGGCCCATGCTGACGCCAACATCATCTTTGGCACCGTGGTCGACGACGAGATGGGCGACGAAGTGCGCATCACGGTGATCGCGGCCGGCTTCGACCGGGTCGACGGCGACACCGGACGCGTGCCCGTCGTCGACGAGTCCGCGGGTCCGCGTACGAGCCCGACGCGCATCACCGAGCTGTTCGGCGACGACGATGAGGCCGACCCGCTCGCCGACGACGACGACGACTTCGACGTTCCGTCGTTCCTCAAGTAGCGAACGGCCCGCCGTGTTCCACGAGCGGGTCCATCGTGGAGCGCTGCATATGCACACGACGACGCGCCTCGATGGCGACGTGCATCCGCTGCGCACCCCACCAGTGCTGCTTTCGGCCCGCCAGCTGGCGTCGACCGGTCGGCGGTGGACGATGCTCGACCAGCGCCACGGGGTCGAGGTGGTGCACATCGACCCCGGCTCCGGCGAGCATTCCACCAACGCCCAGGTGTTGCCGATCGGCGACATCGCTCTCGTTGAGCGTCCCGGCACGGCGATCGCCGTGTGGGCTGCCGACTGCGCACCGGTGATGCTGTTCGGGGCTCGCGGTCGAGTCGCTGGCGTCCATGCCGGCTGGCGCGGGCTGGCGTCTGGAGTACTCGATGTGGCGCTCGATGCCCTCGACGACGACGTCGTCCGCGCCGTGCTCGGACCGGTGATTCACCCGTGCTGTTATGCCTTCGGGCCGGACGACCTGGCGCGGGTCGGGGTCGGCGCTGGCGTCGATGCCGATCGCCTCGCCGGGTGGACATCGGACGGCGAACTCGCGTTGGACGTGCCTGCGGCGATCACCGGAGCGCTCGCGCGGCGCGGTGTGCCGATGACCCAGGTGGGGGAGTGCACATCATGTTCAGGCCGGTACTTTTCGCATCGGCGCGGCGATGCTGAACGCCACGCCGTCGTCGGCTGGTGGGAGCCATCGTGACCCCGGCGTCGGTGGTCGCCGCGCTCGAAGACGCCCGGGCGCGCATCGATGCGGTCGTGCGTCAGTGGTCACATCCCGTCAACATCGTCGCTGTCACGAAGGGCTTCGGCGGTCGGGCGATCGACGATGCCGTCGCCGCCGGCGTGCGGGCGATCGGTGAAAACTACGCCCAGGAGCTGTTGGCGAAGCGACAGACGATCGACGCCGCGCGGTCGTCGGTACCGATCGAGGTGCACTTCATCGGCGGACTACAGCGCAACAAGGTGCGCCAGCTCATCGACGTCGTCGATGTCTGGTCGAGCCTCGATCGCGAATCGATCATCGACGAGGTCGCCAAGCGGGCTCCCGGGGCGCGCGTCCAAGTGCAAGTCAACGCCACCGACGAAGCGAGCAAGTCGGGCGCTCCGGTGGGCGAGGTGCCTGCCCTGATCGAACGCGCCCGCGCGGTCGGTCTCGACGTCGTTGGGTTGATGACGATCGGCCCGACGCACGGTGGCCCCGAAGCTGCACGGCCGGCGTTTGCCCGCGTGCGCGCGATGGTTGACGAGTTCGGGCTGGCCAGGTGTTCGATGGGAATGTCCGCCGACCTCGAAGTGGCCATCGAAGAGGGGTCCACCGAGGTTCGTCTCGGTACCGCGCTGTTCGGGCCGCGACCGCCACGTCAATGAGCGGTCGCAACGTTGCCTCGCCGCGCGTCCGCGGGTGCACGACGAGCGTCGACTAGCCTCCCACGCAGGAGGATTGCATGTCTTTGTGGAAGCGGACGATGGACTATCTCGGTCTTGGTCCCGACGACGCATACGACGACTACGACGCGTACGACGAACCGGAGCCGGCTCGCGGGCGCGCGCCGCGCGAACCGGATCAGCGTGGTGGTCGCGGGTGGGAGCCCGAGGGTGAACCGACGGTACGCACGGTGTCGGGTCGCCCGAGCTTTCCTTCGCGCGACTTCGATGCGTCGGCGAGTCGGCGGCCAGCAGCCAATGGACCCAACGGGCGCAGCGAGGCATCGCGCGACGACTCGGGTGTGCACATCCGCCCGGCCGAGCCAGCCCCCACTGCCGGCGGTCAGGCGCAACTCCGCAGTGTCCCTGGAGGATCGATGGAACCGCAGACCGTACGACCGCGTCGCTTCGATCAAGCGCAAGAGCTCGCCGAC
>JBCCVW010000270.1:0-5189 GCA_039194665.1 Actinomycetota bacterium
ACCGCCTTCGTCGTTGCGTTCTCCCGTCTTCTCTCCGGGGTCGACGGCGTACTCGAACTCGGTGGCTATGCCACGGGCGTCGCAGGCGGCACGATGATCGCACTCTCGGTCCAAGGCGAGCCTGCCGACGAACGACACCGACCAACATCAGAGACGAGCAACGATGTCGCCCAGCCACGACGAGACCGCACGCACCGTGTACGACCGATCAGCCGCGCAGTACGCCGCAGCCGTCGGCACGACCGTGTCGAGGGACTTCGAAGCGCGAGTCGACCTGGCACAACTCACGGTGTTCGCTGACGAGTGCCGGGCACTCCCGCCGGGACGTGCGCTCGATGCAGGTTGTGGCTCCGGACGCATCGCCCGGTTCCTCGCCGACCGTGGTGTCGACGTGCTCGGCACCGACATTGCGCCCGGCATGATCGATGTCGCCCGACGCGCCCATCCCGACATCCCCTTCGAGGTGGCGCCGTTGACCGCACTCCCGATCGATGACCGCAAAGCGGTAGGCGTCGCCTACTGGTACTCGATCATCGCCACGCCAGCCACTGCACTCGACGAGGTGTGGCAAGAACTGCGGCGCTCGCTCACCGACGGCGGAGTGGCGCTCGTCGCCTTCCAATGTGGCGGCGGCGAGGCCGTCGAACGGCCCGACGCGTATGGCACGGGGACGGCCCTCACGCTGTATCGGCACTCGATCGACGCGGTCACCACCGGTCTCGAACGAGCCGGGCTGCAGATCACGGCCGTGACGCAGCGTGCGCCACGGTTCGAGCATGAAACGACGCCCCAGGCGTTCGTCCATGCCTGCGCCTAGTACCCGGTCGCCGCCGTAGGGTGCCGGGGTGCAGGCGGGACGTTGGCCGTTCGATCCACGACGGGTCGGGTTCTACTACGGCTGGGTGATCCTCTTCGCCGCCACGATCGGGGCGCTGGCGTCGATCCCGGGTCAGACCGCTGGGGTCAGCGTGTTCACCGACGACCTCACCGATACCACCGGCCTGACCCGTCTGCAGTTGTCGATCGCCTATTTGATCGGGACCGGGTCGAGCGGGATACTGCTCGGCTACGGAGGAAAGGCGATCGACCGATACGGCTCGCGCGTGATCGCCTTCATCGCCACGGTCGGGTTGGCGGCGACGACGCTGGCGCTGAGCTTCGTCGGGCCGATGGGCACCGTCACCGGACTCGTCGTGATGAGCATCGGGTTCGGCGCGTTGCGGTTCACTGGCCAAGGCCTGCTCACACTGTCGTCGCGCACGATGCTCGCCCAGTGGTTCGACCGGCGGCGCGGCTTGGTCAGCTCGATCTCGACCTCGATCGTCAGCTTCTCGTTTGCCGCATCACCGGCGCTGCTGTTCGCATTGATCGAGATCGACGGGTTCCGCACGGCGTGGCGCCTGATCGCCGTCGGTCTCGTCGTGATCGTCGGCACCGTGATCGTCGTGCTCTTCCGGGTCAGCCCTGAAACGTCGGGCCTCGTGATCGACGGCGGCGAGTCGCCAGCCAGCCACGACACCAGTCGCCCGCCCGTGATCGGGACCGACCACGATGCGACGCGCGAAGAGGCCATGCGCGACGTTCGCTTCTGGGCACTGTCGCTGCCGGTGGTGGCACTCGCTTCAACCGCCACCGCCATCACGTTTCACATCGTCGACATCGGCGCCGAGCAGGGGCTCGACGAGGAAACGATCGTGCGCATCTTCGTACCGATCGCCTTCGTCAGCGTGCCGATCACGCTGTTCACGGGCTGGTTGATCGATCGGGTCTCGCCGCTCCTGATCGCCGCGGCGATGGCGGTGGCCCAGCTGGTGATGTACCTGACCTTCGGCCACCTCGATACACCGTTCACGTTCGTCTTGGCAGTCGCCGGTTGGGGCATCGCCCAGGGCTGCTTCTCGTCGTTGACCTCGGCGGCGATTCCACGGGTGTTCGGCCGGCGCCACCTCGGGTCGATCGCTGGCGTCCAGATGAGCGCCATGGTGGTCGGCAGCGCCATCGGGCCTGCGTTGTTCGCACTGTCGCAATCGCTGACCGACAGCTATCGCCCTGCGCTCTGGACTTCGACGCTCATCCCGATCGCGGCTCTCGTCCTGATCGTCACGTCGCAGTCACGCTCGACGCCGACGACGACTGAGCGACGAGATCCAAGTGCTGCTTCACGCTGACCATTCAGCACACCTACGATCCCGGAGTGCTCGCCTCCCGCCCGCTCAACCGTCATCCGTTGCGCACAGCGTTCGCCGTCGTCGTCACGGCCGCCTTGGCCGCGCAGTGCGGTGGTGACTCCTCGTCCGACGACGCAGCCACCGCGGCGTCGACCACCGCGGCGGTGACGAGTCCGACCACCGAGCCGACCCAAGCCGCCACGTCGACCGACTCGACGGAAGATGCGACCGACACAACCGTCCCTCCAGAATCGACGAACCCTCCCATATCCGCCGCCGATGCCCCGGAATCGACCGCAGCTCGCGCACCGATCGTGGTCGACACCGAATTCGGCTCGTTCGAGATACCGGCCGACCCGGAACGCATTGTCGTCGTCGACCCGATCATTGCGCTCCCGACGGCGCTCGACCTCGGCGTTCCCGTCGTCGGCACCACGTTCGCCGCCGACGGAACATCGCCGAATGAGCTCGTCGAGCCCGACGAGATCGCCGAGATGGTCGAGGTCGCGGTGTTCGGCTCGACAAGCGGACTCGAGTCGA
Organism: Actinomycetota bacterium; assembly: GCA_039194665.1. Taxonomy (GTDB): domain Bacteria; phylum Actinomycetota; class Acidimicrobiia; order Acidimicrobiales; family Ilumatobacteraceae; genus JABSQH01. The sequence goes on from JBCCVW010000270.1 coordinate 2,709, forward strand.
TCGCTGCGGCCGATCCGGACTTGATCATCGCCTCGCCTGGCTCCGTCGAGGAGTTCGAGCTGACCCAACAGATCGCGCCGAGCGTGCCGTTCGTGGTCAGTGGCGAGTGGCGCGACGACGCTCGCCTCGTCGCCGAGGCATTCGGCGAACGGACCGAACTCGACGAACAGATCGCCGACTACGACGAACGCGCCGCCGAAATCGCCGCGCGGATCGACGACGAGTTGGGTGATCCCAGTGTGGCGGTCGTGCGCGTGCGCCCCGATGCGATCCGCGTCCACACCAACTTGCACTTCGCCGGAAACGTGATCGAAGACGCCGGCCTACGAATCCCCGATCGGTGGACGTTCGACAGATCGGACGACCCATTGGAGAACGTCAACAATCGATTCGTCACGATCAGCCCCGAGGTGCTCGGCGACCTGGCCGACGCTGACTACATCATCGTGATGCCGCACGGGCGGGCCACCGACACCGATGATGCCGTCCAGGACGCCTTCGACCAGGTGGCCTCCAACCCCCTCTGGCAGACCCTCCCCGCGGTGCAGGATGACAACGTGTTCGTCGCCGACCGCTATTGGTTGGCGGGGTCGCGGCGCGCCGCAGAGGCAGCACTCGACGACATCGAGCAGTTCTTCCTCAACGGGTCGTAACGCTCAGGCTCCACCAACTCGGCCGACACGACCAAGGACGGGAAAGCGCACGCCGAGGAGTGCGTCGCCCGCCTCGGCACGCAGGGCCGTTTCGAATTGGTCGAGCTCGCCTCCCCGCCCGGCCCGACGGAGTTGCTTGACCCCCGACCATGTCGACACGTAACCGAGAAACTCCTCGGCGGTCCACGATCGTTCGATCCACATCTCGGGCATCTCGATCGGATCGAACGGGAAGTCGATGTCGCGATAGCCGGTCTCCACGTGTGCCCGTTCCGGGGGCCACATCCTGCGCAGCACGTCCCAATAGAAGTCACCGATGAGCACACCGAGGTCGCCGGGCGCCTCGACGACTCCATAGGTCACGAGGGCGACCACGCCACCGGGGACCGCCACTCGTTCGGCCGCCTGGAAGAACACCGGCAGGTAGAACCAGTGGGCGGCCTGGCCCGCTGCGATCAGACCGTACGAGTCGTCGGGTTCATCGGGTTCCTCCGCAGCCTCCACTCGATACGTCACTCGCGGATGAGCAGCTGCGTTGGCGATCTGATCGCTGCTGACGTCGGTGGCAACGACAGCGTCGAAGTGCTCGGCGAGGAGTCCCGCCAGTTGCCCGGTACCGCATCCCACATCGAGCGCCCGTTCGGTCGACGGTGCGATCGACGCCAGCCAGGCAGCCAACTCAGGTGGGTAGGTCGGCCGGAATCGGGCGTAGTCCGCGCCGCCCGCCTCGAAGTGCCGTCGATCGCTCATCGCCAACTCTGCGCGCGTGGTGCCATCGCGCGATCGTACGAGCGATGGCCGACTCCCGTCCGAACGTGTTGATGTTCATGACCGATCAGTTGCGCTACGACGCTCTGGCCTGCAACGGATCGCCGGTGGCGCACACGCCGAACTTCGATGCTGTCGCCGCCCGCGGCGTGCGGTTCACCAACGCGTTCAGTCAGCACTCGGTGTGCGGGCCCAGTCGGGTGTCGATGCTCACCGGTTGGTACCCGCATGTGGCCGGTCACCGCACGCTCACCAACCTCGTGAAGCCGTACGAGCCGAACCTGTTCGCGATGCTGCGCAACGCGGGCTATCACGTGGCGTGGGCCGGTGAGCGGGGCGACATGTTTGCGCCAGGTGTGGCCGATGCGTCGACGGACCGACGCGGGTTCGCAGTACAGCCAACCGTGTTGATGGAACCCAGCCCATTCGGCCCCGACGATCCATGGTTCGCTGCCCACTACCACGGTTGGCGCGATGGTGGTCCCGACGGACCAACGCTCGACTTCGACGAAGCCTCGATCCGTACGGCGATCGAGTGGATCACCGACGGGCTGCCCGAGCCGTGGTGCTTGTTGATCGCCCTGATCTTCCCCCATCCGCCGTTTGTCGCCGAGGAGCCATGGTTCTCGTTGCACGATCGCGCGCAGATGCCCGCACCGGCGCCGTGGGTCCCCGACGGCAAGCCGCGTTACATGGACGCACTCCGCCATCGGTACGGCACCGGCTCGTTCGACCACGAGCGCTGGGCGGAGGTTGCCGCTACGTACAACGGCATGGTCAGCCGTACCGACGACCAGCTCGGGCGTGTGCTCGCCGCAGTCGACCGGGCCGACCAAGGCGATCGCACGGTGACATGGTGTTTCACCGACCACGGCGAGTACCTGGGCGATCACGGCCTGGTCGAGAAGTGGCCATCGGGTCAGCACGACGTGTTGCTCCGCAACCCGCTGATCGTTGCCGGACCAGGTGTGACCGAAGGTCGCTCGTGCGATGCACTCGTCGAGATGGTCGACCTCCTGCCGACGCTGCTCAACCTGGCCGACGCGGAGGCTGCGCACAC
>JBCCVW010000271.1:0-5157 GCA_039194665.1 Actinomycetota bacterium
CGATCGATGACTTCGGCACCGGCTACTCCAGCCTGTCGCACCTCCTCGAACTGCCCGTCGACGGAGTGAAGATCGACCGGCGATTCGTCGCTGGAATCGATGTCGATCCGGCGGCGACCAACCTGACGACGGCGATCATCGGACTCAGCGACAGCCTCGGACTGACCTGCGTGGCAGAAGGGGTCGAGCAGCCGTACCAACGCGACCGGCTCCAGGCGATGGGCTGCCGCTCGTTCCAGGGCTGGTTGTACTCGCCGGCGGTGTCAGCCGACGAGGCGATGGCGATGGTGCCACGGATCGTGCCGATCGAGGATCAGCCGGCGTCCCAACGCGTACCGCTGTAGGCGACGCTCCACAGCGTCAATCCGGTCGGTGGCGCAACGGCCCCGGCGGCGGCGCGATCGCGAGCCATCACGATCTGCGGCATGGCGGCTGCGGCGATCCGCCCGCGCCCGACATCGACGAGGGTGCCCACGATGCTGCGCACCATCTGGTGGCAGAACGAGGTCGCGGCCACCTCAAACCGCACGAGCCGACCGCCATCGTCGGCTTCGTCGACGTCCACGCGCATCCATCGTGCCGACACCACACGACGGACCAGGCTCGGTGGATCCCCGCCCGGCCGCGGATCGGGACGCCGGCAGAACGACGAGAAGTCGTGTTCGCCGAGAAGGTGGTCAGCGGCGCCATTCATCGCCTCGAGGTCGAGCGGACGCGGCGGTCCATCGGCGCCGATCCGAGGGACGAACCAGGTGTTCGCCGCCCGCAGGGGGTGCGGGGCGATCGCATCCCATACGTCGTAGCGGTAGGCGCGCTGCGTCGCTGAGAATCGTGCCGAGAAGTTGTCGTCGACCCACTGCGCACGACGAACGACGATCTCGGGTCCGCAGAGCCGGTTGATCGACCGAGTGAGCCGATCGAGATCGGTGCTCGCCGGGAGTTGGCCCGACACGACTTGACCCCAGGCGTGCACACCGGCATCGGTGCGTCCTGCGCCGGTGAACTCGACCGGCGCGCCGACCACCCGTTCGGTCGCGGCGCGCAGTTCGCCCATGACCGTGCGCACGTCAGGGTTCTCGGCGAACCCGCGAAAGGCGCCGCCGTGGTAGGCGACGGTCAGCGCGGCGTTCTGTGACGATGTAGAAGTCAGACGAGTTCGATGCGCGCCATCTTGGCGTTGTCGCCGACGCGTGTGCCGAGCTTCAAGATGCGCGTGTACCCGCCGTTGCGGTCGAGGTACCGTGGCGCCACGTCGTGCACCAACTTGTAGGTCATTTCGCGGTCACCGAGAAACGCCTCGATCTGGCGGATGCGGTGGACCTGCATGGGGCCCTCTTCTTGCGCCTTCTTCGCCTTGGTGATCAGCTTCTCGGCGATCGGGCGGAGGTGCTTGGCCTTGGCCTCCGATGTGGTGATCCCTTCGGCAGCGAACAGCGACGCGGCGAGGTTGGCCATCATCAAGCGCTGGTGGGATGCGGAGCTACCGAAGCGCCGGGAACGTCGGGGCGTGGGCATTGTGGATCGTCTCTTCTCGTCGTCGGCCGACTCAGGCGCGCAGCGACAGGCCGCGCTCGTCGAGCTTGGCCTTCACCTCGTCGAGGCTCTTCTGGCCGAAGTTGGTGATGTTCAGCAAGTCGTCTTCGGTCTTGGTCAGCAGCTCGCCGACCGTGTTGACCTGGGCCCGCTTGAGGCAATTGTTCGGACGCTCGGACAGATCGAGGTCTTCGATCGGCAGGTCGAGGTCGGGCGAGCTCACTGTGGCATCGACCACTTCGCCGAGTTCGAGGCCCTTGGGCTCGTCGGACATCGTGGCGACGAGGTCGACCAGCGAACGCAGCGTCGCGCCGGCGGAAGCGAGCGCATCGGACGGGGTGATCGAGCCGTCGGTCTCCACCTCGATGACCAGGCGGTCGTAGTTGGTGGACTGCTCGACGCGGGTGGGCTCGACGTCGAACGAGACGCGGCGCACCGGGCTGAAGATCGCGTCGATCGGGATCAGGCCGATGGTGCGATTGTCGTCCTCGCGGTTGCTCGACAGGTAGCCGCAGCCCTGCTCGACCGTGAGATCGATGGCCAGCCGGCCCTTGTTGTTGACCGTGGCGACGTGCAGGTCACGGTTGAGGATCTCGATGTCGGCGGGCGTCTCGATGTCGCCGGCGCGAATGTCGGCTGGACCGCGTACGTCGAGGCGCACGGTGACCGCATCCTCGGCAAAGGAGGTGACGACGATGTCTTTCAGGTTCAAGATGACGTCGGTGACGTCTTCGGCCACGCCGGCGATGGTGTCGAACTCATGAAGCGAGTCGTCGAAACGCACCGTGGTGATCGCGGCGCCGGGAATCGACGACAGCAGTGTGCGCCGGAGGGAATTGCCAAGGGTGTGCCCGAAGCCGGGCTCGAGGGGGCCGATGGCGAAGCGCTGGCGGTGATCGATCGCTTCGTCGATCGCTTCGATGGTGGGACGCTGCATGACGAGCACGGGGCCGACCTTTCGTACAGTTGCGGGGGATTACTTCGAGTAGAGCTCGACGATGAGCGACTCTTTGACCGGCACGTCGATGTGCTCGCGCTGTGGCAAGCTGCGCACGGTGACGGCCTTGCCGCCGTCGCCTTGCTCGAGCCAACCGACGAGCGAGCGGTCGAGCACGTCGATGTTGTGCTGGATCACGATCATCTGCTGGGCCTTGGGGCCGAGCGACACGACGTCGCCCAGCTGGCACCGGTAGCTCGGGATGTCGACGCGCTTGCCGTTGACTTGGATCAGCCCGTGGTTGACGAACTGGCGGGCCTGGGGACGACTCGACGCCCAGCCAGCGCGGTACACGACGTTGTCGAGACGCTGTTCGAGCAGGCGCAGCAAGATCTCACCGGTGGGGCCCTGTAGGCGGATCGCCTCGTCGTAGGTCTTGCGGAACTGCCGCTCGAGAACGCCGTAGATGTACTTCGCCTTCTGCTTCTCTTGCATCTGAGCGAGGAACTCGCTGCCGGAGTTGCGGCGACGCGTGCGACCGTGCGCGCCCGGCGGGAACGGACGACGCTCCATCGCCTTGCGGCCCTTTTCGTTCTCGAAGATGTTGGTACCCAGGCGGCGCGACACACGCACCTTCGGGCCGGTGTAACGGGCCATCAGCCCCTCCGTCGCTTCGGCTGGCGGCACCCGTTGTGGGGCACCGGGGTGACGTCTTTGATCGAGGTGACTTCGATGCCGGTGTTCTGGATCGAACGCACGGCGGTGTCGCGACCCGAACCCGGGCCCTTCACCTGCACCTCAGCACGGCGCAAACCGTGCTCGATCGCGGCGCGGGCAGCCTTCTCGGCGGCCTGCTGCGCGGCGTAGGGGGTGCTCTTGCGGCTCCCCTTGAAGCCGACCCCACCCGAGGACGCCCACGAGATGACGTTGCCCTCGGTGTCGGTGATCGACACGATCGTGTTGTTGAACGAGCTCTTGATGTGCACCACGCCGGTGTTCACGTTCTTGCGGTCGCGCTTACGAGGACGACGACCTGCAGTGGGCTTAGCCATTACTTCCGGACCGCCTTCTTCTTGTTGGCCACCGTGCGCTTGGGGCCCTTGCGGGTGCGAGCATTGGTGTGGGTGCGCTGGCCGCGCACGGGCAGGCCACGACGGTGACGCACGCCCTGCAGCGAACCGATCTCGATCTTGCGCTTGATGTCGGCCTGCACGTCGCGGCGCAGGTCACCTTCGATCTTCAGGTTCTGATCGATGTACGAGCGGATGCGGTTGACCTCGTCGTCGGTCAGGTCCGAGACCTTGGTGTCGGGGTTCAGCCCGAGCTCGGAGGACATGTGCTGGGCCGTCGGGCGGCCGATTCCGTAGATATAGGTGAGCGACACCTCGAGCCGCTTGTCGCGGGGGATGTCGACGCCGGCGATACGTGCCATTACTGCTCTTTCACGTCTTCCTGTTCAGCCCTGGCGCTGCTTGTGGCGCGGGTTGGTGCAGAGGACCATGATCCGGCGATGCCGGCGGATCACCTTGCAGTTGTCGCACATCGGCTTGACGCTGGGTCGTACTTTCATCGTTCGTCTCTGCGAGTTCGGGTTACTTGTATCGGTAAGTGATTCGACCTCTGGTGAGGTCGTAGGGAGTGAGCTCGACTTGCACCTTGTCGCCTGGGAGGATGCGGATGTAGTGCATGCGCATCTTTCCGGAGATGTGCGCGAGCACCTCGTGCCCGTTGTCGAGTTCGACTTTGAACATCGCATTGGGCAGCGACTCGCGGATCGTTCCCTCGAGAACGATGGCATCTTCCTTCGGCTTGGGCAGGGGCTTCTCCTCGGGTTGGACCAGTTCTCGGCTGACAGCCGATGGAGTGGTCGCGGGCGTGCTGGAATGACGGACTGCGAACAGGCCGGCGGATTACGCTATCGGCGCCCGAGGACAGAACCAATGGTCGCGGGTGCCGTTTCAGGACCCGTCGCGCTCCGTTCCCAGTTCGCGGTCGAACGCATCATCGAGAGCGTCGTCGATCGTGGTGGCGAACTGCTCGTAGGTGATGGCGTCGGCGACCCAGTCGGTGATCTGGGCCCACAGCAGGTCGGAGCCGACGTCGACCGGCATCTGGTCTGACGCGTCGAACACGAGTGGCGGCTCCTGTTGGATCAGCACGATGAGCTCGGCATCGGTCGCGTCGCTGTAGTCATCGGCGGTGATCGTCGACTTCGGGCTGATGAATCCGCCTGCCGCAGCCCAGCTGGCACCGGCGTCGGGCCCGGCGAGATAGGCCATCAACCCGTCGATGTCGTCGTTGGAGGTGAATTGGACGACTTGATCGGCGCCCACCACCACGGGCGCCACAGTGCCGTCCACCACCGGTGGCATCACGAACCAATCGACGTCGCCGTCGGGCCCGATCGTGGTGCCGTCAGGCATCCACTGCACGGCGAAGTCCGCCTGCTTGTACAACGCGCAACCGTTCTCGTCGTCGAACAGCGGTTCGACCGCGTCGTCGATCGCCGTCTCGACCACACCGGTTAGCCCGCCCACCGCTCGGGCGTCATCGAGCGCCAGGTCCCGGAACTGGTCAAAGGAGTCCTCGATCCGTGGGTCAGCGAAGGGCACATCGCCTTGCGCCCACCGGTTGTAGACGATGGTGCCGACGTTGCGCACCACGAGGTCCTCCACCCAATCGGTGGC
>JBCCVW010000272.1:0-5105 GCA_039194665.1 Actinomycetota bacterium
CGACGACGAGGGCGAAGCCGCCGACGACGAGGGCGAAGCAGCCGACGACGAGGGCGAAGCAGCCGACGACGAGGGCGAAGCCGCCGACGACGAGGGCGAAGCCGCCGACGACGAGGGCGAAGCAGCCGACGACGAGGGCGAAGCACCCGACGACAGTGTGGCCGCGAGCGACGACGAGCGCGTGACGGACGACTCGGCGAATGTCGAGACCGACGCCGATGACGAGGCCGACGCCGATGTCGAGGCCGACGCCGATGTCGAGGCCGATGTCGATGTCGAGGCCGCGGCGGAGCCAGAGGCCGCCGACGAGGGCGCCGTCGCAGACGAGCTGGAACCGCCCCAGACGGATCAGCCCGCAGCCGGTCCCGACATCGAGCCGGTGGCCTCCGCCGACGCAGAGACCGATGTCGGCGACGGGGATGAACCCGTTGGAGTTCCGGGCTGACCATCACCGCACAGCAGTAGTGTCGGCGTCGTGGCTTCCCTCGATGTCGATGCAATGTTGGAGCGGTTTCGCGAGCGAGCGGCGGCGGTGAAGAAGCGGCCGCTACCGCCGGTCGCCGGCGAAGAACGCCAGGAGTTCATTCGTCAGTCGCAGCTCGACTTCCAGGACTTCGCCATCGTCGGCGACTCCGACGCCAGCCTCGACGACGGCGTGCTCACGCTGCGCATCGATCTTCGCCCGGCTGAGGAGCGCTGACATGCGCACCGAGATCACGTATAGCCCGGCATTCGCGATGGCCACGTTGCACCTCGACCAGGGCGAGGCCGTGCGTGCAGAGGCTGGGGCAATGATGGCGATGACGTCGAACGTCGACATCGCTACCAGCACGCAGGGCGGGGTGCTGACGGGGCTGCGCCGTTCCGTGCTCGGCGGCGAGTCGTTCTTCATGAACACGTTCACCAGCAATGGCGCCAACGAGAACATCGTTGTTGCGCCGGCACTTCCCGGCGACATCATCACCTGGCCGATCGTCGACACGCCGGTGTACCTGCAGTCCGGCTCGTATTTGGCGTCGTCGGGCAGTGTCGACATCGACTCCAAGTGGGGTGGCTCCAAGACGTTCTTCAGCAAGGAAGGACTGTTCATGCTGAAGTGCACAGGCCAGGGTGACCTCGTGGTGTCGAGTTACGGGGCCATACACACCCTCGATCTCGCAGCCGGCCAGACCTACACCGTGGACACCGGGCACATGGTCGGCTGGCAAGAAGGTGTGAGCTACCACGTACGCAAGGCCGGAAACTGGAAGTCGACAGTGCTCGGTGGCGAGGGACTCGTCGTCGAGCTCACGGGTCCGGGCAGGGCCTATATCCAGACCCGCAGCCCGGAGGGCTTCATCGACTGGCTGGCTCCGAAGCTGCCAGGCAACCGCTCGTAGCGAGCTGTCGGGTTCGCCACGGCGCTGGTATAGTCATTGTCCCTCTGTGGCGCAGCAGCGTCGACAGAGTTCAACGCGGACGTGGCTCAGTTGGTAGAGCGTCACCTTGCCAAGGTGAAGGTCGCCGGTTCGATCCCGGTCGTCCGCTCCACACACGCCCTGCTCAGCGCACCTGAGCGGGGCGTTCTCGCATCCGGAGTTCGGCCGCTGCGCGCCACGAGCTTCCCTGTGCGCCGCTACCCGCTGATGTAGGCGAGGACGTCGATGGCGTAGTGGGCGTTGCGGTGGGAGTAGAGGCAGAGTTCGCCGTTGTTGTTGAGGGCGACGGTGGTGGCGTTGGCGATGTTGACGCCGGGGGTGTAGTTGACCGTTGAGGCGTTGGGTGGGTCTTGGGTGCAGGGGAAGAGGGTGGCGAAGCCGCGGTCGGTGGTGTCGATGGCGGTGAGGTTGACTTCGACGCCGACGGCGTTGGCGTCGACGCCGCCGCGTCCGGCGACTTGGATACGGATGATTTCTCGGGCGGCGAGTTTGCCGCCGCCTTGGAACAGGTTGTCGATGGTGGTGCCGGTGACTCGAGTGTCGAGCACACGCGCGGGATCGACTGTGATCACGTCCGGTGTCGGCGGCGGAGGCGGTGGAATCGCCTCGACCAGGGCGGCGGCGTCGAGCAACCCGTACCCGGAGACGCGGTCGACCCCTGGGGCGTCGATGTCCAGCGCGTGCGAGGCGAACAGACCGTCGACATCGGCGGTGGACAGCGTCGGATTGGCCTCGAGCATCAGCGCCGCGATGGCCGCAGCGTGGGGCGCCGCAGCCGACGTGCCGGGGAACGGGCTGAACCCCGGCGTTGCGGTCGTCACCCCGTCGGCGGCGGCGATGTCCGGCTTTTGGCGGACCGTTCCCCCGGTCGACGAGAAGTTGCCGGGGGTGTACGGGTTGCCGTCGGCGTCGAAGAACAGTCGGCGCGGCCCGTCGCTGCTAAAGCTCCTCACCGGATTGGCTGCTCCGCCGGTGAACGCACCACCGAGCGCGGTTGCTTGGTCGACCGCCGCCACTGCGAACGCGCCCTCGGCGGCCGGCTGTCCGTAGATCGACCCACCCGTAGCCTGATCCAGCCGGCCGCCGAGGGAGTTGAGGTGTAGGTACCGGGGACTGCCGCTGAACAGGGCGACGGCGAGGTTCATCCCGGTGGCGTCGTCGGGACCGTTGATGAACTCGATCGGGTTGTCGTCGCCATCTTGAATATCTGTCGAGGCGAGAACGACCGACGTGCCGGTGGCATCGAGGAGATAGAGGTCGTAGTCGTTGGTGGAGCCACCCAACGGATCGGCCCACTGCAACACAAAGGTGCCTCCTCCCGCAGTGACCGTGTTGGCACCAGAGCCGTCGCCGAAGTCGTGGATCGTGCCCGCCGCCACGCCCAGCGCTGGCGGGGCGGCTCCTGAGGCTTGGAAGTCACCCTCCCACGCGCCCGACGTGCCATCGGTGGCGTTTCCGTCGTTGCCCGCGGCGGAGAAGTACAGCGCGCCGTCGGCGACTACCTCGTCGACGGCCGCGGCGATCGGGCCGTCTTGGAGCGACGGGCTCGTGAAGTATCCGATGTCGTCGACGATGACATGGCAACCCGAGGCGCGCAGGTCGAGAATGTTCTGCGCGAAACTCGCCCGACCGCCGGTCGCCGTTGCGTATCCGAGGGTGGCGCCGGGCGCGAGGTCGTGGACGATCTCGAGCATCGCCGTGCCCTCACTCGTTCCGGGGTTGCCCGATTGACCTGGGAGGACCGATACCGCGGGCAGGTCGCCCGAGGCTTGGAGCGCGCCGAGCGCGTCGACCGAATCCGACATCACGCAGGCCTTGACGCCCGCGCCGGTGACGTTGGACGTGGCGCGAGCGACATCGGCCCGATGGGCGACGTCGCCCTCGGAGGTGTCGATCTTGCGGGTCACCGGTCGGTCGGCCGGGCGAATGCCCGTCACGTTCGGCGACGTGGCCAGCTGCTCGATCGCGTCGATCGGAAGCCGAGCGCGCACGGCGCGATACCGCGGGTGGCTGTTGACCACCTCGCCACCGAGTGCGACGATGCGCTCGAGCAGGCTGGCGCCGACGGTGGCGTCGATATCGACCAGGACCATGTTGCGCCCGTCCGTGGTGACTCTCGTCTGTAGATCCGGCACCACTTGGAACAGCTCATCGTTGCGCTCGCGTTTGATCTCGTACAGCAGATCGGAGTCGATCTTGCGCTGTGTCGGCGACCGAGATGCCTTCTCCGCCATCAGCGCCTCGATCTGTTCGTCGACGCTGGACGAGGGCCCATCGAGCGGTCCCGTGCCGGCGCTCACGGTTGAACCTCCGCTCGTCGCGGTGTTCGTCGTGGCCACGAGGACCATGGCGGCGACCAGACAACCGGCGAGGCCCGTCACTCGCCGAACTCGATGGTGTCGATTCCCCATTGTCCCGTCCTCCCCCGCACGGCCGATGTCGAGCCGATGGACCTCCCGGCAGCACGAGAGTGCTATGTGGCGCTGTGCGTGTCAAGAGACGCACATCACCCAGCTGCCGCGTGGGTGGTGTTCGCACATTGGTTGCCGACCCGTCATCTGCCGTTGCCGAATCACAGTGATGTAGTTCATCTCGCTCGTGTTCACTACGCGTCGTGAACGAGATCGTTCGAGCGATCCACCAGCGCCGTCGGTACCGCCGACCCGGTGTCCTCAGGGTGGTCATCGTCGCCGAGTCGTTCGTGCCGGCCGTGAATGGCGTGACCAACTCGGTGCTGCGGATCGCCGAACAACTCACCTCGCACGGCCACGAGTGCATCGTCGTTGCCCCGGGTCCCGGACCGACGGTCGTCGACGGTGTATCTGTGCTGCGGGTGCGTTCGTTCGACCTGCCGCGCTACGGCGATCTGCGCGTCGGGCTGCCGACCGCTCGCCTGGCGGCGATGTTCAAGCGGATACAACCCGACGTGGTGCACCTCGCTGCGCCCGCTGTACTCGGCGCGTCGGGCGCACTCGCGGCGCGGCGGGTCGGCGTGCCGTCGGTGGCCGTCTATCAAACCGATCTCGCCGGCTTCGCGCGTCGGCAACGACTGGGCGTCGCCCACCGGCCGCTGTGGAAGTGGATCTCCTGGGTGCACCAGCGAGCCGACCTCACCCTGGCGCCTTCGACCTCGGCAGTCTGGGCGCTGCGCCACCACGGGGTGCACAACGTCGCGCTCTGGGCGCGCGGGGTCGACCTCCGACGATTCCACCCGCTGCACCGGTCCGACGAGTGGCGTCGCACGCTGGCGCCGGCCGGGGAGACAATCGTCGGGTTTGTCGGCAGGCTCGCCCCCGAAAAGCAGATCGGCCGGCTCGCCGCGACCTCCGCGCGCCCCGACGTCCGCGTGGTGGTGGTTGGCGACGGCCCCGAACGTGACCGGCTCGAGGCGGTGATGCCGCGCGCCACGTTCCTCGGACTTCGCCACGGCACTGAGCTCGGCGCGCTGTACGCCTCATTCGACGTGTTCGCCCATGCCGGACTCGACGAGACGTTCTGTCAAGCGGTGCAAGAAGCACTCGCATCGGGGCTCCCGGTGGTGGCGCCTGCATCGGGAGGCCCACTCGACCTCGTCCGTCACGGTGAGAACGGCTACCTGTGGAATCCGGCGGACCCCGCATCGTTCTCGGAAGCGATCTCGGAGCTGGTTGGTCATCCGGCGCTTCGTCGACGACTCGGCGCTGCGGC
>JBCCVW010000273.1:0-5064 GCA_039194665.1 Actinomycetota bacterium
CCGCCGGTCTTGGTGAACGCCAGCTCCCATTCGTGCAGCACACGCACCTGACGTTATGGGGTGAGAATGGCGCATATCACGCTCCGCAGCCGGGGACCGTCGGCGACGAGGTAGTAGGTGAACAGCACCACCGACAGCGCCTGGAAACTCACGTTGACCGCCGTGAGCGACAGGCGCACCGCCTCGTCGCTCTGGCTCTGAATGAACTGCTGGACTCGGCCGTCGGGATCGTTGAACTCGTCGATCACGTCTTGCGGGTCGATCTGGGTGCCGAAGGTGTCGTTGATGAAGTTGACCGTGTCGGTGATGTACAAGTCGGACTCTGACAACAACTCGGCGACCTGCGTCCCCACGAGAGTGCCGACGGCGACGGCGAACACCAGAAACCCAAGCACGACGGAGAAGACGATCAACAACGTTGCCCGGCTGCGCTTCCACCCGCGTGCGGCGAGACGATTGACGCCGGGTTCGATGGCCAATGCCAGGAAGAGCGACACGAGCAACAAGATCAGCAGCGCTGAGAGCCGGTGGAACACATGGCGCACGGCGAAGGTCAGAACGAACCCACTCCAGAACAGCGCGATCGCCGGCAACGCCCACCGCGGCAGTGTGCGATCGGTCTGTCGCCGGTCGTATGGCCGTCCACTCGGATCGGTCGCGCCGACCGTCGAACCGCCGTCGTCGGCGCGTTCTTCTGGCACGTTCGGAGCGTACTCACGGACCCATGGCACGATTGGGACATGTCGGATCCGCTACGCGACTGGCTCGGCCAGCAGGTGCGGATGCGAGTGGTCGGCCCCGACGCCGATCAGCGACGCGACGAGCTGTTCGACAACGAGGAGCCATCCTGGTTCGAGGCCGATGCGGCGATCCGTCGAGTCCACAGCGACGCCGCGATGTTCGTCGGCGGGTTGCGTGCGTTGCTGTTCCAATCGCTGCATCCGCTGGCGATGGCCGGTGTCGCGCAGCACTCCGATTACCGACACGACCCGTGGGGCCGCCTGCAACGAACCGCCGACTTCCTCGCCGCCACCACGTTCGGTCCGGCGACCGAGGCCGAACGGGCCGTCGCCGTGGTCCATCGCGTGCACGAGCGCGTCGTCGGCCATGCCCCCGACGGGCGCGCCTACGCGGCGAACGATCCACACCTGCTCCATTGGGTGCACCTCGCCGAGATCGACAGCTTCCTCGCCGCCCACCACCGCTACGGCGTCGACTCGCTGACGGCCAACGAGCGCGATGCCTACGTTGCCGACACTGCGACGGTCGCCAGCGCCCTCGGGGTGCTCGATCCGCCGACGTCGGTGCGCCAACTACGCGCCCAGCTGCGGGCGTTCAGGCCCGAACTGCGCGGCACGCGCGAGGCGCGCGATGCGGCGACCTACCTCCTGCTGCGACCGCCGCTACCGACCGCGGCGCGTCCCGCGTACGGCCTGATCGCCGCTGCCGCCGTCGCGCTGATGCCTCGGTGGACACGATGGCCGCTACGGCTGCCGTGGCTGCCCGTGACCGAAGCGGTGGCCCTCCGTCCCGCCGGCGAGCTCGTCACCCGCACCCTCCGCTGGGCGATCACGCCCGAGGTGTAACGGTGGTGTCTGACACCGTGTGACGGCGTGCCCGTTACATGGTGTCAGACACCACCGTTACATCGCGACGCCGTTGGCCAGCCCGAGCCAGTCCGCCATTGCGGTCAGTTCTGGCTCGATCGCCTCGCGCACCTCGCGGCGTTCGGCGTGTTCCTCGACGAACAGAGCGAGCACGCGCAACACGCCATCGGCGCGGTCGGCCTTGAGGTCGACGCGGCCGACGAGACGGTCGCCGATCAGAACGGGCAACACGTAGTAGCCGAACTGCCGCTTGGCCTTGGGCACGTAGATCTCGATGCGATAGCGGAAGTCGAAGAGCCGTTCGGTGCGGTCGCGGTTCCACACCACCGGATCGAACGGCGACAACAGCGCCGTCGCCTCGACGCGCCGCGGCAGCACGGCGTCGGGGTGCATGTAGGCCGGCTTGGCCCAGCCCTCCACCGTCACCTCGACGAGACGACCGTCTTCGACCAGTTCGGGAATCAGCGGCCGACAGGGCGGATTGCGCTGACGGTGGTAGTCGGTGAGGTCCTCGACAGTGCCCACACCGTGGTGGCGTGCGGCCCGCACGAGCAGTTCTTTGCGGGCATCGGTTTCTGGCACGGCGGGCGTCGCCAGCACATCGGCGGGGAGCACGCGCTCCGCGAGGTCGTACACGCGGGCGAAGTCGTTGGGACGACGCACTGCGGCGACCAGACCCCGGTGGAACAGGTACTCGAGGGCGATCTTGCCGTCGTCCCAGTCCCACCATGTGCCCTTGGGGCCCTGGCGTTGCTTGAGATCGCCGGCGACGATCGGGCCGTCCCGTTCAATGCGGTCGAGTACATCGTCGATGAACCGCGGCCGCGCCTCGAACAGTCGATTCACGCCACCCCACCGATGATCTCGATCCATGTGCCAACGCAGATACGGATGGAGCTCGATTGGCACGTGACTCGCCTCGTGCACCCAGTACTCGAACAGCTCCCCGTCGCCGCTCGCGTCGGGGATCAGGGTGCGCGGGTGTGCACCGAGGCGGGCGTACAGCGGCAGCTCTTGACTGCGGACCAGCACGTTGACCGAGTCGATCTGGATGAGCCCCATGCGGTCGACGACACGCCGCAAATGACGGCGGTCAACCCGTCCGTTCGGGCGCGCGTCGGCGAAGCCTTGGGCCCCGAGGGCGATGCGCCGGGCCTGGGCCAGCGACAGCTGGCGTGGTCGCTCAGTCGTCGGCAACGGTGATGGCAACCGAGTTGATCACCACGTCGGTCTTCGGCTTGTCGCCGCCGCCTGTGGGCACGCGCTGCATCTCGTCGATCACCTCGAGACCCTTCACGACCTGACCGAACAGGCTGTACTGCGGGGGCAGCGACACACCGGACGGGCCCGACACGATGAAGAACTGGCTGCCGTTGGTGTGTGGCCCGGCGTTGGCCATGGCCACCGATCCGATCTGGTACTCGCGGGGCTGGGGCAGCTCGTCCTCGAAGCGGTAACCGGGACCGCCGCGGCCGGTGCCGGTGGGGTCGCCGCCCTGGCACATGAAGCCGTTGATGATGCGGTGGAAGATCACGCCGTCGTAGTAGTGGTGCAGCGCGAGGAACACGAAGTTGTTGACCGTCTGCGGCGCCTTCACCGCGTCGAGGGCGATCACGATCTCGCCGAGCGAGGTGTCGAGCGTGGCGGTGTAGCGCTTGGCCGAGTCGATCCCCAGCTCGGGCGGCTCGGCGAACTGCTGTGTCTTCGGAGCGGAACCGTCAAACGGGGGGAAGGTCGTTGCCATGGCGGCGACCCTACCGCTCCGCGTCGCGTTGCCCGACGGCGAACACCTCGACCTAGTTGCGTTGGTTGTAGCTGGCGATCAGCGCATCACTCGCCTGCTTGGCCGCATCGAGCGCGGTCTGCGGATCCTCCCCGTTGAAGATCGCCGCCATCGCCCGCGACGTCTCGGTGCGCACCTCACGTTGCGGTCCCAGCACCGGCGCATTGGCCAGATCGTCGTCGCGGCCGCTGAGCAACTGGTCGAACGCGACCTCGAAACGCGGGTCCTCGGCGTAAGTGGTGGCCAACGGGTCGAGGTCGATCGAGTCGGTACGCACTGGGACGTACCCGGTGGCGGCAGCCCACTCCGACTGCGTCTCGGCTTGCACGAGAAACGTGATGTAGTCCCACGCTGCGGCGACCTCTTCGTCGCTCTTGCCATCGGCGATCCACAACGATGCGCCACCAACCTGCACTTGCGGTTCGTCGCCGGGGCCGGGCATCGGGCCCGTGCCGAAGTCGTCCTCCGTGAGGCCCGGGACCAGCCCGCCGCCGAGCGTGGCAATCACGGTGCCGAGCGCCGCCGAGGTACCGATCGTCATCGCCCCGGGCGCTTGCTGGTCGGCGAGCTTGAGGAACGAGTCCTGCCCGCCCGGGTTGTCGCCAACGGTCATCGCCAATCCTTCGTTGATCATGTCCTGCAAGAACGTGGTCAGCTCAACGCCGGTCTCACTGTTGAACAGCACCTCGGTCGCCGGCGCGATCCGTCCATTGCCGTTGTCGGCGTAGGGCGCTTCGACCCGCCCGAACCACTGCTCGAGGAACCATCCGCCGCCCGAGCCGGGCCCGGAGTCGAGCACCAATCCCACCGATGCGGCTCCCGAGTCGACAATCGCCTGCGACGCAGCGCGCAGCTCGTCGAGACTCACCGGCGGGTCGTCGGGATCGAGCCCGGCAGCTTCGAAGATCGACCGGTTGTAGTACAGGATCGGGTTGGAGACGTTGAACGGCATCCCCCACTGGACACCCTCGTACTGGTACGCCGTGAGTGTCCGCGGCAAGAACGCGCTCGTGTCGAGCCCGCTCGACTCCAAGCAGGCGCCGGCCGGGACGATCGTGCCCGAGTCGGCGAACGACCGAAGGTACGACTCCTCCAGCTGGACCAGCACCGGCCGACTGCCGCTCGACACGCTGATGTAGTTGGTGGCGACGTTGTCGTAGCTGGTCTGGTTCTGGAGCTGCACGACGACGCGGTCTTGGCTGGCGTTGTACTCGTCGGTCAGCGCAACCAGCGCGGTCTCCAACTCGTTGGTCATTCCGTGCCAGAACACGATCTCGACTGGACCGTCAGCACCGTCGAGGGCATCGGTCGGACACTCGGGAAGGTCAGCCAACGAGGCCACCGTGGTGGTCGGAATCGCAGCGGTCGTCGGTGCCACGGTGGTACCGGAATTCTCCGACTCCGCTGTGGTGTCGGCGGCGCTCGGTTCGGTCGTCTCAACAGCATTGTCCGCCGGCGCCTCGGTCGTCGCCGGCGCGTTGGTCGTGGCTGGTGCGTTGTTGCCCGAGTCGAGCGCCGACTCGCCCGACGAGCAGGCGACGGCAAACACGCCCGCTGCGGTGAGCAGCGCAACGCCGCGGACTGCTCGGCCGAGGGGTCGACGAACGCGTCGATGGGGGGTCATGGTGATCATCCTTTCACTGCGCCGGCGGTGAGCCCTCGAACCAGTTGGCG
>JBCCVW010000274.1:0-5026 GCA_039194665.1 Actinomycetota bacterium
CTTCTTCGACCGTGTCGGTGACGAATCCGCTCGCCGGATCTTGCACGACCATGCCAACCACTCCCGCCAGCTCGCGGGGCGGGTAGTCGCGCGTGTCGTATCCCGCCACGGTGACGGTGCCAGCCATCGTGCCCCCGGTGAAGTGCGGCACGGTGCCGTTGATCGCCCCGAGCAGCGTCGACTTGCCCACCCCGGTGAGACCGACCGCCAGACACAGCTCGCCGGCGGGAACGTGCACGGTCACATCACGAATGACCGGAGTGTCGGCATCTGGATAGATGACGCTGACGTTCTCGAAGTCGATCACGGCGCCCCCACGAGAAGGCGCTCGCTGCGGCTCGGTTCGGGTGCAGCGTCCGGCTTGCGCATCGACGAGCGCGGGGGCGGCGCGACGATCGCCGGGAGTACGCCCACGGCGGCGGCGATCGCTGGGATCAGCCCCAACTCCGGCCACCGCAATGGCTGCAGTGTCGGGTACAGATTGCCCGGATCGACGGCGTCGGCCAGCACCATCAGTGCAGCGGCGCCGACCCCGCAGGCGATCACTGCTGTCTCCTCCCACCGCCACCGATCGGGGCGATACACGGTGCGCCGTACTCGCCGTCCGCCGAGGCGGAGGCCAGCGATGGCGAGCACGCATCCGACCATCAGCATCGGGAGGCCGAGTTGCCGCGGCGTCGTGGCGTCGAGCAGTCCGTACGTACCAACGCACACACCCGCCAGTCCAGCGAGGACGAGCACCGCCGTGACGATGCGCGTCGTGCGCGGGACGCCAGCGGTACGTCCGTACCCGCGCGAGTCCATCGACGACGCGAGCACGAGCGAAGAGTCGAGCGCATCTTCGAGCACCGGGATCAGCGCAGTCCGCACGACGTGACGGCGACCCCCGAGATCGCCTCTGAGACGACGCGCGCGGCGAATGCGTTGGCCGCTCACGATCAGCTGTGGCGCCATGGTCAGCGCAACCGTGACCGCGACACCCACTTCGTACAGCGCGCCCGGCAGTGCCTTCAGCAGGCGCTTCGGATCGGCAAGCACGTTCGCTGCACCGAGGCACAGCAGGAGCGTGGCGATCCGCAGGCCGTCGTAGAGCGCACCCAAAATCCCCTCGAGCGTGACCGGACCGCCGATCTGGATGCCGCCCGCCGCGTCGGGAAGCGCGAGTTCGGGAAGTTCGAACAAGACGGTCTCGCCAGCACCCGCCTCGCCGAACACGATGCGAAAGGCCACCCGCACGGCGATGATCACCAGACCGAGCACGACGTAGAAGCGGAAGCCGTTGGCCCATGGAGCATCGCCGCGGCGCATCGCCACCACACACCAAGCGACTGCGCAAAACAGCAGCAGCACGAGCGGGTTCGTGGTTTGCGACGCAGCGGCCGCCAGGCCGATCGCCCACAACCACCAGGCACCGGGATGCAGCCGACGCGGCAGCCTGGTCACGTCGTCCCTCGGCGACGAGCAGCCCAGAATCCACCGCCGGCGAGCGCGGCGATCGCCAGCATGCCGAGCAACGTGGTCGCACCAAAGCCACCGCCACCGCGCCCGTCGTCGGAGAGGTCGACGTCGCCGACCGGCACTGGTGCCTCGAGACCGCTCGGCAACTCACGGTCCGCCGCGATCCGGTCGAGATCGATCTCCGACGAACGGGCCGTCGTCGTCTCCGGACGGGTGACCGGTGGGCGCGTGCTCGAGGTCGCGGTGCCTGCCGGCGCTGCGGCAACAGCGCTGCCGGGGTTCGTCGTTGTGGTCGCCACATCGACCGGACTCACACTGGCGTCCGTCGCACCTTCAGCCAACTCGTCGACGGCGTCACTCTCGGCCGGCTGCCCTGTGCTGTCGCCACTGGGGTCGGAGCCGGTCGAGTCCCCGGTTGGTTGATCGGCCGGCGGTGAGGGGTTGACCGGGTCTGCGACCGATGGCGCAACGGCCGCTGGTGGAGGGTCGGCCGCCGTCGGCGGCGTCGTCACCGACGACGTCGGGGCCTGGGTGGTGCTGATCGTGGTCGCCGACGAGTTCGGCGTGCTGCAGTCACCCGGGTCGAGTTGCGTCGGCTCCACGCCGGGGAGCGGCGGTGGTGGATCGAGACGCGGCGGCGGGATCTCGGTGGTCGCCCGGTTGAGCGCAAATGACCACCCCTCGACGGTGCCGGGCGGCGGAGTGCGGTTGCCGGCGCCGAGGTTGCTGTAGCACCACGTGCCTCCACGCGGCGCCAACCAGTACGACCAGTAGGCGTTGGCCGGCGGTGTGTTGCCGCACGCTTCGTCAACCGGACCAGGGCGGCCGGCGATGCGGCACACGAATCCGGGGTCGCGGCGCGTGCCTTCCCACACGATGTCTGCCCGATTGAACGCATCGAGGCCCGAATCGATCGGTCCGGGCGCACAGCGGACGTTCACCCCGCCACCGAGCTCTTGAAAGTCGACGACGACGGTGACCCCGTCCGCGTCGGTGCACGACTCGTCGATCTGCTCGCCTGCAGCAGCCTCCTCATCAGGTGCAGCAGACCGGGCGGACGCCGAGGAGGAAGCGGCGGCCGGCGCAAGCGCACCGACCACCGCAACCACCAAGGCGAACGCCGCCGCTTTCACCTCACCCGCACCAGCTCACGACAACACGCCGGTGACGTCGAAGATCACCTGCGCCTGACGCTGCACGAACACACACACCGTGCCCTCATCAGACAACTCCGTGATCACCGCATTCGGATACGCCGCACCAGGCCCCGCATAATTCACACTCGACGACCCAGGCCGCGGCTCCGAACAATCCCACACCGTGCCAAACCCACGCTGCCCCACATCAGTGATCGTCACATTCCCAGCAATCGCCTCCGCGTCATCGGGCACACCCCCACGACCAGCGATCTGGAACTCGACCACCGCACCAGCCGCAACCGGACCACCACCAACATCCTCACCATCAACCGTCGACCCACCCGACCGCGTATCGAGGAAGCGTCCGAGTGTGCCAACGAAGTTCTCGGGCAAGAACACGGGCAGCGACGCCAACACCGCCTGCGTCGTGGCTCGCCGCCACTGGTCGCGACCGGCAACATCGGTCGGGAGACCTGATGTGAGTGCGGTGTCGAAGGCGCCCTTGGTGAAGGCAATCGCTCCGATGTCGACCGGCGACGGTGTGCCGTCGGCCGTCTCGGCCTCGGTCACCGTGATCGTGCTGATCCACATGGCTGCGTTGTCGGCCGCGCTGGGGTCGCCAACAGCGGCGAGCGCCTGGGCGACGACTCCGCTGGTGTTGCTGTTCTCGGTGCCGGCGCTATTGGGGAACGATCCGTTGCCTCGCTGTATCGATGTCAGCCATGCGCTGACCTTCTCGATCGCCTCGATCACCTCGGGTCCATCACCGAGCACGAGCAGTGCTTGCAGGGCGAGCCCGGACCCATCGACGTCTACCTCGGCGTTGTCGTCGCAGCCTCGCGTGGCGGGCGTCGTGTCGTAGTTCAGGCGGAACCCTCCGTTGGGACACTGCTGATCGAGCAGAAACGCCGCTGCGTTTTCCGGCACCCCGTCGGGCGTGGTCGACAGGCCGAGAATGTTGTACGCCTGCCCGAACCCGTTCGAAAAGTTGCCGAAGATGGAGTTGCGGTCCGAGAACCGCCCGGCCTGCAGTCCGGTCTGTTCGATCGCTACCCGTGACAGCGCTTCGAGGTCCACCCCACCGAAGTCGTTCGGGTCCTGCCGCTGCGCGATTGCGGTCACGAACGACTTGCCGACTGGCCCGGCGTACACACCGTTTGGATCGCCGAACGTCTGGCCCGTGATGTAGTCGTTGATGTTCGCCGCCATCAGCCCGGTCGCCGTGGTCGCCGACTCTTCCGCACCGCGGCCGCCGCTGTTCAACGCCAGGATGGCGTCGGCGGTGAGCCCCCAGTCGGGGGTTTGGCCCGTGTCGTCGAAGGAGCTCGGGAGCGATCCACCGTTGGCGGCCAGCTCGCGCTCGATCCAGTCGAGGCTCGGCGCCACGGTGTCGGGTCCGCGCAGTTCGGCCAACGCAACGTTGTCGTCGGGCGGGGTGGACTGGCCGTTGGCCACGGCGGACATCGACAGCCCGAGGGCGGCGGTAGTGCTGAGAGCGATCACCACGCGGGCGATCGCTCGGGACGAACGGATACTCATGCTTGTTGAAACCTCGCAACAAAGTGAGGACCACGAACACGAGACGGTGCCGAGCGGTTGCGCTCGCTCCATCCGGCGGCCGTAGACCTCGACGGCACTTCGGATATGTCTGCACGCTGGGTATTCCGGCTCGCCGGCCACCCTGCGATGGTCGACATACGGTTGCGGGTCAGCGCCGGCATCGCACCGGCTTCCCCCTTCGCGCAACGCCAACCGTACGCTGTTGGTAGTGCCGAGACCAACACTGCGTCCGATCGTGCGCCCGCAATGACGACGTCGCTCGTCACCGGCGCAAACCGCGGCATCGGCCGTGAGGTCGCGATGCAGCTGGGCGCGCTGGGCCACCAGGTGCTCGTCACCTCACGATCGATGGAGAACGCCGAGCCCGTCGTCGCCGCGATCGAACGCTCCGGCGGGCGGGCCACCATCGTGCAACTCGATCTCGCCGATCCCGATTCGGTAGCGGCGGCAGCTCATGCCGTCGCCAGCGTCGGCGATCTCGATGTACTCGTGAACAATGCAGCGATCATGTACGACACCTGGCAGTCGGCGATCGACGCCGATCTCGAGAGCGTGCGCGCTGCGCTCGACACCAACCTCTTCGGCACGTGGCAATTGACGTCGGCGCTCGCCCCGTTGATCCGCAACAGCGCGCACGGCCGCATCGTCAACGTGTCGTCAGGCGCAGGCGCGCTCACCGACATGGGCGGCCAACTTCCGGCCTACCGCATCTCCAAGGTCAGCCTCAACGCGCTGACCAAGATGTGGGCCGCCGAGATGCCGTCCGCGCGCATCAACGCGGTGTGCCCGGGATGGGTGGCCACCGACATGGGCGGTGGCGGTGGTCGCCCGGTTGCCGACGGCGCGGCCGGAATCGTGTGGGCGGCGAC
>JBCCVW010000275.1:0-4988 GCA_039194665.1 Actinomycetota bacterium
CCACCGCTGCGGCTTCACTGATCCGGCGCGCTCGCTCGACATGAACGGCCCACTCGTCGGCCACCGCATCGGGCAACACCGATACGTCGACCGCTTGCAGTTTGGCGATCGCCGACACCAACGCCGCCCCCGCATCAGCAAGCAACTCCGCTGCGGCCGCGGTCGCCGTGGCTGCATCGGGGTTGTTGATGGCGGTGTTCGTCACGCTTCCCATCATGACGAGGGGGTGTCACACCTTTGGTTTGATGTTGGTGTCCGGGGCTGGGGTCGGGTCTGACTCTGGGTGTCACTGACGTGATGTCTGCTGATTGAACTGTCGGCCTGGTGTCGGTTCCGGACGCGCACCGACCGGTCGGGCGAACGTGACCTGATAGGAGCATTGGCCTGCATCCAAGGTGTGCTGTCCGCCGTCCCGGCCGGTGGTGCCTTCCTAATCAGCGAGATGAGGAGACATCACCATCATGACAGCAACACGATCCATCGTGGTTGGCGTGGACACCCACGCCCGGACGCACACCGCTGCGGTGTGCGATGACGTTGGCCGGCTGATCGAGTCAGCCACATTCGACGCTGACTGTGCCGGCTATCGACGCTTGCGTTGTTGGGCGCGACGTCACGGCGAGATCGTGGCGTTCGGTGTTGAAGGGACCGGCTCATATGGGGCTGGCCTCGCTCGGTTCCTGGCCGCGCAGAACGAGCAAGTGATCGAGGTCAACCCCGTGAACCGTCAGCATCGGCGTCGACGCGGCAAGTCTGATCCCGCTGATGCTGAAGCTGCAGCTCGAGCGGTGTTGTCAGGTGAAGCCACCGCGACTCCGCGTGATCGAACCGGTCACGTCGAAGCGGTTCGAGCGTTGCGGGTTGCTCGACGTTCAGCCGTGGCAGCCAAGACCGTCGCTGCGAACCAGATCCGTGACCTGATCGTGACCGCCCCCGACGACGTCCGTGGCGAACTCGCCGGAATGACCACGGCCCACCGAGTCAAGCACGCATCACGCTGGCGCCCCGGTGAAGTAACCGACGCCCGAACCGCGACCCGAACCGCGATTTGGCGGCTCGCTCGCCGCTGGTTGACGCTCGACGCCGAGGCCCGAGAACTCGAAGCCCAGATGCGAGTCCTGCTCGACCAGCTCGTCCCGTCGCTGCTCGCCGAGCACGGCGTGTCTACCCACCTTGCTGCGGCACTCGTGATCGCTGCTGGCGAGAACCCAGAACGTCTCCACAGCGAAGCCTCATTCGCAGCCTTGTGCGGCACCAGCCCCGTCCCAGCGTCATCGGGGAACACCCGCCGGCATCGCCTCAACCGCGGCGGCGACCGACAAGCGAACTCCGCCCTCCACGTCGTGGTTCTCCACCGCACCCGCCGCCACGACGAAACCCGCCGCTACATCGCCCGCCGAACCGAAGAAGGCCTCTCACCACGAGAGATCCGACGATGCCTCAAACGCTCACTCGCCCGCCGACTCCACCGACTCATCCTCCACGACCTCACCCACCCATTGACATAGGAGCTTCACCCAACCCCCAAAATCGGGCCTCCACGGGGAGAAATCTCAGATTTTCTCATGGCGGCCCCGGCGGCACTCGCGGCGGGCCCATCTGCCACGATCGGATCATGGATCCACGCGACACGACCGGCCGCATCGTCCTCGTCACCGGTGCGGCATCAGGCATCGGGAAGGCGACCGCCGAGCTGTTCGACGCGCACGGCGCCATCGTGATCGCCACCGACCGCGACGAGATCACCGGCCTCGACGGCGAGCGCACCGTCACCCGCCACCTCGATGTGACCAGCGACGACGACGTGGGAACGGTGATCGCCGAGCTCGGCGAGACCCACGGCCGCCTCGATGTGCTAGTCAACAACGCCGGCCTGGCGATCCCGGCGCCGATCGACGACGAGAACTATCCCGCCTCGTGGGATCGGTCGCTCGACGTGATGCTGGCCGGCCCGATGCGCCTGATCCGGGCGACATTGCCGCTCCTGCGCAACAGCGACGCGCCACGCATCGTCAACGTGTCGTCGACCGAGGGTGTCGGCGGGAGCGCCCACAACTCGCCATACACGGCCGCCAAACACGGACTGATCGGACTCACGAAGTCACTCGCCGTCGAACTCGGCGACGAGGGCATCACGGTCAACGCGGTGTGCCCCGGCCCGGTGCGCACCGGCATCACCGCCGGAATCCCCGACGAGATGAAGGACAAGTTCGCCCGCCGCCGGGTGCCGCTACGGCGTTATGCGGAACCGGTCGAGATCGCCCATGGGATCTTCCACCTGGCCCTGCCGGCGTCGTCGTACATCACCGGCCACGCGCTGCTCGTCGATGGCGGAATGACGATCAAGAACAACTGAGCTTCGTCTCCGCCCGCCGATCAGCTGGGTGGGCCGAGCAAGTCCCACTTGTTGCCGGCGACGTCGACGAAGACGGCGACGGTGCCATAGGGCTCGTGGCGCGGCGCCTCGAGAAACTCCACACCGCCGTCGGCCATTCGCTGATGCGCGGCTGCGAAGTCGTCGACCCGCAGGAAGAACCCGACACGACCACCGGTTTGGTCACCGATGCGATCACGCTGCTCCTGCCCGTCGGCCTGTGCAAGCAAGAGCCCGGTCGCGGCCCCCGGTGGCGTGACGACGACCCATCGTTTGGGTCGACCGTCGTCGGTGGTGGCCGGCTCGTCGGTCGTCAGCTCGAACCCGAGCACGTCGACGAAGAACTCGATGGCAGCGTCGTAGTCGTCGACCACCAGGGCGGCGAGCTCGATGTGCATCGTCAGGCGGCCGCCGTGCTGCGGTGGCCGATCGTGGTCCGATGGAGGAGCCGCTCATGGCCGTCGTACCCACCGGTGGCACGGTGGAGCACCGCCCGATTGTCCCACATCACCAACATCCCCGACTCCCACTGGTGCCGGTACACCACCTCGTCGGCGCTCTGATACTGGTAGATCTCCACCAATAGGTCACGCGCCTCGTCGGCGCTCATGCCATCGATACCACAGATGTAGCCGGCACAGCTGTACACGCCGCGCCGGCCGGTTTCGGGATGTTCCCGCACCAGCGAGTGACGCTGGATGGCGTTGGCCGACTCATCGACCACGATGCGCGTCGTCCGATCCGAGTCGTCATCCGCCACCCCGTAGATGCCATCGGGTGCATAGGCGACCTTGGCCGAGTGCAGCGCAACCAGATCGTCGATGCGGGCGCGCAACTCGGCGGGCATCGCGTTGTACGCCGTGTGCTGATCGGCGAAGAGCGTGTCGCCTCCTTCCGGCGGAATGACGATGCCGTACAGGCAGGTGCCGTCGGGCGGGAACTCCTGAAAGCTCCAGTCGGCATGAAACGACTCGGCGAAGATCGATGCGGTCTCGTCGGCCCGACGGTGTAGTGCGATCACGTGCGGGTGCCCGTCGATCGCCTCGATGTACGGGTCGTGACCGAAGGGGCCGAAGTACTGGGTGAAGCGCTCGAGGTCGTGGTCGGTGAGCTCCTGCTCAGGAAAGGCAACGACTCGGTGTTCGAGCCAGGCGGCGCGCAGCTCGGCGACGGTTTGAGCATCGAGTTCTGTCCGCAGGTCGACGCCGCGAACGGTCGCTCCGCACGCCTGCCCACTCAGTTCGATCGTCAATGTCCCCATGTCGCCACGTTCGCGCACCGGCGAGTCGATCTACGATCCGTGACGATGACAGTCGACTCCCCCGCCGACGCCCAGCGCTCCGACTCGACGCCTTGGCATGCATTGTCGCCAGACGAGGCCGTCGGCCAACTCGATGTCGACCCAGCGGCGGGCCTCGCGGCCGCCGAAGTCACCCGCCGACAGGGCCAGTACGGCCTCAACGAGCTCGACCAGGACGACCAGGAGAGCCGGCTCGCCGCGTTCATCCGGCAGTATCGCAACCTCCTTCAGATCGTATTGCTGGTGGCGTCGATCGTGGCCTTCGTCATCGGGGAGATCTCGACGGGCGCCGTCGTCTTCGCCATCACGTTGTTCAACGCCGTGTTGGCCCTCAACCAGGAGAGTCGCGCCGAGAAGGGTCTCGCCGCGCTGCGCGACATGCTCCATCCCGAGGCGACCGTGCTGCGCGGCGGTGACGAGGCGACCGTCGGCGCCGAGCAACTCGTTCCTGGCGACATCGTTTCAGTCACACACGGCGATCGCATCCCGGCAGACGGCCGGTTGCTCACGATGGCCAGCCTGGAGACCGACGAGGCCAGCCTGACCGGTGAAAGCACGCCGGTGCTCAAGCGCCTCGACGCCGTCGCCGCGGAAACCGCACTCGCCGATCGCACCGACCTGGTGTTCGCCAACACGACTGCCACACGCGGCAGCGCGACCTACGTGGTGACCGCCACGGGGATGGCCACCGAGGTGGGCAACGTCGCCGGGATGCTGCAGGCGACCAAAACGCAGACCACACCGTTGACCCGCCAAATCGACTCGCTGACCCGATTGATCCTCGGCCTCGCAGCCATCGCCTTCGTCGCCATCGTGTTCATCCTCCGCATACGCGAGGGCGACTCATGGTCCGACCTGTTCAACGTCGGCGTGGCCTTGGCAATCGGCGCCATTCCCGATGCGCTCCCAGCCGTGGTCACCGCCGTGCTGGCCCTCGGCACGGTGCACATGTCGCAGCGCAACGCGATCGTCAAGACGCTCCCGTCCGCCGAGGCGCTGGGCTCGACGTCGGCGATCTGCACCGACAAGACGGGAACCCTGACCGTTGGCCAGATGACGGTGCGCGAGCTGGCACTGGCCCACGGCGGCCGGTACACCGCCACGGGCGAGGGATACTCCGCCGACGGCACTATCCGCCAGGTGGGCTCGACGTCGGAGTCGCTCGAGCCGTACCTCCTACCGATGGCGCTGTGTTCCGATGCCGTCGTCGAGGATGGGGAGCTGGTCGGCGATCCCAACGAGGGTGCGCTCGTCACGTTGGCCGAGAAGGGCGGCATCGACGTCGAGTCCACCCGCCTAGCGCACCCCCGAGTC
>JBCCVW010000276.1:0-4986 GCA_039194665.1 Actinomycetota bacterium
CACCAACCACGACCAGTCCAGCCCCAGCGCGGACCGATCGCGACGAGTTCCTACGACGACGTGAAGGCATCAGCTCATTGTGGTCCCGCGCCACGGCTCGGACGCGGACCGGTTGGCGACTACGACGGCGGGTCGAAGATCCATCCAGCGCGCAGCGGCGGTTTGGCATCGTGCTCGATGAACCATTCGGTGCCGAATGCCATCGCGAACGCATCGTCGGGCATCTCGAGCAGCATCGACGTGTCGGTGATCTGGCTCCGATGGCAACGCAGCGCCTCGCGCTTGTGCTCGGTCCAAGGACCGACGTCGACGGCCAAGGTGAGCTCGGCTTCGGGTGTGCCCATCGGGTTGCCGTCGTCGGCCGGACCGTGCGGGTCCATCCGTTCGCCGTCGTCGTTGGTCATCTCCATACCGTCCGCTGCGGCGCTGGCCATCATCGAGGCCATCGCGTCGCGGTTGAAGGTTGCCTCGAGCACTCGAAGGCCCGGGCGTTGCTTCGCGGCCGCCACGCCAACGTCGTGCACCTTGATGTGGTCGGGATGCCCGTAGCCACCGTGCCAGTCGTAAATCGTCAACACGTCGGCCTCGACCCGGTCGATCACGTCGAGGAGTTGTTGTGCAGCGGCATCGGTGTCGGCTTGCAGGAACGACGCCGCATTGCTGTTGCCATCCCAACCGGTCATCCCCGAGTCGTGATAGCCGAGCCGTACGACCTCGTCGATCCCGAGCACCGTGGCAGACGCATCGAGTTCGTCGCGTCGGCGATCGGCGAGGGTCTGCTCGCCGAGGTCGTCAGGGACCTCGCCATACTCCCCTCCAGTGGCCACCACGAGCACCACGCGATGACCTTCATCGGCAGCTCGGGCGATCACTCCCCCGGTGTTCAACACTTCATCGTCGGGATGGGCATGAAACGTCACCAGCGTGGCCACCCAAACAGTCTGTCGGGTTCCGCGCCGGACAGGACACGAGCCGTTAGGCGCACTCGCCGAGCGACGATGTGGGCGCCAGGAAGAACGGTACAACGAGGTGCTCGACGACCGGACTCGGATCGCCAGACCACGACGAATCGCGGATCTCGTCAAACGTCCGCCTGCCCCCGATCGTGCGCAGCAATTCGAACAACGACACCTGCAGCGTCGCCACGGGCTCGTCGCGACCGATCGGCCAGGTGCGTTCGACATCGTTTGCTACGAGGTGCACCGTGGGGAGGTCGCGCACGGCGAAGGCACCGCGCAGCGTTGAGATCTGTGCGCCCGCCACGAGCTGATCGGTGTCGGTGTCGACAGGACGCGGCGCCCCGAGAGCAGCGCGCACGTCGAGCTCGTGTTGCACAAGATCGACGGTGAAGGCCTGTTCGAAGGCGACTTTGGGCACCGGACCCATCACGTGCTCGATCATGTCCGGAAGCGCAGATCCAGCAAGGTCCCGATTGATCGTCACCATGGCCGGCAGGTCAGCGAGCCACTCCGCCCGTAGTGCTGGCCAGGTCAGATCACGACGCCGGGCGATCTGGCGCGCGGTCCATTCCGGTCCTGCGTAACCGTCGACTTGCGAATGCACGACATCGCTCGTGAGACCGACCACGTGGCGGAGGACGTCGCCGACCGACCACCCCGGGCACGCGGGGACTGGCGTGTCGATTGCGTCGGCGCCCTGCTCGTCGATCAGTGCGATCACGCGCTCAACCGAGCGGCGGTAGTGCTCGGCGGCGTCGATCTGCGACATCGGAGCGATCGTACGGAGTGTCGACCCGTCGAACGCTAGGCCTGCGCCGCGGCGCCTGCGTCGAGCAAGGCATCGATGCGGTCGGCGGGAAGACCCCAGTCGACCAGGATCTGGCGGGTGTGCTCTCCGGCATGTGCCGGGCGCTGATCGAGCTGCGGTGCGCTGCGGCTGAAGCGCGGCGCTGGCGCTGGCTGCACGGTGCCGTCGACGTCGACGAACGTCGAGCGCGCCACGTTGTGCGGGTGTTGGGCGGCATCGCCCATCGTGAGCACCGGAGCGAAGCACACGTCGGTGTGCTCCATCAGCTCGCACCACTCATCGCGCGTCTTGGTGGCGAACACGTCGGTCAGCCGCTGCTTCAGTTCGGGCCACTTCGTCTTGTCCATCTGCGCGGCGAAGTCGGCGTCGCCGTCGAGTCCGGTCAGGCGCATGAGCTCGGCGTAGAACTGCGGTTCGATCGACCCGAGCGAGATGTACTCGTCGTCGGCGCACCGATACACGTCGTAGAAGTGCGCGCCCGTATCGAGCAGGTTGGTGCCACGCGCCTGCTCGTCGAACATGCCGATCGAGCGGAACGCCCAGAACATCGTCATCAGAATCGCCGACCCGTCGACCATCGCCGCGTCGACCACCTGCCCCTGCCCGCTGCGCTGCGCTTCGAGGAGACCGCAGACCACGCCGTAGGCGAGGAACATGCCGCCTCCGCCGAAGTCGCCGACCATGTTGAGTGGCGGCACCGGCGCTTCGCCGGCGCGGCCGAAGTGGGCCAGCGCGCCCGCCAGGGAGATGTAGTTGATGTCATGACCTGCCGCGCTGGCATACGGGCCTTCTTGGCCCCAGCCGGTCATGCGGCCGTAGACGAGCTTGGGGTTGCGCGCCGCGCAGTCGTTTGGCCCGATGCCGAGGCGCTCGGTGACGCCAGGGCGGAACCCTTCGATCAAGGCGTCGGCCGACTCGACCAGCGAGAGCAATGCCTCGACGCCGTCGGGCTGCTTGAGATCGAGGGCAATGTTGCGCCGCCCGCGGAGCATCACGTCCCAGTGCGGCCGGTCGTCGGCCGCCGACCGCACGGCACCGACCCGTTCGACGCGGATCACTTCGGCGCCCATGTCGGCAAGCAACATCGCGGCGAACGGTCCCGGTCCGATCCCCGCGATCTCGATGATGCGGTAGCCGGTCAGTGGTCCAGACATAGGGGTGCTCCGTTTCTGTCGTCGGTCGAGGAGTTGTGTCATGTGCCGTTCACGCGCGACGGGCCGTCTCCGCGGCCACACGTGCGTGGCCGCCGATCGCCTCGGCGAACACCGGCCACAGCGGCGCGGGCATGTCGTGACCCATGTCGGACACCAGGAGGTACCGGGCGCCCGGGATCAGCTCGGCGGTGCGCTCCCCGCCTTCTGGGGTGATCAGCGTGTCGTCTCGGCCGTGAATCACCAGGGTCGGCACGTCGAGCGACGCGAGCGCAGCGCTGCGGTCGCCGCTGGCGTAGATCGCCGCGAGCTGACGGGTCGCGCCCTCGGGATAGAAGCAGCGGTCGTACTGCAGAGCGGCGATTGCCTGCATGTCGTCGGGATCCCAGTACCGCTTCGACGCCCACACCTGGTTGTTCAGGGCCGATGCGACGTATTCGTCACGATCGGGCGGCTGCGGGGCGAGCAGCGCCTCGCGCGCCTCGGCGGTCGGGCGCCCGACGCGCATGTCGCCCACACTCGACATCACCGAGGTCAAGCTGGCCACCCGCGCAGGGTGCTCGATGGCCATCGTTTGCACGATCATCCCGCCCATGGAGTTGCCAACGATGTGGGCGCGGTCGATGCCGAGGTGATCGAGCAGCGCGATGCCGTCGGCCGCCATGTCAGACAGGGTGTACGGCACCTCGGGTGTGGGGCCCCCGTCGAGCTGTGCAGCCAGCACCGCATCGGGTCGCACGTTTTGGCCATCGAGCTTGCTCGACAGGCCGACGTCACGGTTGTCGAACCGGATCACGAACAGCCCTTGCGCAACGAGCGCGTCGATCAACCCTTGCCGCCACGACGGGTACTGGGACGTGTAGCCACACACCACCAGTAAGGCGGGATCCGCGCGATCGCCGTCGGTGGTGTACTCGACCTCGATCCCGGTGGACAGCTCAGCGCGCGGCATGACGGCGAGTGTTGCAGATCCGATACCGTCCGCCCGATGCCGCGCGTCGTGCACGCTCCCGGGCGGGTGAATCTCATCGGCGACCACACCGACTACGTCGGCGGACTGGTGATGCCGATGGCTATCGATACCGGCATCACCATCACGGTCGAACCTGGCGGCGACACCGTCGAGCTGCGCTCGTCGCTCGACCCCCAACCCTGCTCGTTCACGGTTCCGTTCAACGACGACCCAGCGACGATCGAACCCGCCTGGGCCCGCTTCGTTGCAGCGATGGCCCACCGCATGGGCGCCGGCTCCGGTGTGACCGGCACCGTCGACAGCACACTGCCAGCTGGCGCCGGACTGTCCTCGAGCGCAGCACTGCTGTGCGCAGTCGGGCTGGCCCTCGGCTTCGACGGGACGCCACACGAATTAGCGGTGACCGCGAGAGCCGCTGAACACCAGGCGACCGGTGTGCCGACGGGGATCATGGATCAGCTGTGCATCGCTTCAGCCGTCGAGGGACACGCAGTGTTGATCGATTGTCGTTCCGAATCGGTCGAGCCGGTGCCGGTACCCGGCGAGGCCGTCATAGCCGTGCGCTTCGTCGAGCCGCGCACGCTCGTCGGTTCCGGCTACGCCGATCGTGTGGCGGAATGTGCCCGCGTCGAAGGGATGATCGGCGCGCTCCGCGAGGCGTCTGTCGACGACCTCGCCGCACTCGACGATCCGCTACTCGTTCGACGCGCCCGCCATGTGATCACCGAGAACGAACGCGTGCGTCAGGTGGCGAGCGCATTCCGCTCCGGCGAGCTCGCTACTGCCGGCGCAGTGATGAACGACGGGCACACAAGCCTGCGCGATGACTACGAGATCTCGACGCCGACCATCGACGCGGCCATCGATGCCGCTCGCGCCATCCCCGGGGTACTTGGGGCGAGGCTCACCGGCGGCGGGTTCGGCGGATCGATCGTTGCGCTCGCGACACCCGGCGCCCAGCTCGGCGACGGTTGGAGTGTCGTCCGGCCATCCGGCCCGGCGCGCGTGTTGTAACGGTGGTGGGGGTAAACCCCGAAAACACAACGCGTGTAACCGGGGGCGGAAAACACACTAAAACAGCCCCCCCCGGTGGCA
>JBCCVW010000277.1:0-4922 GCA_039194665.1 Actinomycetota bacterium
CCACCGCTGCGGCTTCACTGATCCGGCGCGCTCGCTCGACATGAACGGCCCACTCGTCGGCCACCGCATCGGGCAACACCGATACGTCGACCGCTTGCAGTTTGGCGATCGCCGACACCAACGCCGCCCCCGCATCAGCAACCAACTCCGCTGCGGCCGCGGTCGCCGTGGCTGCATCGGGGTTGTTGATGGCGGTGTTCGTCACGCTTCCCATCATGACGAGGGGGTGTCACACCCAACCCCCGAAATCGGGCCCTCAGCCGAAGAAATCTCAGGAATTCTTCAAGAATCTCACGCGAGCACGGCGATGCTCGCTTCGCTCGGATCGGCAGCATCCTGGACCATCGCCAGGTACGCCTCTTCCAAGCCGGCGAGGCCGGCGCGCTCGACGATCGTGGCCCAGCTGGGGGCCACTTCGAGGAGCCGCTCCCACGCGATGCCGAGTCGGGCTTGGTAGCCGTCCTGGCCCCAGTCGGCCACCCGCTTCTGCACCTGGCTCGGAGCGAAGAAGAACTCTGGCGTCGGGCCAGGCAGCACCTCGTCGGTGGCGGTGGCGTCCCAGTGGGTGAGACCGACAGCGACGGAGGCCGCGAGCTGATCACCGAGGTGGGTGTGCACCTCGTGACGCACCCCGGCGTTGCCGGCGATGTCGACGAACACCGACGGAACGCTGGCGAGGTCACCGATCTGGTCGTACGCCCGTACCTGGTCGTAACAGCCGAGGCCCTCCACGTGTTCGACTCGTCCGGGCGAGGTGAGGCCGACCACGCGCGGCCGATCGCCGTCGCGTGCCGTCGTGCAGAGCGCCGTTCCCGCGGCGGTCTTGCTCGACGCGCTGGAGATGATGATCTGTTCGGCGCCGAAGTCGTTGTTGTCGGCGAGGTAGTCGTCGAGCACGAACGATGTGACGAACAGCGGGATGAAGATCGCTTGGATGTCTTCGGTGTCCGGTTGGTAGGTCGGATCGGCGGCAGTGAACCGGTACTGGTTGTACACCGCCGGCAGTTCGGCGCGGTGCGCCGACCCATCGGCGAAGCCGCTTGGGTTGACCCGGCTGGGAGTCACCACGAGATGCGTGGCCATCGGCAGGTAGCCGAAGACCCGGGTGCCGATGGGGACTCCTTCGACGTCGCCGCCGATCACGTCGGCGAAGCCCCACACCGGAATTCGTCCCCAGCCGTCCTCGGCCGACGGGAAGAACTTCCAGTAGCCGACCATGTCGCCGGCCGCGCCGTAGGTGACGTTGTTGGCGGTGAGCCCCACACGGTCGACGCGCAACAGCACCTGGCCGTCGCTCAGTTGTGGCAGCGGGTCGGTGGTGTGGCGGGTGATTCCTAGGTCGTCGCGGCGGACCTCGAGCACATCGATCACATCGGTCATGTCTTCACACTCGCAAACGGATGCGGTCACCGGCGACCCGGATCGAATGACCGAGTCGCCGTGCCGGCGCTTCGGGAGTCAGGTCGACGAGTTCGTCGCCAGCGCCCGCAAGCGATCGCTGAGGTCGGCGCACTCGTCGCATCCCCAGATCGCTTGGTACACCCGGCAGCCGAGACACAGTCCGAACAACGCTTCGAGCGATGCAGCCACGGTCAGCATGAGCAACAACACAACGGCGACGACCGAGGCACCGAACACGGTTGCGAGCGCAGCTCCGCCGGAGAAGACGAGTCCGATCGCCTGGGCGAAGCGCTTCGGCGGGCCCGGTACCTGCTTCGACTGCACGTTGAACCGTCGCTCGATCCAGGGCGTGATCACCCGCATCGACAACTGGCCAAGGGGCGACAGGGTGGGGCCGGTGGCAACACGGGCGGCGAACCCCGCCACCAACACGACCAACAGCCACGGGTTCGCCGTGATGACGGTGGCCGCAGCGAGCGCCACCACACCGGCCGCCACGACCCGAGCGGCGGTTTCGTTCACGGGATCGGGGAACGAGAACACCGTCGACAAGCGGCTACGTGTGGGGGTGGAGACGCCGACGGTCACCACCGCAGTATAAACCCGATCAAAGTGATCGGGTTTACCCGGGAAAGCGACGGATACGGTGCGCCCATGAGCAGCGCAACCGAGTGGTGGGAAGAGTTCGTGCTGGCGTCACCGCCGCGCACCGGCAAGTTGGCGGTGACCCGCAAGGACGGCTCACCGCACGTGGCCCCGGTCTGGGTCGACGTCGACGGCGCTGGATCCGACGCACGGCTGGTGTTCATGACATCAGCAGAGACCGTCAAGGGCCGCTCGATCCTGCGCGACGGGCGGGTGTCGCTGTGTTTCGACGACGATCGTCCGCCGTTCTCGTTCGTCACCGTGAATGGCAACGCCACCACCACCGACGATCCGGCCACGTTGCTCGAATGGGCGACCCGCATCGGCGGTCGGTACATGGGCGCGGACAAGGCCGAGGCCTATGGCAAGCGCAACGCCGTGCCACCGGAGCTTGCGGTGTTCGTGACACCGACGCGCATCGTCGGAGCGCGCAACGTTGCTGACTGACCGTTCCAGCCGACCAGGCTGGTTGACGCCCGCTACTGCAGCATCGAACCCCCTCGTTTGCGTGCGCTCCACGCGGGTACGCTGACGGACGAACATGACCGGAACCGCAGCCAGCACCCACGCCACCGTGGTCGTTCCCGGCATGCATCTCATGACGGCGCTCGTCGGTCCGCGCGACCAGTTCCTCCGTCAGATCGAGCAGCGCTTTCCCACCGTGCGGATCAGCGTGCGCGGCAACGAGGTGCGGATCGGTGGTGACGACACCACGCGCGTCGCCGACGCGACGCGTTTGTTCGAAGAACTGATCATGCTGCTCCAGCGCGGCCAACAACTCGACGAAGCGACGCTCGAACGCATCGTGTCGATGGTCGACGCCGAGGAGCGGCCCAGCGAGATCCTCAGCCACGAGGTGCTACGCGGCGCCAAGGGCCGGCAGGTCAAGCCGAAAACGGCTGGCCAGAAGCGCTACGTCGACACCATCGCCGAGAACGTCATCACGTTTGGTCTCGGGCCCGCCGGTACCGGCAAGTCGTGGCTGGCCGTGGCCATGGCGGTGCGCGCGCTGCAGGCCAAAGACGTCCAGCGGATCATCCTCACTCGTCCCGCTGTCGAAGCGGGTGAGCGGCTCGGATTCCTGCCCGGCGACTTGATGGCCAAGATCGACCCGTACCTGCGCCCGCTGTACGACGCCCTGTACGACATGCTCGATCCAGACGCAGTGACTCGGCTGCTCGAGAGGCAAGTGGTCGAGGTGGCACCACTGGCGTTCATGCGTGGGCGCACGCTGAACAACAGCTTCATCATCCTCGACGAGGCGCAGAACGCCACGCCGGAGCAAATGAAGATGTTCCTCACGCGCATCGGCTTCGGCTCACGCGTCGTTGTCACGGGCGACACCACCCAGGTCGACATCCCCAACGGCAAGAGCGCACTCGCGGGTCTCGAACGCACCTTGACCGGCATCGACAGCCTGGCGTTCGTCCACCTCACAGGTGCCGACGTCGTGCGCCATCGCATCGTCGCCGACATCGTTGCGGCGTACGAGCGCAACGACCGCTGACACGATGGCCGACCTGGTCGAGCCGGTCGCAGTCGTCGTCACCGATGACCGAGACGCCGCCGATCGCAGCGATCCGCCCGTCGATCTCGACCGATGGCAGCGCCTCGCAGCGCGCGTGGCGAGCGACGTCGGCGGGCGTGGCGAGCTGACGCTCACGTTCGTCGATCGAGCGGCGATGGCCGAGATCAACGCCGAGTGGATGGGGGCCGAGCGCCCGACCGACGTGCTCGCGGCCCCCCTGGATGCCGTCGACGGAGGTGACGCGCCCGACGGCGCGGTGCCCCGCTTGCTCGGCGACATCGTCGTGTGCCCGGCCGTTGCCGTCGATCAATTCGCCACCCACGCCGGCACACTCGACGATGAGATCGCGCTCCTCGTGGTGCACGGCGTGTTGCACGTGTTCGGTCACGATCACGCGGAGGCTGACGAGGCGGAAGCGATGCGTGCCGAGGAGCGTCGCTTGCTCGGGCGGTTCCATTGGAACGGTGCCGCACCACCCGAGTTCCAGCAACAACACGACGATCAGCGCTGAACGTAGCGACTCATCGCCGGGCCAACCCACCGTCTAGCGTCGCTGCGATGGACCTCTCCCTGGCAGGAAAGACCGCGCTCGTCACTGGGGCGTCGAAAGGCATCGGCAAGGCGATCGCCGCGTCGTACGCCGCGGCGGGCGCCAATGTGATGCTCAGCAGTCGCAAGCTCGATCAACTGGAGGCAGCAGCGTCCGAGATGGCCGACGCGGCGGGCGACGTTGACGTGCTCGCCGCCAACGCTGGCGACGAGGGAGCGGGCGAACGCACGGTGGCGGCCACGATCGAGCGCTTCGGTGGACTCGACATTCTGGTCAACAACGCCGCGACCAATCCGTATTACGGACCGACACTCGGCGTCGATGAAGGACGCTACGACAAGACATTCCAGGTCAACCTGAAGGGCCCGTTGTTCTTTGCGCAGGCAGCCTGGGAGCAGGCGTTCAAGGACACGCCCGGTGTGATCGTCAACGTCGCCTCGGTCGGCGGACTCCGTGCCGAGGGCGCGCTCGGTGTGTACAACCTGACCAAGGCCGCGCTGATCCACCTGACTCGCCAGCTGGCACACGAACTCGGCCCAACCCGGGTGGTGGGCATCGCCCCCGGACTGGTGCAGACGGACTTCGCCAAGGTATTGATCGACAACTTTGGCGAGTCGTTGGCCGCCCGACTGCCGCTCGGCCGGGTGGGTCAACCAGAAGACATCGCGAATCTGGCGCTCTTCTTGGCCAGCGACGCCGCAAGCTGGATCACCGGCGAGACGTACGTCATCGACGGCGGTGCGGGCGTCGCCGGCGGCGGCGGGGCGGGGGGGGAGGCGCGCCCCGCCCGCGCCGCAC
>JBCCVW010000278.1:0-4911 GCA_039194665.1 Actinomycetota bacterium
CGACGAAGCCCGGGTCTTGGTGCGAGAAGCCGTTGTGATCTTGGCGCCACACGTGCGACGTCAGGAGGTAGTTGAGCGAGCTGATCGGTTCGCGCCAACCGAGCGACCGAGTGACCTTGAGCCACTTGGCGTGTTGGTTGAACATCGAGTCGATGATGTGGATGAACGCCTCGTAGCACGAGAACAGACCGTGCCGACCGGTGAGCAGATACCCCTCGAGCCATCCCTGACACTGATGCTCGGACAACATCTCCATGACGCGACCGTCGGGTTCGAGGGCGATGTCGGTGTCGAGTTGTTCGAGGTGCCACGTCTTGCCGCTCACCTCGTACACCGCGTCGAGGCGGTTACTGGCGGTCTCGTCGGGACCGAACAACCGAAAGTTCTTCCGGTCGGCATTGGCCTCCATGACGTCGCGCAACAGGCGCCCGA
This sequence comes from Actinomycetota bacterium, assembly GCA_039194665.1. Lineage (GTDB taxonomy): Bacteria > Actinomycetota > Acidimicrobiia > Acidimicrobiales > Ilumatobacteraceae > JABSQH01. The sequence goes on from JBCCVW010000278.1 coordinate 433, forward strand.
GCACGCGCGTCGGCTCCGATGTTTCAAGACCCGGCTGGTCGACCGCCACCCCGTAGTGACGGAAATCGGGAATCTCCAGTGCGATGCGCAGCTTGCCGCCGTTGGCGTGCGGGTTCGAGCCCAGCCGCCGATCGCCGTGTGGGAGCCACGACGTGATGTCACCGACCGGAGCGCCGCCGTCGTCGAACAGCTCCTCGGGCTTGTAGCTCTTCATCCAGTCTTCGAGCATCTGCAGGTGCTCGGGGTTCTCGCGCACACCGGCCAGCGGCACCTGGTGGGCCCGCCACGTCCCCTCGACGGGGACGCCATCGACAACTTTCGGCCCCGTCCAGCCCTTGGGTGTGCGCATGACGATCATCGGCCACGGCTGGTCGGACGTGGTTTGCGAGCCGTTGGTTTTGATGTCGGCGATCTTGTCGAGACACCTGTCGAGCACGTCAGCCATCTGCTGGTGCACCGCCTCCGGGTCGTCGCCCGACACCCAGTGCGGTTCCCAGCCGGTCGCCCGCATGTACTGCTCGAGTCGCTCGTCGCCGATCCGTGCCAGAACGGTCGGGTTGGCGATCTTGTAGCCGTTGAGGGCGAGGATCGGCAGCACGGCGCCGTCGCGCTGGGGGTTGATGAACGCGCTGCTCATCCAACTGGTCGACAGCGGTCCGGTCTCGGCCTCGCCGTCGCCGATCACGCAGGCCACCACCAGGTCGGGATTGTCGAGCGCCGCGCCGGTGGCATGCGACAGCGAGTACCCGAGTTCGCCGCCCTCGTGGATCGAGCCGGGTGTTTCAGGCGCGTGATGGCTGGGTATTCCACCTGGAAACGAGAACTGCTTGAACAGCCGCTGCATGCCGCGTTCGTGATGGCCGATGTTCGGGTACACCTCGCTGTAGGTGCCCTCGAGCCACGTGCACGCAACCATCGCCGGTCCGCCGTGACCCGGCCCGGCGATCATCACCATGTCCTGATCGCGATCGACGATCGCCCGATTGAGGTGGGTGTAGACGAGATTCAGCCCCGGTGTGGTACCGAAGTGGCCGAGCAGCCGCGGCTTGATGTGTTCGATGGTGAGCGGTTCTCGAAGCAACGGATTGTCGAGCAGGTAGATCTGGCCGACGGCGAGGTAGTTCGCCGCACGCCAGTGCGCGTCGAGCTGAGCGAGTCGATCTGAGGAAAGCGGAGTCGCAGGCACGCACCGATCGTCGCACCGATCGGCTGCGCCGGCAATCGGGACTTCAGGCCCTTTTCTCTCTCGGCCGAGACGCCGTTCACTACGCTCCGACCATCGCCGACGACGAACTCACCAGCCGGGCCACCACGGAGAGCGGAGTGCCAGACCGCGCCGGCGTCGTGCTGGCAACGCTCATCCTGGTCGCCGGTGTCGCCAACCTCAACCTGTCGGTGGCCAACGTTGCGCTGCCCGACATCGGGCTGCACTTCGGGTCGAGCCAGACCTCGCTCGACCTCGTCGCCGTCGGCTTCTCGCTCGGCCTTGCCGGATCGGTGTTGTACCTCGGCGCTGTGGGCGACCGTTACGGGCGCAAGTTGCTGATTCTCGTCGGGATGGCGCTGTCGATTCCGGCATCGCTGATCGCCGGGTTTGCCGGCAGCGACACGATCCTGATCGCCGGTCGGATACTCGGCGGTGTCGCCGCCGGCATGGCCTTCCCGACGACGCTGGCGCTGATCACCGCCTTGTGGTCGGGCCCGGCACGGACGAAGGCGATCGCCACCTGGTCCGCGTTGGGTGGAGCGCTCGCCGCGCTCGGCCCACTGCTGTCGGGGTGGCTGCTCGAGAACTTCTACTGGGGTTCGGTGTTCCTCATCACGGTCCCCCTCTCCGCCCTCGCCTTCCTGCTGGCGTTGGTGATCGTTCCCGCCCACGTCAACGAGACGACCAACCCGGTCGACCACCTCGGCGGCGTGATCTCGATCGTGTTCGTCGGTGCACTCGTGTTGTCGATCAACTTCGCCGGCGTCTCCGAGTTGCGCAGCACCGCCATCGCTGCAGGTGTGGTCATGGTCGTCGCCCTCGTGGCGTTCCTCCTGCAAGAGCGTCGGGCGCGGTTCCCGCTGTACGACCTCAACGTCGCATCGCGGCGGGTCTTCTGGGTGGCGGCGCTCGCCGGGATCATCGTGTTCGGGTCGCTGATGGGCGCGATGTTCGTCGGTCAGCAGTACCTGCAGAACGTGCTCGGCTACTCCCCGCTGGAAGCCGGCGCAGCAATTCTGCCTGCGGTGGTATTGATGGTTCCCTCGGCACCGATTTCGGCGCGCATGGTCGGCCGGTTCGGCGCCCGGCTGACGCTGCTCGTCGGCTACGTCTTCTGCTTCGCCAGCTTCTTGCTGATGTTGCTGCTGTGGGACGAGGGCGCCTCGTACTGGGCCGTGGCGCCGGCGTACGTCTGTATCGGGATCGGCGTGGGACTGGCGGGCACCCCGGCGTCGAACTCGTTGACCGGCTCCGTGCCCGTGGAGCGAGCCGGCATGGCCTCGGGAACCGCCGACCTGCAGCGCGATCTCGGCGGCGCGGCGATGCAGTCGGTGATGGGCGCGTTGCTCACGGCCGGCTACGGCGCCGCGATCGCCGCCGACGTCGCAGACGCCCCACCCGCACTGCAGAACCAGGTGACCAGCGACATCGCCCGCGAGCTCGAGAGCAGCTTTGCGGCTGCCGAACTCACGGCCGAACGCGTGCCGGTCTTCTCGGATCAGATCATCGCCGCCGCCCGAGTGGCCTTTATCGATGGCTCGAACAACGCCTACCTCGCCGGGTGCGCGGCGATCGTCATCGGCTTCGTGCTGGTGGCTACCGTGTTCCCGCGCCACGACCGCGAACAAGCGTTGCTGGCCGAGTACCAAGCCGCCGACGCAGCAGCGCGTGTGGCCAACGCGGTGGACACCACGGAGCCATCTTCGTGAACCCCGTCGTGGTCCTCGCGAACGACGAGGTCCGCGATCGAGTCGAGGTCGATGTGACCGGCCCCGCCGACCGGCGAGTGCTGCGGCTCCGCGCGCTCGACGACCTGAACGGCCTGGCCACTGGTCGGTACTCGCACCCGTCGGTGGCTGCGAGCTTCAGCGCCTACGACCTGCTCGGCGTCGACTCGGCATCCGCCGACGACGTGGAGCTGCTCGGGTTTGCGTTCACCCAGTTCGCGATGCCGGTGCTGGCCGACGCCGCACTCGAGTTCGACTTCCACCCGGCGCCGAACTTGCGCTCGCCGCGAGCGATGCTCCCGCTGTTCGTCCGCGGTGCCGGGCGCGCCGCGCTCATCGCTCCGGTCGACGGCGCCCACGAACAGATCATCACCGTGCGCGACAGACAGTTGTTGTGGGGTTGGCACGGCGATCTCGACGAGGTCGACGCACGCCACACCACCTCGATCATCATCTATCGAGATGAGTCGGTGACGGCAGTGCTCGATCGCTGGGGCGCCGATCTCGCCCCCGCGAAACGCCGACCGGTGGCGACGAATCCGGCGCTGGGACGGCTTGCGTATTGGACCGACAACGGCGCGGCCTACTGGTATCGCACCGAGCACGGCCGGACGATTGGCGAGTCGGTGGTCGACGTCGTGTCCGACCTGCGCCAGCGCGACGTACCCATCGGCGCGGTCGAACTCGACTCGTGGTTCTATCCACACGAAGTCCCACGGGCGATCACCGACATCGGCTATCCCGACGACGTACCGCCGAGCGGGGCGATGACCTGGACGCCGCGCCACGACGCATATCCACCGTCGGAGGCGGACGGTGTGCGCTGGCTGGGCCGTGCGCTCGATCACCCGCCGTTGATCCTTCACGCCCGCCACATCTCGACGTCGTCGCCGTACATCGACGACCCCACCGAATGGTGGGTCGGTGAACTCGCCGCTGCGCCGGCGGATCCGAGTTTCTTCCGCCAATGGTTCGACGATGCGCGTCGATGGGGCGCCACATGCATCGAGCAGGACTGGATGCTGCTGTTCTGGTTCGGCGTGGGCGAGATGCGGCGCCGCCCGGGTCGGGCGCTTCACTGGCAGCGCACGCTGAACGAGCTGGCCAACGAGTTCGACATCGATCTGATGTGGTGTATGGCGACCCCGGCCGATCTGATCGAAGCCGCCCAGCTGGATCGTGTCGCTGCGGTGCGCACGAGCGACGACTACCGCTTCGCTGCTGACCCCGCGTTGTTGTGGACGTGGTTCCTCACCGTGAATCGACTGGCTGCCCCGCTTGGGCTGGCGCCGTTCAAGGACTGCTTCTTCTCGCAGGCGGACGTCGATGACGACGACGACCCGATCGCCGGCGACCCGCACGCCGACGTCGAGGCGCTCCTGTCGGCCCTCAGCGCCGGGCCGGTCGGCATCGGCGAGGGCCGCCGGCGGGCCCCAACCGCGGGGGTGTTGGGCACCGGCGATGCCGACCGGCGCAAACGCCGCCCCCCCCCGCCGCCGGCGCGGATACACAAAAAGCAGTTAGGCGCGCCCCCCCCAGGCCCAC
>JBCCVW010000279.1:0-4908 GCA_039194665.1 Actinomycetota bacterium
ATCACTCCAGCCGAGGTGTACGGCACGGCGAGCTTCTACGAGATGTTCAAGTTCGAACCCGTTGGCAAGTACTGCATCAACGTGTGTACCAACATCTCGTGTCAGTTGCTCGGCGCGTGGGAGCTGCTGGAGCACGCCGAAGAGCGTCTGGGGATCAAGAGTGGCTCGACCACCCCCGACGGCATGTTCTCGATCGAAGACGTGGAGTGCATCGCCGCCTGCACCGAAGCACCGGCGGTCCAGGTGAACTATCGCTACCGTTATCGCGTGACCAACGAGGACTTCGATCAGCTGGTCGACGACCTGCGCGACGGGTCGCTGTCCGACGAGATCCCGGCCCATGGCACGCTGGCGCGGACTCGCCAGACCACGCCCGACAATTGGGCCGATACCGGCCGCCGAGCTCAGGAGGCCGTCGATGCCCGCTGACGATCCGGACGCCCCCACCACAATGGGATCAGCCAACGGCGGCGACGTTGCCAACGGCACGTCGGGCTCGGTGCCGACGGGGCCCAAGCTGATCACGACACGCTTCGATCAGGCCGACGGCTACACCTACGACGGCTACGTCCGGTCTGGCGGCTACAGCGCGTTGCGCCAAGCACTCACCGCGATGACCCCCGAGGAGGTGCACGATCAGGTCAAGACCTCTGAGATTCAGGGTCGCGGCGGCGCAGGGTTCCCCGCCGGCGTCAAGTGGGGCTTCCTGCCAGACGGCGTGTTCCCCCGGTACATCGTGGTCAACGGCGACGAGTCCGAACCGGGAACCTACAAAGACCGGATGCTGATGGAGCTCGATCCGCATCAGCTGATCGAGGGCACGCTGCTCGCCTGCTACGCGATTGGCGCGGCGCAGGCATTTCTGTATGTGCGTGGCGAGATGGCGCTCGCCCAGGAGCGGATTGCTCAGGCGCTGAATGACGCGTACGCCAACAACCTCGCCGGGGAACGCATCTTGGGGACCGACTTCTCCGTCGACATCCACCTCAGTTGGGGTGCGGGTGCGTACATCGTCGGCGAAGAAACGGCGTTGATCGAGAGTCTCGAAGGCGAGCGGGGGATGCCGCGGCTGAAGCCCCCGTTTTTCCCTGCTGCCAAGGGCCTGTATCTCCAGCCGACCATCGTCAACAACGTCGAGACGCTGTCGAACTTGCCGTGGATCATCAACCACAGCGGCCAGGACTTCTTCGACCTGGCCTCACCGACCTCCACCGGCATGCGGATGTTCGCGGTGTCGGGCCACGTCAACGCGCCCGGTGTGTTCGAGGTGCCCAACGGGACCACGACCTTCCGCGACCTCGTCGAGGCGCCGGAGTACTGCGGCGGCGTCCGCCAGGGACGGTCGGTGAAGGCATTCATCCCCGGCGGTGCATCGGCCATCTGGTTCTTCCCCGAACACCTCGACCTTCCCCTCGACAAGGCCACGGTCGACCAAGCCGGCTCGATGCTCGGGTCGGGGGCGATCGTGATCATGGACGACGCCACCGACATGGTCGCCGCGTGTTGGCGGGTCGTGCGCTTCTTTGCCCGTGAATCGTGCGGCAAGTGCACTCCCTGTCGCGAGGGCACGACATGGTTGGAGCGGATCCTCAAGCGGATGCTCGATGGCAACGGGCGGGCTGAGGACTTGGCGACGCTGCTCGACGTGTGTGAGTCGATCAGCCCCGGGTTGGCGTGGCCACCCAAACAAACCACGATCTGTCCGCTCGGACCGTCGGCGGTGAGTCCGATCGTGTCGGCGGTCGAGCGGTTCCGCCACGAGTTCGAGCACTACGTCGAGCATGGCCGGCCGATCGACGGTGTCGAGCGGCACGCGATCCATGGCACCGGAGGCCAGCGGGTTCACGTGGGAGCTGCCAATGTCTGACGCAACGACCGACGACGACTCCAGCACCGACGCGGTGGCCGACGACACGGACAGCGACAACGCGGGCAGCGACGGCACGGGCGACAACGAAACTGCCGTTGCGGAGCCGGAACCCGACGACGGCCGGATCACCGTCACCATCGACGGCATCGAGCAGCGAGTCGATCCAGGTGGGTTGGTCATCGACGCGTGCAACGAACACGGTGCCTACGTACCGCACTTCTGCTACCACCCGCGGATGTCGCCCGTCGGCATGTGCCGCCAGTGCCTCGTCGAGGTCGAGGGACCGCGCGGCACGATGATGGTCGTGTCGTGCATGACGCCGACCCAAGATGGCCAAGTGGTCAACACGACCACGCCGGCGGTCAAGCGGGCCCAAGAAGGGGTGCTCGAGCTGCTGCTCGCCAACCATCCCCTCGACTGCCCGGTGTGCGACAAGGGCGGCGAATGCCCGCTGCAAGACCAGGCGTTCAGTCATGGCCCCGGCGAGAGCCGCTACATCGAGCAGAAGCGGCACTACGAAAAGCCGATTCCGATTTCCGACCTGGTGTTCCTCGATCGCGAACGGTGCATTCTGTGCGACCGTTGCACGCGTTTTGCCGACGAGGTCGCCGGCGACAAACTGATCCACTTCGTCAGCCGGGGCAACAACACGCAGGTGATGACGTTCCCCGACGAACCGTTCGTGTCGTACTTCTCGGGCAACACGGTCCAGATCTGCCCGGTTGGGGCACTCACGGCCAAGCCGTACCGGTTCAAGGCGCGACCGTGGGATCTCGACCAGGTGGAATCGACGTGTATGGGGTGCGCCGTGGGTTGTCGCATCGTGGTCCAGGCCAGCCGCGACGAGGTGATTCGTTATCAGGGCGTCGACTCGGACGCGGTCAATTGGGGATGGATGTGCGACCGCGGTCGCTTCAATTTCGAAGCGCTCAACTCCGAGCACCGCCTGTCCGAGCCGATGATCCGCACCGAGGCAGGTCTCACTCCAACCACGTGGAACGTGGCCATCGAGGCCGCAGCAGGTGTGTTGCGCGAGTCGCTCGATGCTCCCGGACGTATCGGTGTGCTCGGCGGAGCGCGCGGCACCAATGAGGATGCCTATGCGTGGGCGCAGTTGGCCGACGCGATGGGCGTCACATATCGCGATGCCCAGCTCGGTGACGGCCTGCCTGCCAGCGTGCTCGGTTATCCGCGAGCGACGATCAACGAAGCGGCGAACGCGTCGACCATCGTGCTGCTCGGGCCCGATCTGAAAGAAGAGCTGGGGGTGCTCTACCTGCGACTGCGCGACGCAGCGGAGAAGCGCCGCAGCCGCATCCTGGAATTCGCACCCATGGACACCGGTCTCACGCCGTACGCGTGGAAGTCGATACGGCACCAACCGGGCGAGCAAGGCAACGCCGTCAGCTCGGCGCTGGCCGACGACGACATCGCGGCCCAACTGGCGTCGGGCCCCGTGGTGATCGTGGCCGGTCGGGGCAACCTCGCCGAGGCTCCCGACGCAGTCATCAATGCAGTTGACACGCTCATGTCCGCAGTGCCCGACACCACCGTGCTGCCGGCGCTACGGCGCGGCAACGTCGGGGGCGCGCTGCTCATGGGGATGGCGCCACCCGATGCCGACCACGATGCGTTGGCCACGTTGCGGGCGGCGGCCGACGGCCAACTCGATGTGTTGGTGCTCATTGGAAGCGATCCCATGAGCGACTGCCCGGACGCCGACCTGGCGCGCCGTGCGTTGGCCAACGTGCCACGCGTGATCTCCATCGACACGCACCCATCGGTCACCTCGCAGCAGGCCGACGTGGTGTTCCCAGCGTCGTCGTTTGCGGAGAAGACCGGCACGACGACAAATCTTGAAGGCCGGGTGACCGACGTCAACCAAAAGGTGACTGCAACCGGAACCAGTCGTGCCGATTGGATGATCGCACTCGACCTCGGTATCCGACTCGGCGAGCACTCGCTGCCGACCGACCACGCATTGCGCGGCGCGGCAACGGTCGATGACGTCACCGACATCATCGCGTCGAGTGTCGAAGGGTTCGCCGCAGCGACGCGTACCAGCGTGCGCAACACCGTCGACGGGGTCGTTGTGCCGGCCCACATCGCGCCGCCGAGTGCAACCCCGTTCTCCACGTCGCCGCGTAACAACTACGACTACCGGCTGGTGCTCAGCCGGAAACTGTTCGATGACGCCATCGGTACGCAGATGTCGCCGTCGCTGGCGGGCCTCGTCGCCGGGGGCGGTCTCCACCTCAATCCCGTCGACGTCGCGCAGCTCGGCGTCGACGAAGGCGACGACGTGCGCGTGACCAGCGCAACGTCGACCACCGTGGTGACGCTCGCCGCCGACCTTCGGGTGCCCCGAGGTATTGCGTGGTCGCGGTTCAACCAGTCAGGCGACAGGACCTCTGATGTGGTTGACGGATCAGCCGGCGTCACCGACGTACGTATCGAGCCGGTGCGATGATCGCCATCGATCCGCTGCTCGAGGGCAGGCTGTTGTGGACCCCGCTGCTCATCGTGATCCTCAAGGTGATCGTGGTCTTTGTGATCGGGCTCGTGTCGACGATCTTCATGGTCAACTTCGAGCGCAAGATGGTGTCCGGTCTGCAGAACCGCATCGGGCCGAACAAGGCCGGCCCGCGAGGAGTCCTGCAAGCGCTGGCCGATGGCATCAAGGCGTTCTTCAAAGAAGACCTGCTTCCCTCGCGCGCCGACCGGATCGTGTTCCGCTTGGCACCGTTCCTGTCCTTCGTTCCGGCCTTCCTCATCTGGTCGGTCATTCCACTCGGTGGCGACTTCGGTCCCAACGACGACGGCACGGTGAAAGACGGCACCGTCGAGTGGTTTGGTGAGGTCACCCGCGTCCAGCTGGCCGATCCGCCGATGGGCATCCTCGTCGTGCTCGCGCTGTCGTCGATCGCCGTCTACGGGATCATGCTCGCCGGGTGGTCGAGCGGCTCGAAGTACCCGTTGCTCGGCTCGGTGCGCGCATCGGCGCAGATGGTGTCGTACGAGGCGGCGCTCGGCCTGAG
>JBCCVW010000280.1:0-4733 GCA_039194665.1 Actinomycetota bacterium
CCATAGTGGCCAGGTTGCCCGTTCCGGCCGCGACGACGCAAAGAAGTGCAACGTCACGCTGGCGGTAGACCCGTGCGCTGAGCTGACCGACAGCGGGCTATGCCGCAAGCAGTCCGTTGAGTTGTGATGCCAGCAATCCGAATGCGCGAGCGCGGGCCACGTCCGGTGCGTCGTGATCGGCGATCACGGCGGTGAGTACGGAACTCACGGCCAGTGGTGCCACCGAACGGGCGAGGTCGGCGATCTCCCCATCGACGGACACGATTCCCGCCTGGTCGATGGCGCGAGCCAGGTGATCCACGTCGTCCATGGTGGTGGATCGATGATCCAGGTCGGCTCCGGTCGTCGACGGGGGAGTGAGCATGTCGACATCGTGCGCTGACGTACCTGAGCGGTACCTGTGCGCGGGACTGCGATTCGTTCAGGGAACGTGTTGGCGACGTGCCGGCGATGCCCACTGTCAGGCGATGTGCGGATGCAAGGTGTGCGTCCGCGAACTCTGCAAGAAACGCGTGAGCTCAGCTCCAATGCATGTGTCGATGGCGACCTCGAGATCCTCGTCGCGCGCAAACGCCGACACCAGTGCCTGTGTCGACCAGCTCAGTGTGCGGATCGCACCGGACGCAGTCACCGCGACGGGAGCCCGGAAGTCGGTTCCGCGCATTAACAGCGCCGAGACGCCCAACAGCCGTCCGTTGCCGAGTGTGTCCACCTCGGCGCCATCGACGTCGACGGTGACCCGCCCATCGACGATGACGGTCAACGAATCGACACCCTCCCCCTGCTCGATGAACACGGTTCCGGACGGAGCATCCCTCCAGGTGCCCATGCGGAAGAGCTTGAGCGCCTCGCGTGCCGGGAGTCGTCCGAAGGTGCTCGCGTACAGCTTCGCTTCTTCGTCGGTGAACTGCACCGGCCGTCGCTCGGCGAGCAACTTGACGATCCAGTACAGGTTGATCACCAGGAACACGACGTTCCATCCGATCGGTCCCCACAACGGCGGATCTTGGAAGTAGTAGTACGGCACCAGCAACGTCAGCCCGACCACGGTGGCGATGCGCAACCACAAGATGTCGCGCACCGAGTACGAGATCAGATACACGATGTTGGCGACGGCGAGGAGTACGTCGAGTCCACTCACGTCTGCATCATGACTCGGGTCAAGCGGTGCTGACGATCACTGCGGCGTTGTTTGGACCACCGCTCGGTGTTCGCGCGCGTTGCACAAACAGTGTTTCGGGCCGCCCACAGGTCGCCCACAAGGGCCGCGTGGTCAAGTGGCGCTACCAACCCCACTCGATCCAAAGGACACACCATCAATCGCCCACTTGCCCTCCCCATCGCCGCCGGTGCAGTCATCGGCGCGTTCGTCGCTGTCGTTGCGCTCGTGCTCGCCTTCGCCCTGAACCATTGGGCACCAGCAACGTCGGCGCCGGCCAACCTTGCTCCAGCCGCCGACATCGGCCAGGTGCAGTCACCAGTTCCCTCCTCGAATGAGGAGCCGACGTTCCTCCTGCTGTGATACGGCCTTGCAGTTCCGACCAAAACCAGGGCGCATCCGCCGTGCAGCGATGCCTGGTGGCAGGAGTTGCCGCATGCGCTGCGATTGCCTTGGTCGGCGTCTCGCCTGCCACCGCGGCGGCCGCGGTGCACGACGTCCACATCGGACTGGTCGATGGTGCAGTCGAGTGTCGGATCGACGAGAGCTGGGATCTCGTCCAGGCGCCGCGCTTCTCACCACCGATCCAATGTGACCTGAACGTTGGCGACGCTGGAAGCTTCTCGATCGACGCCGCGACGGTGCTCGCAGCGGCTGTCGAACTTGGCGCCAATGCCGACGGTGGCGACGTGATGTGGATCGAAGCTTGGGGTCCACGTGATGGTGGCTACGCGTTCACCAGCACCCGCATGGCACACCTCGATGCGACGGAGTTCGTGTATGACCAAGGTGTTGGAACGACGGCGTTGTGGTCGATCGACACGGCGGGGGAAGTCACCCCGCTCGTCGCTGCCGGCACAACGCCTGGCGCCGCCATGGCTCGACCGTCGTCCGCCTTCGACGAGCGTCTCCCCGCCGACGGCCCCGGCGACACGATGGCGGCGGCGCCGACAGCGATCGACATGACCGCTCCGGTGGAGCCGCAGCCATGGCCCTCGGCGGCCGGCGACGACGGGATGATCCGCCTGACCTTCAACCAGGGATCGTCCCAGTTCCTGTACCCGGTCATCGTCGAGTTCGAGTCTGACGATCTGGTCGACTTCACCGCCAACGGCACATACATCGGCACCTACGCCCCGCAGGAAACACCGCTGAAGGTCAACCTCGCCGGTGCCAACTGGATCCGTCTCGCCGACAATCGCGGCGATCAGCTGGGTCTCGGGTTCGAGCTCCTGCCGATCAAGCGGTTCGAGCCCGGTGCCACGTTTGGGTGGCACGGCGATGTGGAATCGAGCGGCTTCGGCACGATCTCGGGGAACGCTTACTTCCGCTCGCCGACCGTGTTCGCATCTCTCGACTAACGCACGGTCTTGCTGCTCCTGAGGGAGTTGCAACACCGCCTCGGCGGCGTTCGGCCGGATGAACGGCCATCGCCGCTTCATCCTCGACGGCGACCGCTGAGCAGTGACGGGCTACGTAGCGGCATCAGGCTGAACTTGCGTACCCACTACGGATGATCGCCGGGCTGGTCTCGTCGATGGTGGAGTCAACGCTCCGATCGACAAAGGGACTCATGCACCATCGCTCAAGCCGCAACACCGGGGTTCGCTGCCGACGCACGACAGCCACCACCCGACGCGCCGAACCACAGCTCAACCGCATCCTCGCCATCTCCGACCTTCACGAGAACGCAACTGCGATCGAGTGGTTGGTCTCCGCCGCCGGCCGATTCGACGCCGTGATCATCGCCGGCGACACGGTCAACGCATCGCCCACCAGCGGCGGTGCTGTCCGACCACTGCTGCATCTCGTCGAACGTCTCCTCGATCGCACCAGGGTGATCGTGTGCTCGGGCAACCATGATCTCGACGGCGTCGATGCGCACGGGGAGCGAACGGCGACGTGGACGAATGACGTGCGCCGACTCGGGGCGGTCACCGACGGCGACCTATTGCTCGCCGGCGACACTGCGATCAGCGTGCTGCCGTGGTGGGACGGACCGCGCGGGATGGCCCACGTTGGCGATCTCGTCGCCGGGCACCATCCAGACGTGGACGGACGGCGATGGATCTGGGTGCACCACGCACCGCCGGTCGCGACCCGCATCGCCAACGACGGGGTGGCCGACCGAGGCGACGCACTCCTCCCGCAGCTGCTTTCCCAGCACCGTCCAGACCTTGTTGTGTGCGGGCACGTTCACGAGGCGCCGTTCGTCGATGGCGGCGACTGGCACGACGCTGTCGCCGGCTCGATCGTTGTCAACGCAGGGCAGCGGCCGGGTCCCACGCCGTGCCACATCGTCGTCGATGTCGGTGCCGACACGCTGCGCTGGAGTGGCCATCCCTCGATTCCCGGGACGGAGGAAACGATCGATCTCGTACCGGCGCCCTACGCCGGGCCGGCGTGATGACGACGCGACGATGCTCGCAGTATCGTCGAGCCATGTCGTCGGATGCGGCCGCACGCAACCGTGAACTCGTGGCTGGGGCATTCGCCCCTTGGGAAGACGGCGACTCAGGTCCGCTCTTCGAGTTGATCGCCGACGACGTTCGGTGGAGGGTGATCGGAACGACATGGGCCTCGGGAGATTTCTCGAGCAAACAGGAGCTGATCGACAAGGCCTTCGGTCGACTGCTCGCCGTGCTCGGTGATGATCTTCGTACCCGCCTCCACGATGTGTCGGCCGACGGCGACAAGGTGTTCCTTGAGTTCGAGAGCCACGGCATGGCGAGCAACGGCGTGCCGTACAACCAGGAGTACTGTTGGGTGATGAAGATGCGCGCGGGGCGCGCCGTCGAGATCGTCGCTTACCTCGATACCGACCTGCTCGTGCGCGTCGTCGAGTAGTCGTCAGTCGCCCATCTGCACACGTCGACTCATCGGTTCTTCATCATCGAATCGAGATCATTTGGGCCATGATCCCCTTGTCGACGCGCCGCGCCGGGCGCACGATCGTTGCAGCCGGCGCCGCGCTCGCCATCTTCGGCACCGCCTGTGCCGCACCGCGCCCAGCCTCCGGGAACGACGCAGCCAATTCACCCGGCGACGCCGCTACGGCGCCCGATCGCGCAGCTTCGGCGAGCGATCAAGCGACAACCCCCACCGACCACCCCTCCACGATGCACGAGTCGACCAATGGGACTGCCCACACAGGGCATGACCACGCCGAACACGGTGCAGCGCTCGCGCTGGTTGACCTCGCCGCGGTCACCCACGTCGCGGAATCGTCTGGAGCCTGGACGTCGCCGAGCACCTGGAGTGGTGGCGACGTGCCTGCCGACGGCAGCAGGGTGCACGTACCTGACGGCGTCGCGGTGACCATCGACGGCGTGGTGCCTGGCGACGTCAAGACCGTTCGGGTGGACGGTGTGCTCTCGTTCGAGCCCACGGTCGACACCGAGCTGCGCGTGGACACGCTGGTGACGACGCCGACCGGTGCGCTCGAGATCGGCCGCGCTGGCGCTCCCGTTGCCTCCGATGTGACGGCACGTGTCGTGTTCGCCGACGACGGTCCGATCGACCGTCAGTGGGACCCGGAGTTGGTCAGCCGAGGAGCGATTCTGCATGGCTCGAC
>JBCCVW010000281.1:0-4704 GCA_039194665.1 Actinomycetota bacterium
GGTTGGACGGCCTCGCGCCAGGCGTGGTCGCTGGCGCTCCCTGCGCCGGCCGTGATCATCTGCTCGGCCTGACTGCAGGTCTCAGCACGCCGAGTTTGGACGGCCTCGCGCCAGGCGTGGTCGCTGGCGCTCCCTGCGCCGGCCGTGATCATCTGCTCGGCCTCACGCCACGTCTGAGCACTGCATGTTGGGACGGCCTCGCGCCAGGCGGCCTCCCTGGCGGTAGCGCCGCCGGCCCTGACTAGCGTCGGCCCATGATTGTCGACCCGACAACCGACGCAGGCAGGTGAGCGCCATGGGCGCGAACACGGAAGGCGAGGGAAAGCCCGCACGGGCGTCCGAGCCTGAGCAGAACGGTTATTTCGACACTTCCGGCTGGGATCCGGCCGATGTGTTGTCCGGGGGCGCCCGGATGATCCCGATCGACACTCCGAGTGGAAGATTTCGGGTCTGGACCAAGCGCGTTGGCACCAATCCCGACCTCAAGGTCTTGCTGTTGCACGGTGGTCCGGGCGCAACGAGCGAGCTCTACGAAGGGTTCGACACGCGATTCCCGCCAGCGGGCATCGAGTACTACCACTACGACCAGCTCGGATCGTTTCGCAGCGATCAGCCGGACGACCGCTCGTTGTGGACGGTCGATCGTTTCGTCGATGAGGTCGAGCAGGTGCGCGTCGCGCTCGGGCACGACCGCGACAACTTCGTGCTCTTCGGCCAGTCATGGGGCGGAGTGCTGGCGATCGAGTACGCACTGCACCACCAACAGCACCTCAAAGGCATCGTGATCTCGAACATGATGTCGAGCGTTCCGCTGTACAACCGGTACGCGCACGACGTGCTCATGCCGGCGATCGACGCGGATGCGCTCGCCGAGATCAAACGGCTCGAAGCAACCGGCGCCACGAGCGACCCCCGGTACGAGCAACTGCTCCTCGAACATCACTACCGGTTCCACGTGTGCCGTCTCCCGCTCGACGAGTGGCCCGAACCCACCAGGCGCGGGTTTGCCCACATCAATCGCACGATCTACGAGCAGATGCAGGGGCCAAGTGAACTCGGCTTGTCGGGCACGCTCGAGGACTGGGACCGCTCAGGCGACCTCTCGGAGATCGACGTGCCGGCGCTCGTCATCGGCGCCCAACACGACACCATGGATCCGGCGCACATGCGGTGGATGGCCGACCAGCTGCCGCACGGAACCTACGCACACTGTCCGAACGGCAGCCATCTGGCGCAGTTCGACGACCCGGATCACTACTGGCCGAGTCTCCTCAGTTTCCTCCGATCGCTCTGAGGAGCGGGCGTCAGCTGTCGCTGCTCGGCGCGGCCGGTGGTGGCGGGGGAGGGGTGTCGCCACCACCGTCGCTGCCGGAGAAGCTCTGCTTCATCTTGTCCATGTTGGTCAGGTCCTTGATGTCGCCCCCCGCTGCTTGGAAGCCCATGAACGCACCGGCAACCGAGATCGCTGACCAGATCAGCGCTCCCCACATCCCGATGCCGCGGTCACCGTTGACGCCGAACCCGAGGTCGCGTCCACCGAGGATGATCTGGATGATCATCAGCAGCGTCGCCAACCCGGCGGCGAGCAGGAAGATGATGCCCCACGGTTGGCTCTCGGGCAGCCGCCCGCCAGCTCGGAGGAAGGCGAGGACACCGACCGCCACGACGAGGATCCAGGCGATGCCGCCGGTGAGGAAGTAGTTGAACGGTCCATCGCCGCCGGCGCTCTCACCGAATGCGGACACCGTGGTCCAGTCGAGCACGAAGCCGAGCACGAGCATCGCCGCACCGCCTCCGACCATCAGCCAGTCCGACGTCTTGAAATTGCTGAAGTCCACTGTGTTCCCTCCCGGGGTGCGTGAGATCCCTTGATCCAGCGCCGACCGTAGTGCGTCGGCGCACAGCGTGACGCGAATGTCACACAAGCGCGCGGCGCGCGGGTCGTCGTTGGGTACGGTCGCACCGTGCCGACAGCGTTGCTCTCCGTTTACGACAAGTCCGGAATCGCCGAGTTCGCCGCCGAGCTCGCAGCGCTCGGGTGGTCGCTCGTATCGAGCGGAGGAACCGCTCGGGCGATCGCCGACGCGGGCGTGGAGGTGACCGATGTTGTCGAGCTGACTGGCGTGCCGGCGATTCTCGGCCACCGCGTGGTGACGTTGCACCCGAAGGTGCACGGTGGGATATTGGCCAACACCGACGACGCTGAGCACCGCGCCGACATGGACGCCTACGGCATCGAGGCGATTGATCTCGTCGTCGGCAACCTGTACCCGTTCTCGTCGGATCCGAGCATCGAGTTGATCGATATCGGCGGTCCCGCGATGGTGCGCGCGGCGGCGAAGAACCATGACCGAGTCGGGATCATCGTCGACCCGGCCGACTACACGCCCGTACTCGACGAACTGCGTCAGGCAGGTGCGCTGAGCGCCGCGACTCGGCGTCGCTTGGCGCGCGCGGCGTTTGCTCACACCGCGGCGTATGACGCGGCGATCGTCACCTGGTTCGACGAAACCGACGACAGCGCCGACGGTACCGCCGAATCAGATGGCGACGGCGACGCGGCGTCTGCGCTGCCGCCGTCGCTGCACTTTGCCCTCGAGAATGTGCAACCGCTGCGGTACGGCGAGAACCCGCACCAGGCGGGGGCGCGATACCGCCAGGTCGGGGCGACCGGCTGGTGGGATTCAATGACCCAACACGGCGGCAAGGCGCTCAGCTATCTGAACGTGTTCGACACCGAAGCGGCGTGGCGCCTCGTGAACCGCTTCGACGACCCTGCCTGCGTCGTGGTGAAACACGCCAACCCCTGTGGGGTGGCCGTCGCCGACAACGCCACCGATGCCTACGTGCGGGCCAACGCCTGCGATCCCGTCAGCGCGTTCGGCGGCATCGTGGCGATCAACCGGTCGGTACCGGCGTCATTGGCGACCGCCCTCATTGAAGTGTTCACCGAAGTCGTCGTGGCGCCGTCGTTCGACGACGACGCGCTGGAGATCTTGGCCTCGAAGAAGAACCTGCGGGTGATCTCGGCGAACCCTCCGTCGGCGCTGCCGTTCGATGTTCGCCCGGTCGACGGCGGACTGCTGGTGCAGCAACCCGACCTCGTCGCCGCGAGATCCGATGCGTGGCAGGCCGTCACCGACGTTGCACCGACCGACGCGCAATGGGCGGAACTCGAATTCGCCTGGCAGGTCTGCGCTGCAGTCAGCTCCAACGCAATCGTGTTCACGAAGGATCTCCAAGCGTTCGGCATCGGCGCAGGACAACAGAACCGCCTCGACTCGGCGCGCATTGCCGCCGAGCGCGCCGACGGCCGCGCCGCCGGTGGAGCCTGCGCCAGCGACGCCTTCTTCCCATTTCGCGACGGACTCGATGCGGCGCACGACGCCGGCGTCGCCGCGGTGATCCAACCAGGAGGATCCGTGCGCGACGAGGAAGTGATCGCCGCCGCCAACGAACACGGCATCGCGATGGTGTTCACCGGCCAACGCCACTTCCGGCATTAGTGCTGATTGGCTCGGCCTTACTGCACCTCTGAGGACGTCAGTCTTGGACGGCCGAGCGCCAGGGGGAGCACGGGAGGCGAGGGGAAGCCCGCCAGGGCGTCCGAGCCTGAGCGGTTCGGGCGGATAGCGTTGCGCAAGTATGGCTCGAATTGCAGAACGGCTGGCCCGTAGGTCGACGATCTCGTTCGAGTTCTTCCCTCCGAAAACGGCTGGCGCTCAGCTCACGCTGGGCCGGACCGTGGCCGCGTTGGAGCCGTTGCAGCCGGACTTCGTGAGTGTCACTTACGGCGCTGGCGGTTCCGACCGTCATCGCACGGGTGACGTTGTCACGTGGATGCGTCGCGAGACCGGCCTCGAACCGATGGCCCACCTCACCTGCGTCGGCCATCGCCGTGACGAGGTGGCGTCACTGCTCGTGGAGTACCGGCGGATGGGTGTCGAGAACATCCTCGCCCTCGGCGGAGACCCGCCCAAAGACGGCGACGCCGCTGGTGACTATCGCTACGCCAGCGACCTGATCGCCGACGTCGCCGCACCCGGCTGTTTCTCGGTGGGCGTCGCCGCTCACCCGGAGGTGCATCCCCGATCACCGGATCGAGCCAGCGATCGACGCCACCTCGCCGACAAGCTCGCGTCGGCCGACTTCGCCATCACGCAGTTCTTCTTCGACGTCGAGCACTACGTGCGCCTCGTCGACGAACTGGCCGACCTCGGCGTCGACAAGCCGATCGTTCCCGGGGTGATGCCGATCGCCAACCTTGCGCCGATCGAGCGGATGGCCGCGATGAACGGCACGGAGATTCCCGGCTGGGTCCGCGATCGCGTTGCGGCGGCCAACGACCCGAACGAGGTGGCCCACGTCGGAACGGAGATCGCCATCGAGCTTGCTGGTCAAGTGCTCGACGCGGGTGCGCCCGGCGTCCACCTCTATACGCTCAACCGTCCCGACGCTGCGCAACATGTGTGCGCTGCGCTCGATCTCCGCCCCGACTGATGCCCCCCGACGCGACCACCAGCGACACCATCGCCGGCGACACCGCCGCGGCCCCCACCTGGACAACGCGCGAAAAGGTCGGCGGCATGCCTCGCCCAGCTGCGGCGACACGTCCCGACATCAGCCGCGTGCCCTACCTCCCCGGGCTCGACGGGATGCGCGCCCTCGCGGTCGTCGCCGTGATGGTGTATCACGCCAACTCGA
>JBCCVW010000282.1:0-4694 GCA_039194665.1 Actinomycetota bacterium
CCGGCGCAGCACTGCCCGGATGCGGGCGATCAGCTCGCGCAGCCGGTACGGCTTGGTGACATAGTCGTCGGCGCCGACTTCGAGCCCGACCACCGTGTCGATCTCGGCCGACTTCGCGGTCACCATGATGATCGGCACCTGCGTGCGCTTGCGCAGCTGCCGGCACACGTCGACACCGCTCACCTTGGGCAGCATCACGTCGAGCAGCACGAGATCTGGTTGCACGACGTCGTAGCGGTCGAGCGCTTCGGCGCCGTCAACGGCGACGGCGACGTCGAAGCCCTCCCGCTTGAGGCCGATCGTCAACGCTTCCACGAAACTGGCTTCGTCTTCGACGACGAGAATCGTTGCCTCGCTCATCTCGATGCCTCCTGCTGGGTGCGATCGGTCGGATCGTCCGTCGAGTGTCCCGAGTCGCGCAACCGATCGAGGGCGTCCCCTGTCTCGCTGACGGGCGCTGAGGCGACACCATCGTCGGGCGTGCCGGGTTCATCGACGAGCAGCGATGCCGGCAGGCGCAGTACGAACGTCGACCCCTCACCCTCTTGTGAGTGCACCAACACGTCACCGCCATGGTTGCTGGCGACGTGGCGAACAATCGCGAGCCCAAGGCCCGAGCCACCGGTTTCGCGGCTGCGCGCCTTGTCGACACGGTAGAACCGCTCGAAGATCCGATCGAGGTCACGCGCCGGGATACCAACACCCTGGTCGGCGACCATCAACTCGACGGCGTGATCGTCGAGCCGAGTGCGTACCTGGACCACACCACCGTCGTGGCTGTACTTCACGGCGTTCTCCACCAGATTGCCGAGCGCCGACTCGATCTGGCGCCGGTCGCAACGCAGGTGCACCGATGTCCCGGCATCGATGGCGGTCACAGTGATGTCGCGACCGCGATTGGCCGCCTGGCCGCGACCGATGGCAGTCGTCACGAGTGCCCGAACCTCGACCACTTCCTCACCGAGCTTGGAGAATTCGATCTGCGACAACCGGAGCAGGTCGTCGATGGTGCGCACCGCTCGGTGCGATTCGATCACCAGATGCTCGGACACGCGGGTGACGGTGTCGGGATCGGGTTCATCACCGAGCGCCTCGGCGAGCACGGCGATTGCCCCGACCGGCGTTTTCAACTCGTGGGAGATGTTGGTGACGAAGTCGGTGCGCATGGCGTCGGTGCGCATCCGCTCGCTGACGTCTTGGATCGTGGCCGCCGCGGAACCGCCGGGGAGCGGTTCGGCCACGACGGCCATCCACATCTTCGGTGGGCCCTGCACCTCGACGATCCGCCGGGCCTGTCGACCACCGCGCGCCTCGCCGAGGATCTGCTCGATCTCTTCAGCAATCAGGATGCCCACGTGGGTCCCGTCGAAGGCACGGGCGGCGCGGTTGCGGTACTCGAGGCGACCGGTCGCCGACATCACGACCACACCGATTTCGAGATAGTCGACCGCTTCACGCAACGCCAGGGCGATCTCGTCGTCGGGGGTCAGCGGGCGGCCTCCCGGTGGCGTGGGATCGGCCACCGCCGGCGCCGCGCGACGCGTGGAGCGGAACACGAGCGCCGCGACGACACCGCCGATCACGACACCGGCGAGCGCTGCGACAACGACCGTCAGCATCACTCGCCCGACTCGCTCGACTCGCTCGACTCGCTCGACTCGCTCGACAAGAGCGGAGTGGTTGGCGGGTCGTTGTCGCTCTCGGGATACGGGAACTCGGGAAGCCAGCCGTCGACGATGTAGCGCACGCGATCGCCAACATTCACCGCGTGGTCACCGATGCGTTCGTAGAACCGGGCGACCACGGCCAGCTGCACCGCCACCTGCAGATCGAGCGAACCCGCGGCATGGCTCTCGAAGATCACCTGGATGAACTGCCGATGGAGATCGTCGAGATAGGCGTCCATGTCGCGCAACGCGGCGGCTCGCACGCCGCTGTGGTTGAGGTAGGCCTCCGTGGCTTCCTTGAACAGCACCTGGGCCTGCGAACCCATCTTCTGGATCACGCCGCGCAGGTTGGCATCGAGGGCATGGCCGTAGATCCGCCGCGCCGCCTTGCAGATGTTGACGCATAGGTCTGCTGAGCGCTCGACGTCGGCGATGATCTTGATCGCCGACACCAGCGCGCGTAGGTCGCCCGCAACTGGCGCTTGCAGGGCGATGGTCTCGAAGCACTGCTCCTCGAGGTGCACCGAGCGGGCGTCGTACTCCTCGTCGCCGAGGATGAGGTACTCCGCACCCTCCAAGTCCATGTCAAGGAGGACATCGGTCGCTCGGGGAATCAGCTCGGTGACCCCGGCCGACATCCTGGCGATCCCGGTCTGGATCTCGTCGAGCTGCTCGTGGAACTCCGCGCGCAGCTCGGTGCTCACTACCCGAACCTGCCGGTGACGTAGTCGATCGTCGCCTGTTCTGTGGGGTTGGAGAACATCACGGTGGTGTCGTCCATCTCGACGACGTACCCCGGCTGGCCGGTGCCGTCGATCGAGAAGAATGCGGTGCGCTCCGAGACGCGGGCGGCCTGCTGCATGTTGTGGGTCACGATCACGATCGTGTACTCCTCGCGCAGCTCCGACATGAGCTGTTCGATGGCCAGGGTGGAGATCGGGTCGAGCGCCGAGCACGGCTCGTCCATCAGCAGCACGTCCGGCTCGACAGCGATTGCCCGCGCGATGCACAGGCGCTGCTGCTGCCCACCCGAGAGTCCAGAGCCGGGCTTGTCGAGCCGGTCCTTGACCTCTTCCCACAGGTTGGCGCCGCGCAGCGACTTCTCGACCAGGTCCTCAGACTCCGACTTGCTCATTCGATTGCTGTTCAGCTTCTTGCCGGCGAGCACGTTGTCGGCGATCGACATCGTCGGGAACGGGTTCGGCCGCTGGAACACCATGCCGACCTTGCGGCGCACGGCGACCGGATCGACACCGGGACCGTAGAGATCTTCGCCGTTGAGCATCACCGAGCCTTCGACGTAGGCCCCGTCGATCACCTCGTGCATCCGGTTGAGCGAACGCAGATACGTCGACTTGCCACACCCAGACGGCCCGATCAATGCGGTCACCGAGCGCGGCTCGATATCCATGTTGACGTCTTTCACCGCGAGGAAGTCGCCGTAGTAGATGTTCAGGTTGCGCGACTCGATGCGATTATCGCTGGACGCCGCGCTGCTCGTGCTCGGCGCGGTCGTGGTGGCCGCAACCGTGGCGGTGGCGGTGGCGGTGGCGGTCTGCAGCTCGGTGCCGTCGGTCATGATGGCCTTTCAGAAGCGGTGATCGTGGGTCGTAGTGCGTCGTACGGGTGCATGTGCGGAGTTCAGCCGAGCGGATCAGCGCAAGCCCTTTGGCTTGAGGACGGTCGAGAGGATTCGGGCCACTGTGAACAGGATCAGGACGAGGAGGATCAGCACCAATGCTGCCGTCCAAGCACGCTCTTGGCCAGCCTCTGGCGGGATACCCGGTTGAACGTACTGGTAGTACGTGAACACCGGCAAGGTGGTCATTCGCCCGTCGAAGGGGTTCCAGTTCACGCCCTGCGCCAACCCAGCGGTGACCAGCAACGGCGCCGTTTCGCCGATCACTCGCGCGATGGCCAGCACGATGCCGGTGATGATGCCGGCGATGGCGGTCGGGATGACCACCTTGACGATGGTCTTCCACTTCGGCACGCCGAGTGCGTACGACGCTTCGCGCAGCTCGTTGGGCACCAGCCGCAACATCTCTTCGGACGCACGCACGACGATCGGCACCATCAGAATCGTCAATGCCGAGGCGGCGGCGAGTCCCGATCGCGTGCCCGGACCGAACAGGATCTCGAACAGCGCATAGGCCGCCAGACCGGCGACGATCGACGGAATACCGGTCATCACGTCGACCATCGACGTGATGCCGCGGGCGAGCTTGGTGCCGTGGCCGTACTCGACGAGATAGATCGCCGTGAACACACCGAAGGGCACCGAGATCAACGCGGTCAACCCGGTGATCAGCACCGTGCCGATGATCGCGTGATAGGCCCCGCCGCCCTCGCCGACGACGCCACGCATCGTCTCGGTGAAGAACTGCGTGTCGAAGCGAGCAAGCCCCTCCGACAACACGGTCCACACCACCGACACCAGTGGGATGGCAACGATCATGAACGACGACGTGACGATGGCGGCCATCGCCCGGTCGGTCGCCTCGCGTTTGCCCTCGATGGCCCGCGAGATGCCGTAGATCAGCACGATGTACGCGAACACCGACACGATCAGCCAGCGAGCCCAGTTGGGTGATGCCCCGTCGATCAGCCAGCTCAGCGCACCGAGGACGATGGCCCCGGCGACGATGGCGTAGTGCTGGGGCCTGGTCAGCTTGCCGTGGCGCAGACCGCCCGACTCGGGGGCTGGCGCGGTCGGCCGTACATCGGTGGTGGTGGTCATCCGTCCGCTCCCGAGAAGCCTGCCGCCGCAACTCGGCGGGCGGCGAAGTTGACGATGAAGGTGATCGCGAACAGCACGAGGCCAGTGGCGATCAGCCGGTTGATGTCGAGTCCGGACGACTCGGGGAACTTCAAGGCGATGTTCGCCGCGATCGTGTTCGGGTTCTGGTTGCTGATGACGTTGAACGTGATGATGTCGGCTGGCGACAAGATGATCGTGACCGCCATCGTCTCGCCGAGCGCTCGACCCAGGCCGAGCATGCCCCCGGAGATCACGCCGGAGCGGCC
>JBCCVW010000283.1:0-4691 GCA_039194665.1 Actinomycetota bacterium
CGACGCCCTGAACGATGGCGTAGTTGTTGAACATGCCACCCGAGCTGGCGCACACACCCATCGAGATCACCCACTTCGGCTCGGCCATCTGGTCGTACACCTGGCGCAGCACCGGTGCCATCTTCTGGCTGACTCGGCCGGCGACGATCATGATGTCGGCCTGGCGGGGTGAGGCGCGGAACACTTCCATCCCGAACCGGGAGATGTCGTAGTGGGCGCCGCCGGTGGCCATCATCTCGATCGCGCAACACGCCAGTCCAAACGACGCTGGCCATGACGAGCGTGCGCGTGCCCAGTTGACGAGGTCTTCGAGCCGTCCGGTGATGACGTTGTGCGTCAGCCCGCCGATGCCGTCGTCGCGGACGTCGTTGACGATGCCCATTACGCCGCGCTCGACGACGATGGTTCAGGAACTCGGCCCTCGGTGCCGACCCGCCGCACGGTGGATGCCAACGTGCGCTCAGGTGTGACCATCTCGGCCTCGGAAGACAGCTGCCGATACCGCTGGATCGGGCCCCAGTCGAGGCCGCCGCGGGCGACCTCGTAGATGAACGTAGCGAAGAGGATCACCGAGAAGAACAGGATCGCCCAGAACCCGTAGAAGCCGAGCGTCGAGTGGTTCACCGCGTACGGGTACAAGAAGATGATCTCGATGTCGAACATGATGAACAACATCGCCACGACATAGAAGCTCACCGGGAAGCGTTCGGGCGGCTCCCGGCTCGGAACGATGCCGCACTCGTAGGGCGCTTCCTTGGCCGACGACGGCCGGCGCGGGGCGAGTAGTCGCGACGCGGAAAAGCTGAGCACGCCGAACAAGATGGCCAGTGCCATCAGCACCACGAGCGGGAGGTATTGCGCCATCGTTAGGTGGACGCCCCCACCGGCTCACGGTCGTCGGCTTCCGCTCCCGAAGACGTCGCTTCGACCGGTGTCGGTTCCGTGGTTTCGATCGGCATCGCGAGGTTCTCCCGGAGGATCCGTTCCCGGCGATGCAGAAGGTAACACAGGGCCAGGAAGATCGCTCCGCCGCCGATCGTGAGCACGGCAGCCGGCTGGCGCACCGCTCCGAGATCGCGAATCATGTACACGTACACCCGCTGACGGCTCTCGTCGATCACCGGAGTGGCCGGCGCACGGCCGGGCTCGGTCCGCACGGGTTCGATCGTCGATGCTTCGGCGACCACGTAGTGCGGAGTGTGGAAGAAGGCGAGGAAGTCGAGCGAGTCGTTGATCTTCGGCCACCGGTCGCCACCGGTGTCGAACACTTCGGTGATCTGGAACTGCCCTGCGGCGAACGCGCCCTCTTCCTCGAGGTACACGCTGGCGGCCGCCTGCGCCTGCCCGAAGCCGGGCGACGCCGGATCGAGGGTGACCCACCCTTCGTCGATGAACTGACCGTTCACCAGCACCGCCCGTTCGGTCGCGCTGGCATCATCGGGAATCGACGGCAGGCCGTTGAGTGCCCCGGCGCTGACTATGGCCTGATCGTCTTGCAACACGGTGGCCCCCTCGACGGGCTGCCACGAGGGGTCGGGACCGCGCAAACCGATGCCGTACACCCACCAGACGGCGCCCATCAGGGCCATCCACCCGACGAGCCCGGTCAGCGCAACGAGAAAGCCGAGCCGGGCGCCGATGTTGGTCGCCAGCAGGAGGTACACGCTGCCGCACAACACGACGAACCCGATGATGACCGTGAGGATGCCGCGAATCTCGGGCTCCCACCCGATGGCGACGAGGGACAGTGCGAACGACATGCTCAGAGGCTCCGGACGTAGTCGACGACGGCTTCGATCTGCTCGTCGGTGAGCAGCGACCCGAAGCCCGGCATGCGGCCGCTGCCCTGGCCGTTGCGGCCATAGAGCACGCCGAACTCCGAACCGTTCTTGATGAACTGGATCATGTCGTCGCGGCTGGCGAAGTGCGAGTTCGACGAACCGCCAGTGAGATTCCAGCCGTAGGCACCTTGCCCAGCCACGCCCGGCTGGTCGTAACTCCACCCGAGGGTGTGGCAACGAGCGCAGCTGTACGCGCCCGACGCCAGTTCGAGGTTGTACAGCGCCTCGCCGTACGTCTCCGCATCGCCGGCCTCGACGGCGCGCAGCGCGGCGGCGTCGATGTCGGCCTGGATCTCGGCCGGCAACGTGCCACTCGCGCAGCTCAATGGATCGTCTTCACCCTCGGCGCAGCCCTCGCGCGGAATCTGAATACTCCACATATAGGCGAGCAGCGTGTCGATCTGCTGGGTGTTCATCGGTCCGCCTCCGACGAGGCCCCACGGGGACATCGGCGAGAACGGGCGACCGTAGTTGAGGATGAAGCGGACCTCGTCCTCGTCGAACTTGTAGTAGATCGTGTTCACCGCAGGCGCCGTCCAGTTGACGGCCTGCACCTCGCCGTTCTGGGGGTCGGTGACCGTGAACGGTGCCTCGCCGCCCACGCCGGCCATGCCGCCGTGACAGCCCGCGCAATTGAAGCCACCGTCAGCGGTGGTGGCGAACAGCTCGGCACCCCAGCCGATGAACGTCTTGTCCCACTGCTCCTCGGCGCCAGCCTGACGAGTTGGCTCGAAGATCCAGTACAAGGGCAGTCCGACAACGATCACGATCAACAGCAACACACCGACCAGCTGGTAACGCTGGAGGCGTGGCCCTTCGAGCGTCTCGTCGTCGAAGTACTCCTTGCGGTTCGCCGCTAGCTCGAGCTCAGAACCCACCTCGCGTCGACCGGCGACGACGTTGAACGCCGCGTAGACGATCCACCCGAGGGTGATGATGACAAGACCGATGATGGCGATCGTCGTGGTCGCGAGCGCGACCATGCCGGTCATCATCAGTGGGTGCCCTCACTGGTGCAGTTCGGGCCCTCAGCCTCCTGGCCGGTGGTGTTGGTGCCGATCGGCGGGCCAGGCACGAAGGTGCCGGTGTCGATGATCACTTCCTGGGCGGGGGTAATCGTCGCCGGGAAGCGGTCCATCCCGCGCGGCGCCGGGCCACCCTTCTTCTCACCGACGCGGTTGTACTGCGAGCCGTGGCACTGACACTCGAACCACTGACTGGTTGTGCACTCGGGGACGCGACATCCGAGATGCGGGCACTTCTGGCTGATCACCGCGATTCCGGCGCGCATGGCCACCAGCACGTTCTCGGGGTAGACGGCCTCTGCCAACGGCAGCGACTCGGAGGGGTACTCCGTGATCCACGAGCGGGCGGCCGGGACGTAGAAGAACCCGTTGCCGGCCTCGATGCCGTCTTGGATGTCACCGAGTCGGCCTGCGCTGACCGATCCACCAAAGCCACCGGTTCCGCTCGGCCAGAGGAAGGCGACGAACGCAGCAGCGGCGAAGGCGCCGATGCCGGCGCCCATGAGTGTCACCGTGGCGCGGTTGAAGAACTGCCGGCGAGAGACGCCCACCACTTCGGGATCCGGTGGCGTCCAGGCGACGATCTCTGCCTCGTCGGCTTTGACGATGTCGGTGCTCGGGCCGGAACGGGCGGCCACGCCGGCGGCCTCGACGGCTTTCGCCTCGTCTTCGACGGTCGTCGTGGCCTGGACGGACGCGGTGGCCCGCTGGGCGCGGTCGCGTTCGAGCGTCTCGGCCGACAACGCGCCGGCCCCGCGCACGTCGCTGCGGCGGGCGAGGGTGAAGAAGGCCAGGCCGCCGAGTACGACGACGGCGGCGATGGCGATGGCGATAACGGCTGCGGTGCTCATGTTGGGGGTCTCCTTTCGCAGTCGCTCAGAGTTCGAAGAACAGGCCGTCGGTCCACGGCATGATGAACAGGAAGCCCGGTCCTCGGAAGAATGATCCAATCATGACCAGCACCGCCCAGAACATGAGGTGCACGGTCATCAAGCTTGTTGCAAATTTTCGGTCTTCTGGTTTGTTCGACGGGTTGCGGTCGAGGAACGGTGCCAGCACGAGGGCGATCAAGCCGACACCGGGCAAGGTCACGCCGGCGACCATCGGGTGGAACATCGTGAGCAGTTCCTGCAGCCCGAGGAAGTACCACGGGGCCTTGGACGGGTTGGGGGTCTGGTTCGTGTTCGCGAGCTGCAACAGCGGCGCGTTGACCCAAATCGAGAACAGGAAGGTGAAGGCCGTGCACAGCAGTGCCGCCACGAACTCACCAACCAGCAGGTGTGGCCAGGTGTGGACCTTGTCGACCGGCGTCGCCTTGACGTCTTGAATCGACCCGGACTTGACCACCGTGAGCAGCCGCTGGGTGTGCCCGCCGGGACCCGCACCGACCGGCACGCCGCCACCGGTCGCTGGACCGGCAGCCACCACGGCGCCGACCTTCTCGGCGACGGCCACCGCACCACCAGACGCGGCATCGTCGCCGCCCTCGGCGCCGGCTTTGGCCGCCTTGGCCGCCTTGCTGCGCTGCAGCAGGTGTTCGGGAATGCGCGAATCGGTAGCGCTGGCCGCCGCCTCGCCGGTGGAACCACCGGCGTCAGCGGCACTGCCGCCATCGCCCGACCCGGACGACGCCGCGGATTTTTCGCGGGCGGCCTGGGCCCGCTTCAGCAAATGCTCGGGGATCTCGGTCATCGAATGTGGTCCTTACGATCCTGGGGCGGCGTCTGGTCTACGTCGGTCGACATCATTGCGGATTACAGCGGGCCGGAGATGCCGCCATCCTTGCGGACTCTCCAGAAGTGAATCGCCATGAAGATGACGATGA
>JBCCVW010000284.1:0-4668 GCA_039194665.1 Actinomycetota bacterium
CTCGACCGTGTCGTGCCGCCACAAACGATCGACGATCTGCCGTCGCAATCGTTTCTCTCGACCTCGTTTCCCACCACCACCTATCTCGCCGCGCTCGTTGCTGGAGCAACGGTGATCTCGCCGTTGCTGCCGCGGGCGTGGCGGTCGTTGGCATGGGCGGCGGTGTGGCTGACGATCTTCGTACGTGTCGTCACCGCCGTCCAGGCCCCGGTGAACATCGCGGTGACGTTCGCCCTCGGCGGCGTGGTCGGCACCGCGATGCTCGTTGCGTTCGGATCACCGTTGCGCCGACCCGGTGCCGCAAGCCTCCGGGCGATGCTCGAGGCCGCTGGGCTGAGCGTGGACGATCTCCGCGACGAAGCGTCGCTCACGGGTCGGCGGACCTACGTCGGTACGACATCGAACGGCCCGATCGTGGTCACCTACGCCGACCAAGACGACCGCGATGCGGCGCTGTTGTCGCAGCTCATCCGCGCCGTACGGGTGCACTCCGTCGACGACGACACGCTGTCGGTGCAGCCTGATCGGCGAGTGGCCCATCAAGGCTTGACGACGGCGATGGCCCGTCGCGCCGATGTGCGCACGCCCGACGTCGTCGCAGTTGCGCCGGCAGGTCCGGAGAGCGCGGTGATCGCCCTCGAAAAACCCACCGGAACCGCGCTTGCCGACGTCGGCGATCCCGACGACATCGCCGCGGCGGCGCTCGTCGATGTGTGGCGACAACTCGATCGCCTCCACGCGGCACGCATCGCCCACCGGTCGTTGACCCGACACCACGTGTACGTCGACGGCGACACCGCCTCGATCGTCGATCTCGAGTACGCCCGGTTGACCGCGTCCGACGATCAGCTTGCGGTCGATGCCGCTGAGCTGCTCGTGAGCACGGCGTTGACGGTCGGCGTCGATCGAGCGCTCGATGCGGCGACCGTCGACGAACGCCCGATCCTCACCAGGTCGCTGGCCTTCATCCAACCGGCCGCCCTTCCCGCGGCCGCACGGCGGGCGATACGCAAGGACAAGGACCTCCTCGAGGCGCTACGCAACGGCCTGCAAGAGCGACTCGACGTGCCGCCGGTGGAGCTCGAGCAACTCGATCGCATCAGCGTCGCCAAGCTCGTCAGCTGGGTCGGCTTCGCCGTGCTGGCGTTCTTCGTTCTCGGTCTGGCGACCAGCTGGTCAGAAATCACCGATGCGATGAGCGGCGCCAACTGGTGGTGGGCGATTCCGGTACTGATCGTGACGCTGCTCGGCACCGTCGGCGGAGCCATGTCCTTGTCCGGGTCGGTCGTTCGTCCCGTTCCGCTGGGTGAGGCCACGGTGATCATGTTCGGCCAGTCGTTCCTCAACCGGTTCACCCCGATGAACGCCGGCGGAATGGCGATGCGCATCCGCTACCTGCAAAAGGGGGGCACCGACGGCACGGTGGCCACGGCGGCGATCGGGCTGACGTCGGCCGCCAGCGGCGTCATGCAGGTGGTGTTCATCGCCTTCTTCTTCTTGTGGAGTACGTCGGATCCCACCGCCGGCATCAGCCTCAGCGGGGGCGATGAGAGTGGCAGCGCGCTCAGCACGATCATCGCCGTGTTCGTCGTCGCCGTCGTGATCGCTGGCGTGCTCGTCGCCGCGACGCCACGCCTGCGGACGTGGCTCGTGGGCTTCGTGCGGTCGACGCGCGACAAGATCCGGCGTGACTTCGGGGAGCTGGCTCGACGGCCAGCCAAGCTGATGTTGCTGTTCGGCGGCGCTGGACTCAGCAAGCTGACGACCATCGTGGCGTTTGTTGCGGCGTGTCGCGCCTTCGACATCGACCTGTCGTTCGCCGAACTGGGGGCCCTGTACCTCGGAGCCAACACGGTGGCGTCGGCGGTACCGACGCCGGGCGGCGTCGGCGCGATCGAGGCGGCCCTGGTGCTGGTGCTCACCAACGCCGGCGTCGAGGACGCCACCGCATGGGCAGCGGTGTTGTTGTTCCGGTTGATCAACTTCTGGTTCCCGACGATCCCCGGCTATCTCGCATTGCGCATCAGCGAACGCCGCGAGTTGATCTGAGTTACCCGGCGTATCGGAAGCCACCGTCGACATCGATCACCTGACCACGCAGCCAGGCGAGACCGTCGCCGGCGAGCAACGTGACAACGCTGGCGATGTCGTCGGGTGTTCCCCAGCGGCCGTCGGGAAATCGCTCGGCGGCTGCGGCGAGGAGTGCATCGTCGGCATAACCAGTATCGACCGGACCGGGGTTGATGCAGTTGGCGATGATGCCCGACGGTGCCAGCGCGGCGGCGACAGTGGCCGTCATCTGATGCAGCGTGGCTTTGGTCACCGCATACGGCAACTCGCCATGCATCGGACCGTGGGCTTGCCCACTGGTGAACCAGACCATCCTGCCGTCGGGTGTGGAGTCGTCGGACGACGGCTCGTGCACGGCGGCGAAGTGCTGAGCGAGAAGGATCACGCTGCGCACGTTGACGGCCCAGCACAGGTCGAGTTCCGCGGCGGTCGAATGGGCGAGATCGACATCGGAACTGCGCGCATGGGTGGCCACCACGATGTCGAGCCGGCCGTGGGCATCGATGGTGCGGTCGATGATCGTCGCTGGCGCGGCGGGGTCGGCCAAGTTGTCGCGGGCCACGTCGATGGACAGCTCGGCCAGTGTCGCGTCCCACGGTTGCTCGTCGTCGTGGGCTGGCCAGCCGCTCGCGCACACGGTCGCGCCTGCCGCCTGCAGATGGCGGACGATCGCGGCGGCGATGCCGACCTCGCGCGATACACCGGTGACCAGGGCGATGCGTCCAGCGAGCGGAGTGGTGGAGGACATGTGTTCATCGTCGCAGCTCCTACGCTGCGCTCGTGGACGAGAATCCGGCGCCGATCGATCCTTCCGTGATCGGGGTGGTGATGGGGTCGACCAGTGATTGGTCGACGATGGAGCACGCCGTTGACACGTTGACGAGCCTCGACGTGGCGCACGAGGCCCGCGTGGTCAGCGCCCATCGCATGCCCGACGAGATGTTCGCCTACGCCGAATCGGCGGGCGGGCGCGGGCTCCGGGCGATCCTCGCCTGTGCGGGCGGCGCCGCGCATCTGCCCGGCATGCTCGCTGCCAAGACGATGGTGCCCGTGCTCGGCGTGCCCGCGCCGACGCGCCACCTCGGTGGGCAGGACTCGCTGTACTCGATCGTGCAGATGCCGGCCGGCATCCCCGTGGCCACGTTCGCCATTGGTCGGGCCGGCGCCGTCAACGCGGCGCTGTTTGCCGTCGCCATGCTCGCCGCCGACGACCCTGCGCTGGCCGGGCGGTTGCAGCGTTACCGGGCCGAGCGCCGCCAGCTCGCCGCCGACTCCGTACTCCCCCCGCCGGGATGACACCGATCGACCCGCCCGCCACCATCGGCATGCTCGGCGGCGGTCAGCTTGGCAAGTTCGCACTGATCGCGGCCGCGCAGATCGGCTACCGCACCGTGGTGCTCGACCCCGATCCTGGCGCACCTGCCGGGGTCGTCGCCAACGAGCACCTGGTCGCGCCGTACGACGATCGGGATGCGCTGGGCCGGATGGCGCGCACGTGCGCGGTCGTGACGACCGAATTCGAGAACCCACCCGCTGATGCGCTGTCGTGGCTCGCCGAGCGAACCCGGGTCGCGCCGTCACCCGCGGCGGTATCGGTGGCGCAGGACCGGATTGCAGAGAAGCGGTTCCTCGTCGACAACGGGTTCCCGGTCGGTCCGCACACCGTGCTCACCGATGATGCCAACACGATGCACATCGACCGACCGTCGATCATCAAGACCGCCCGACTCGGCTACGACGGGAAAGGTCAACGCACCGTGCACAACGACGCCGAGTTGCTCGCCGCCTGGGCCGAGCTGGGTGGTGTGCCGTGTGTGGTCGAGGCCCGCCTCCCGCTCGATACCGAGGTGAGTGTGGTGCTCGGTCGACGCGCTGATGGCGACATCGAGACGTACGCCGTCGCGGAGAACACCCACGCCGATGGGATCCTCGACGTGAGCGTCGTACCGGCCGACGTGCCGGCGGCGGTGGCCGACCGGGCGACCGGCCTGGCGATGGCGATCGCCGACGCACTCGATTACTGCGGTGTGCTCGCCGTGGAGATGTTCGTGGTCGACGGCGAGTTGTTGGTCAACGAACTCGCTCCGCGGCCACACAACAGCGGCCACTGGACGCTCGATGCCAGCGTGACCTCACAATTCGAGCAGCAGATCCGTGCGGTCTGCGGCCAGGCGCTCGGGTCGACCGCACTGACCGCTCCTGGCGTGGCGATGGTCAATCTGCTCGGCGATGTGTGGGGGTTCGACCTTGCGATCGAGGCCGCAGATCGTGAGCCCGACTGGTCGGCGGCGCTCGCTGACCCTACCGCCAAGCTGCACCTGTACGGCAAGACCGAGCCTCGTCCGGGACGCAAGATGGGCCACCTCACGGTGCGCTCGACCGTGGCGAGCGAAGCGGCGGTGCGTGCGACCGCGCTGCGTGACGCACTGCGCGTCCGCTGATCAGCCGCTGGTCTCGAGGACGCCTTCGTCGTCGAACTGCTCGACACGCCCGTCGGCATGGCGAGCGAAGCGGCGCGGCTCCGGACCGTGGTGCGGGTCGTCCGTCGGCCACGGCCAGCCGCCGAACCCGGTGGCTTGATAGTCGGCGAAGGCTTGC
>JBCCVW010000285.1:0-4592 GCA_039194665.1 Actinomycetota bacterium
CCGTCGCTCCACACGAGGCCGTCACGCAACACGAAGTTGACCGTGACCGAACCGTCGTCGTTCTCGACGATTTCGCCTTCCTGGGCGAGCAGTTCGGGGGCGAACTCCGTCGCCGCGGTGATGGTGTAGAGACCGTCGAGCAGCGCCTGCTGGATGTAGGACGTGATCGACAGGTTGTTGTTCGGATCGTCGAGGTGCATGTCGGGCGGCTCTTGCTCGTGCGCCCAGATCAGGGTGCCACCTTCGCCGCCGGCAGCGGTGTCGTCCGAACCCCCGGAGTCTCCCCCTTCGGTGGTTGCGGTCGTGTCCTCGCCACCGCTTTCCGCGGTGGTTGCGGTGGTGCCCTCGCCGCTGTCGCCGTCGTCATCGTCGCTGCCACAAGCGGCAGCAACGAGCGCGGCCGCAGCTGCGAGCGCGAGGAGCTTGGTGCTCCGTCGTGTGCTGTTCACGTAGTTGTCCTCCTGGATGGAATACCTGTGTACGGGAGTGCGGTTGCACCATGGGAACCGCCCGCGCCAAAGCGCGGCGTTCAACCATGGGGCGGCCGTGATCCCTCCCGTGGTGAATCAGGGGTGCGAAGACCCTAGCAGCGCGTCAATGTCGAGAAACAGGCACGGCCTGTTTCAGCTGTGTGAAATCACTTGCGTCACCGACTGCGTCAAAAGCCGTGAGACAACAGGCACGCGGCTGTGTTCAGCGCCTCACCGGCCGTGCGTCAACGAGCGGCCGCGGCGAACTCGACGATGCGGGCGAAGTCCTCTGGATGCAGGCTGGCCCCGCCGACGAGCGCGCCATCGACGTCGGGTTGACCCATCAGCTCCTCGGCGTTGCCGGGCTTGACCGAACCGCCGTACTGAATGCGGATTGCGGCCGCGGTATCGGCGTCGGCCAATTCAGCGACTCGCCCGCGGATCGACGCACACACCGCCTGTGCGTCGGCAGCCGTGGCGTTCACGCCGGTGCCGATCGCCCAGATCGGCTCGTAGGCGATGACGATCTTGGCGATCTGCTCGGGAGCGCGGTCGGTGAAGGCGGCGGTGACCTGCCCGAGCACCTTGGCCTCGGTGTCGCCGGACTCGCGTTCGATCAACGACTCTCCGACGCACACGATCGGCGTCATCTCGTATTTCATGATCGCGCCGACCTTGCGGTGCACCATCTCGTCGGTTTCGCCGAACAGCTCACGACGCTCACTGTGACCGACGATCACGTAACGCACGTTGAGCTTCTCGAGGAAGGCCGGGGATACCTCGCCGGTGAACGCGCCGGCGTCCTCGAAGTGGCAGTGCTGTGCCCCCAGCGCGAAGTCGAACTCTTCGCTCTCGATCACGGTTTGCACCGAGCGCAGGTCGGTGAACGGCGGGTGCACGCTGACCTCGACGCTCTCGTACACCTCTTTGGGCGTCACGTAGTGCAACTTCTGGACGGTCTGGATCGCCTCGAAGTGGTTGAGGTACATCTTCCAGTTACCCGAGATGAGTGGAGTACGGGAGCTCATCATGAACCTCTCAGTGCTTCAAGCCCAGGCAGGTCGCCGTGTTCGAGGAGCTCCAGGCTCGCTCCCCCACCGGTCGACACGTGGTCGACGTCGTGATCGAAGCCGAATTGCGCCAGCGCCGCCGCCGAGTCGCCGCCGCCGACCACGGTGAACGCCTTCGTCTCGGCCATCGCCTCAGCGATCGTGCGTGTGCCAGCGGCGAACCGCTCGTCTTCGAACATGCCCATCGGACCATTCCAGAACACGGTACGGGCGTCCATGATCACGTCGGTGAACGCCGCTGCGGTCCCGGGACCGACGTCGAAACCCTTGCATCCGTCGGGCAGTTGCGTGCCGAAGGTGGCGAACTCC
Organism: Actinomycetota bacterium; assembly: GCA_039194665.1. Taxonomy (GTDB): domain Bacteria; phylum Actinomycetota; class Acidimicrobiia; order Acidimicrobiales; family Ilumatobacteraceae; genus JABSQH01. Next base: position 1,850 of record JBCCVW010000285.1, read on the forward strand.
CCTCGCGGATCGACGCCGGTGATGTCGTCTGGCAGGTGAATCGTCGGGCCCTCGCTCGCCGATCGCGCCAACAAGCGGGCACACGTGTCGACCATGTCTGGCTCGAACAACGAGTCGCCGATCGATTTACCCTGCGCGGCGAAGAACGTGAAGCACATGGCACCACCGATGACCAGCGAGTCGACCACGCTCATCAACGCCTCGACCACCCCGAGCTTGTCGGAGATCTTCGCCCCGCCCAGCACCGCAACGAACGGTCGCTTCGGCCGCTCGCGCATGCCGAGCAACACCTCGACCTCGCGTTCGAGCAGGCGACCCATCGCTGCGGGAACATGCTTCGGCGGCCCGACGATCGACGCATGGGCGCGGTGCGACGCACCAAAGGCATCGTTGACATAGCCATCGACCCCGTCGACCAGCTGCGCCACAAAGGCGTCGTCATTCCCCGTTTCACCGGGGTCGAAACGCAGGTTCTCCAGCACCTCCACCGCCGGGGCCAGCTCGGCCAGCCGCGCCCGCACCGGGTCGATCGAGTACCGCGGATCGGGTGCGCCCTTCGGCCGACCGAGATGGCTTGCCGCCACCACCGTGGCCCCGCGGTCGACCAGCCATTCGATGGTCGGCAACGCCGAGCGGATCCGGAAGTCGTCGGTGATCGACGGTGGCGTCACATCTTGGTCGAGCGGCACGTTGAAGTCCGCACGCACGAACACCCGCTTGCCGTCGAGGTCGCCGAGCCGAACTTCGAGGTCCTCCAGTCGGGGAATCGCCGCGTCGGTCATCCTCAGCGCTTCACCTTGGGGCCGACGTACAAGGTCATGTCGACGAGACGGCAGGAGTAACCCCACTCGTTGTCGTACCAGCCATTGACCTTGACCATCTTGCCCATGCTCATCGTGAGCCCCGAGTCGAAGATGCACGAGTGCTCATCGGTGACGATGTCGCTCGACACGAGCGGTTCCTCGCTGTAGCGAAGCACACCCTTCAAGCCCTTCTTCGCAGCGGCCTTGAACGCTTCGTTGATGTCGTCGACCGACGCCTTGCGTCGCAAGTTGGCCGTGAAGTCGGTGAGTGACCCGGTGGGGATCGGCACGCGCAGCGCCGTCCCGTCGAGCTTGCCCTTCATCGACTCCATCACCAGCGACGTCGCCCGGGCTGCACCGGTGGAGGTCGGGGTGATGTTGATCGCTGCCGCGCGCGCCCGGCGAAGGTCCTTGTGCGGGCCGTCGACCAGCGCCTGATCGCCGGTGTAGGCGTGGATCGTGGTCATCATCCCGTTGACCACGCCGAACTCGTCGTCGAGCACCTTCACCAGCGGCACGAAACAGTTGGTCGTGCAGCTGGCGTTGGAGATCACCTTGTGCTGCGACGGCTTGAAGTCCTTGTGGTTGACGCCGTACACGAAGGTTGCGTCGGCGCCCGACGACGGCGCGGACACCATCACCAGCGGTGCGCCGGCATCGAGGTGGGCGGCAGCGGCATCACGCGAGGTGAAGATGCCGGTCGACTCGATCACCAGGTCGACACCCAGCTCGCCCCACGGAAGTTGCGACGGATCGCGCTCGCTGAGCACACGCAACGTCTCGTTGCCGACTTTGATGCCGCTCTTGGTGGCGGAGATCTTGTCGGGCAGGGTGCCGAGCACCGAGTCGTACTTGAGGAGGTGAGCCATCGTGTCGAGCGAGCCGAGGTCGTTGACCGCGACGAAGTCGATGTCGGCGTTGCGGGCGCGGGCGGCGCGGAAGAAGTTCCGGCCGATCCGACCGAAGCCGTTGATCCCGACCTTGATCGTCATGGGGCATCCCTTCGCTGGTGTTGTAGGCGGAGTATCGATAGACGGGTGAGTCCGAGGCGACTGTAGTCAGCGATTCACCGTGTTGGCCCAGGACCTTCGGCAGTTCTGATCAGGGCGACTTCGTCAGCGCGTCCTGGTCACGCGTCGCGGTCGGCGAGAACCGTCAGCGCGAGACGTCGCGGTGCGCAACCCGAACGGCGACGCCGCGAGTGCGTAGCCGAGCGGCGATCTCCTCGGCGACGGCAACCGATCGGTGGCGCCCGCCGGTGCAGCCGATGGCCACGGTCAGATAGCTCCGACCCTCCGCTGCGTACTGCGGAAGCAGCGGGCCAATCAAGGCATCCAGCCGTTCGATGAACTCCGACGCCACTGCAGTCTCCAACACGTGATCGCGCACCTTGGGATCGTGACCCGTCAACGGACGCAGTTCGTCGTCCCAGTGCGGGTTGGGCAGGAAGCGCACGTCCATCACGATGTCGGCATCGAGCGGGAGCCCGTGCTTGAACCCGAAGCTCTCCACCGACACCTGTAGCCGAGAGCCGCGCGAACCGTCGAACGCTCCGACGACCCGCTGTTTGAGTTGGTGCACGTTGAGGTCGGTGGTGTCGATGACCAAGTCGGCGGCACCACGCACCGGATCGAGGCGGGCCCGTTCCAGTTCGATCGATTCCACGAGACCGTCAGCCTCGTCAGCCAGCGGATGCCGGCGACGGGTGGCGTCGTAGCGCCGTACGAGCTCGGCGGTGCTCGCATCGAGGAACAACACCGTCACCTGGTGGCCAGCGGCACGCAGCTCGCCGACCCGGGTGAGTACCGCCTCGTGTTGCCGCCCAGCGACGAGTGCGAGCCGGTCGATGTCGCTGCTCGGCTTCGCAGCGAGGTCGACGATCGTGCCGATCAAGGTGGTCGGAAGGTTGTCGACGACGTACCACCCGAGGTCTTCGAGCA
>JBCCVW010000286.1:0-4582 GCA_039194665.1 Actinomycetota bacterium
TCGACATCGGCTCGACCGACTTCGCGGTTCTGGCGCTGGCGCTCTACCTGCCCGTGTTGGCCGCGATCGCGCTCGCCCGCGCGTGGCGGCTGACGTGGGCCGTCCGCGCCGGCACGATCGTTGTGGTCTTCGGCGGATTGGCCGTGTTGGCCGACCGTGGCTCGCTGCCGATCGACATGCCCGCCGCCGGGGTCTTGCTCTCGCCAGTGGCGGCAGGATTGGCGATCGCCGCTGGTGCTGCGCTCGCGGCGTTTGATCTCGACGTGCGCGGCGGATCGTTCGGGTGGCGTCAGCCGCTCGGATTGCTCGCCAGTGTTGCGGTCGTGGTCGGTGTGATCCCTGGCGTGTACGCCCTCGGTGACGGCGCCTGGGATGCCCCATCCACCCCGCTGTCCAGCGTGCTCGAAGCCCGCCTCCCGGCAGCGGACGAGGACGGTTCGTACAACACCCTGATCGTCGGCGACGCCCGCCTGCTGCCGGTGCCTGGCACGGAGTATCGCGATGGCATCAGCTGGGCGGTGATCAATGACGGTCCCCTCGACATCACCGACCGCTGGGCACCGCCGTCGACGTCCGCAACCGCAGCGATCGACGAGGCGCTCGATCAGATCGCGGCCTCGTCCACGTTGCGCGCTGGACAGCTGCTGGCCCCGCTCGGTGTTCGCTTCATCGTCGTGCCGGTGTTTGACGGGGTCAACTCAACGCTGGACGATCCGCTCCCGGTACCCGCCGGGTTGGTCGAGTCGTTGGACAACCAGCTCGACCTGGTGACTGCGCTGGCGTTGCCGACCCTCGAGTTGTTCGAGAATCGGGCGTGGATCCCCACCCGCAGTCTGCTCACCGGCGCCACGGCCGAGGCGAGCGAGCGCGCCGGCGCCGAGGCACTGGTGAGCGCCGACCTCTCTCAGGCGACGCCGGTGTTCGTCGACGCAGACCAGCTGACCGCCGCCAACGAAGCGATCGATGCGGGGGTGCTCCACCTCGGGGTGCCCTTCGCCGATGCGTGGACGTTGTCGGTCGACGGCACCGACATTTCGGCCCGTCGTGACTTCGGGCTGACGACCGCGTTCGACGTGTCAACTGGTGGCCAAGCCACGCTCGAGTATGACAGTGCAACGACGCGCACGCTGCTCGTCGGGCTCCAGGTGGTGCTGTGGTTGCTCGCACTCGTGTTGGTTGTGCGGGTGTCGGTGCCGCTCTCCTCGCGCTCCGCCGCGTCGATCGACGACGAGACGTTGATCGATCTCGACGACGTCGAGCCGGCACCGCTCGATCCAGGACTGGACATCACTGGCCAGATCGCCCGTCAGGAAATAACGACCGACGTAGCGCCTCCACCCGTCAGCGGCGAGGCGCCGGTCGACGGCGATGCACCGGTCGACGGCGATGTGCCCGTGGAGCCGGGCTCATGAGCCGGCGTGCGCTGCCGGCGTTGGTGGTCGTGATCCTCGCCGTTGCGTCGATCGTCATCGTCGGGCGAACTGCGCCGGCCGAGACCGATCCGGTGTTCTCCACGCCAGCCGGCGACTGGATGCCGTCGGTCACCGAAACCGATGCGCTGACCGGCAGCTGGTTCTGCCCAGGTGTGCCGACGTCGGGGGAGGACGGCGTCGGCGGCGAGGTCGTGGTTGCCAACCGCGACGGCGACCCGCTCAACGGCCGATTTACAGTGCTCACCCCAGACGGTCCGGTGGCCGCGCAAGACATCGCGGTCGAGCCGTGGTCGACGAGCACGATCGACGTCGACGCGTTTGCCAACGGTGAGTTCGCATCGGTCGTCGTTGAGACAGAGGGCGGTCGGGGCCTCGTCGAACAGCGGGCGATCCATCCGGCGGGCGACTCGGTGGCGCCGTGCGCGAACGATGCCTCCGACACGTGGTATCTCGCCGACGGGTTCACGGTGGACGGCAGCGTGGCCACGCTGTTGGTGACCAACCCATACGACGAGCCGGCCACCGCGCGACTGCGCTTCGCCACACAGTCTGGTGAGTTCACGCCAGGTTCGTTCCAAGGGTTCGTCATCGAGCCACAGTCGGTCGAGGTGATCCGCCTCGCCGAGGGGGTGCTCAACGAGCCGGTGATCGCGGTCGAGCTGGTCACCGAATCTGGGCGAGTGGTGCTCGGCCGAGCGCAGCACTACCTCGGTGGCGGTCGGCTCGGGTACGACGTGAGCCTGGCCGCGCCAGCGTTGCGCGACCAGTGGTGGTTCGCCGATGGCGAGGTCGGCGAGGGCACGAGTGAAACATTCTCGGTGTACAACCCGACCGATGACGATGTCACGGTCGATGTCGTGTTTCTCGGCGTGCCGATCGAGGCCAACTTCGGCGATGTCGAGCCGATCGAGGTACCCGCCCGCAGTGTTGTGGTCTACGACCCTTCGAGCGAGGAGGACGGCGCCACACTGCCCGATGGTCGCCATGCGGTGGTGTTCAGCACCTTGTCCGAGCCGTCAATTGTCGTCGAACGCGTGTTGACCCGGCCCGCCGGCGACTCGGTGGCGACGTCAGTCGTGCTCGGTGCTCCGCCCCGGCTGGACGGATTCGTGGCCAATCGGTGGCACGTCGGCATCGGCCCTGCCGAGCCCACGCCGGGCGCCTTGGTGATCTACAACGTCGACAACGGCGACGGCACGATCACGGTGCGCGCCGTGGGCCCGGGTGGTCCCGTCGAAATCGACGGGCTGACCGACATCCCGATCGGCGCGGCCGCGGTCATCGCCGTCGACCTCGATGCGGCCGACGCGCTCGATCGTGAGCTGATCATCGACGCCACCAACCGAGTGTTCGTCGAGCGGCGCCTCCCGCGCGGCAACGGCCTCGACGGCACGTCGGGTTCGTGGGCGATCCCGTCGGCGAGCTCGTAGCCTTCAGCGCCGATGGAGCGTGTGCTGATCGCCGTGGCGATCGTCGCTGTCGTTGGCATCGTCGCCCTGATCGCCCAGCGTCGGCGTGCTCCCGACGCACCGACGCAGCGTCGGTATCGCGTGCCCGACCAACTCGATCGCGCCGACTTTCCCCGTGCCGATGCGCCTTGGCTCGTCGCGATCTTCAGCTCGTCCACCTGCACCGCGTGCGCCGACGTACTCGACAAGGCGCGCGTGCTGGAGAGCGGTGACGTCGCAGTGACGAACGTCGATCACGACACCGATCGGGCAACCCACGAGCGCTACACGATCGATGCGGTACCGACCACGGTGATCGCTGACGATCAGGGGGTGGTCCACGACAGCTTCATCGGCCCGATGTCGGCGACCGACCTGTGGGCCGCGGTGGCCCGCGTGCGCGATCCGACGCAGCCCGCTCCGCAGTGCGGCGAGCACGACGGAGATCCGCACTAGCGCGTGTCGTTGACGATGTCGCCCTACCGGGCGACGATGTCGATGTCGCCCTAGCGGGCGACGATGTCGTCAGCGGGTTGGCCGGACTCGGCCATTCCCTGCTGGATCAACCGGGCCACCTCCGGGCCGTCGATGGTCTCGTGCTCGAGCAGTGCCTCGGCGATCAGCTCGAGACCACGGCGATGTCGGGTGAGCGTGTCGGTGGCTCGCTCTTCCTGTTCGGTGAGGATGCGTGCCACCTCCTCGTCGAGCAGCTTGGCGGTGTCGTCGGAGTACTCGCGGGCGTTCGACATGAGGTCTTCGCCCAAGAACACCTGCTGCTGACCGGCCCAGGCCATCGGCCCGACTCGTTCGGACATCCCCCACTCGCGCACCATGCGCCGAGCGATGCCGGTGGCCTGTTCGAGGTCGTTGGCGGCGCCCGAATTGAGGTGACCGAAGATGATCATCTCGGCAACGCGGCCACCCATGGCCTTACAGATCGTGTCTTCGAAGTACTCCTTCGAGTACGTGTGTCGTTCCTGAGGGAGCGACCACGTGACGCCGAGCGCCATGCCGCGCGGCAGAATCGTGACCTTGTGCAACGGATCGCCGTGCGGCAGCACCGTGGCCAGCAGTGCGTGCCCGCCCTCGTGGTAGGCGGTGGCCTTCTTCTCTTCGGCCGACAGGATCATCGACTCACGCTGGGCACCGAGCACGACGCGATCACGGGCGTTTTCGAAGTCGATGCGGGCGACCTCTTTGGAGCCGCGGCGCACGGCCACCAGCGCTGCTTCGTTGACGAGGTTTGCCAAGTCGGCGCCGCTCATCCCGGGTGTGGCCTGGGCCATGGTCTCCATGTCGACATCGGCTGACATCCGCTTGTCGCGCGAGTGCACCTCGAGGATCGACTTGCGCTCGCCCGCTTCTGGAAGTGGCACGACGATCTGGCGGTCAAATCGTCCCGGCCGCAGCAATGCGGGATCGAGAATGTCGGGCCGGTTCGTAGCGGCCATGATGACGATGCCGTCCGAGGTCTCGAACCCGTCCATCTCGGCGAGCATCTGATTGAGGGTCTGCTCGCGTTCGTCGTGGCCGCCGCCGAGCCCGGCGCCGCGCTTGCGGCCGATCGAGTCGATCTCGTCGATGAAGATGATCGCCCGACCCATACGGCGAGCCTGCTGGAACAGGTCGCGAACTCGGCTCGCGCCGACACCGACGAACATCTCCATGAAGTCGGAGCCGGTCACGGAGAGGAATCCGACA
>JBCCVW010000287.1:0-4519 GCA_039194665.1 Actinomycetota bacterium
AGATGGCCAACAACACGGTCGAACCCGATACGTGCCAGGCGGGTTCGCGCTTCACGCTCGAATCCGGGTTCGACCACCAGCACCACATCGGTGTCGGGCTGGATGACCGAACCAGCGAACTCGGCGTAGCGGCCCTCGAGCCCCACATTGACCGACCCGGCAAGGTGTCCGCGCGCGAAGTCGACCGGACTGCGGCCATCGAGAATCACGGCGCCGTCGGCAACCAGCCGGTCGACGGCGTCGAGCGACAACGCTGCGGGCGCTTCGTGCTCGTCGTGCAAGTCGCGGGATTCACGATTGCGTTGTGCGTCGTACACGAAGTACGACGGGGCAGGCGGCTGTCCCTCGGTGACCAGGTCGATGAACGACCGCTTGTCGGGTGCGGCGAGCGCATAGTTCGTTGCCCGCTGGTCGCCGATCGTCGACCAGGTGTCGGTGGACAGGTTCTTCCCGCATGCGGAGCCGGCGCCGTGCGCTGGGTACACACGCGTGGCGTCGGGCAGCGTCAGCAGCTTGCCGTGCAGGCTGTCGTACAACTGCTCGGCGAGCTCGTCGCGGGTGAAGCCGAACGACGCCAACAGGTCGGGGCGGCCGACGTCGCCGATGAACAGCGCATCGCCGGTGAGCACGCCGTAGGGCGGCCGCCCGGCCGCACGGTCGTCGGCATGTTCCCACACGACGACCGACATCGACTCGGGCGTGTGGCCGGGGGTGTGCCGAATCTCGAGGACCACCTCGCCGAGTTCGATGCGCTCGCCGTCCGCCAACGCCAGCGAGTCGAATTCGGTCTCGGCCAGCGACGAGTAGCCGATCGCTGCACCGGTCGCCGCGGCCAGTTCGAGGTGACCCGACAAGAAGTCGGCATGAAAGTGCGTTTCGAGGACGAGGTCGATCTGCAGGCCGGCCGCCTCGGCGTCGCGCACGTACTCGTCGATGTCGCGCCGCGGATCGACGACCACGGCCCGGCCGGTCGACTCGTCACCGATCAGGTACGACGCCTGCGACAGACAGTCGAGGTAGTACTGGGTGAAGATCACGAGCCGCCTCCGTCTGCCATGCCCGGAGTGCCGAGGTCGCCGGTGTAGGCGAGGATCCCGCCATCGAGGTTGGTCACCTGGGCGAACCCGCTGGCATCGAGGAACTGTGCAGCCATCGCACTGCGACCGCCGCTGCGACACAACACTGCGACCGGCCGACCCGCATCGAGCTCGCCCACTCGATCCTGGAGCTCACCGAGCGGGATGTGCCGAGCCCCGGGAATCGTCCCTTCCGCAACCTCGTCGGGCTCGCGCACGTCGAGGACGAGACCATCGGCACCGATGGCCTCGAGGTAGCGGTCGACGGGGATGGTCTGGGCGGTCATGTGTTCCTCCTTGATCGTCGCTTCTCGATGATACCCCAGGGGGTATCATCGTTCAACTCCCCGAGCGGGGTCGGGCGCTCCCCTACGATGCTCCCATGATTCTGCGTCGTCGGTGGATTGCCCCTGTTGTCGTGGCCAGCATCGCGCTCACCGGGTGCCTCGAGTTCGAATCGACCTTCGACATCGGCGACGACGGAACGGTCGACGTCGGGATCGTCACAGCGGTCGACACCGCTCAACTCGAGCAGCTCGGTTCGTTGTTCGGCGACGACGCCTCGGACCTGACGGGCGATGAGCTCCTCGGCGACGACGACCCGTGTGGCGAACTCACTGCGGACCTCACCGGTTACGAGGTGACGACCACCGAGATCAACGAGGATGGCCGCGTCGGTGTCGGCTGCACCGTGAGCGGCGTCCCGGTCGCGGAGCTGACCGATCTGGGCGACGACTCCGTGCTCGCAATCACCCAGAACGATGACGGCACCACCTTCGATCTCAGCCTCAGCGGGGTCAGCGAACTGACCGGCGGCGACTCCGGCGATCTCGATGCGCTCGGATTCTCGTTCGAGGAGTTGCTCGACTTCCGCTTCGTCGTGTCGGCGCCGGGTTCGCTGGGCGAGAACAACGCCACCTCGACCGACGGGTCGACGGCCACGTGGGTACTCACCCCCGACGCCGAGTTCCTCTCCGGTGACACAGCAACGATGTCTGCGGTGTGGACCGGGACCGGCAGCGGCGGTGATGGGGACTCGTCGGCGGTGCTGATCATCATCATCGTGCTGGCGGTGCTCGCCGTTGCGGCGATCGCCTTCCTGATCATCAAGCGGCAGAGTGGTGGCGGCGGTGACGGCGATGCAACGACCGAACCCGACACACCTGCACCGGCGGCAGCCGGCGCAACGATGAATCCGCCGGCGGCAACCCCGCCGCCCACCATGACTCCGCCGCCAACGGCGACGCCACCAAGCACGCCGCCGCCCCCGCCGCCGAGCGACGCGAGCCCGCCCCCACCGCCACCGTCGAGCTGAGTCGGTCTTTCGCCGCTCATCACGACGCATCGAACAACATCCCCGAAGCGTCGCTAACGTGGCGGGCGATCACCAGTGGCGCCGTCTGCCCGTCTCCGTTTGAGTCCCCGAGTCCGCATGCCGTCTCGTCGCGTGCCGCCTTGTGAGTAGCGTCGCGCCGCAGCTCGCCCTGGTTGTCGTCCTCGTCGCGATCAACGCGGCACTCTCGGGCGCCGAGCTCGCACTGGTGTCGTTGCGCGAGGGACAACTGCAACGCCTGGAAGAACGATCGGCGTCGGGGGCGATGCTCGCCCGCCTGGCCCGTCAGCCCAACCAATTCCTGGCCACGATTCAGATCGGCATCACCCTCGCTGGTTTCCTCGCGTCGGCTGCGGCGGCGGTGTCGTTAGCCGAACCGCTCGAACCAGCGTTCTCGTTCCTCGGTGGAGCCGCCGAGCCGGTGGCGGTGATCGTCGTCACGCTCGTGCTGTCGTACTTCACGCTCGTCTTCGGTGAATTGGCACCCAAGCGCATCGCGTTGCAACGGGCCGAAGGCTGGGGACTGGCGATGGCCCGGCCGCTCTCATTGCTGACCACTGCGACCAAACCGCTGGTGTGGCTGCTGTCGAAGTCGAGCGACGTGGTCGTCAGACTCGCGGGTGGCGACCCCGACCAGCAACGCGCCGAGGTCACCGAAGCCGAGTTACGCGAGTTGGTGACCACTCAAGAGTCGTTCGAGCCCGAACATCGCGAGATCCTGCACGGGGCCTTCGACATCGCCGAACGGTCGCTCGACGAGATTCTCGTGCCGCGCATTGCGCTGGTCACCGTCGACGAGTCGGAGACGTGCGCGGACGCACAAGCGCGGCTGATCGACACGGGCCACTCTCGGGCACCGGTCACCCGCAACAACAACGTCGACGACGTCGTCGGCGTCGTCCATCTACGTCAATTGTTGGCCGACCCGTCCGCAGCGGTGTCGAGCGTGGCCACCGACCTGGTCGTGTTCCCCGAAGCAGCCCGCGTATTGACGACGTTGCGCGAGATGCAGACGATGCGCGCCCAGATGGCCCTCGTCGTCAATGAACACGGTGGGGTCGAAGGAATCGTCACCGTCGAGGACCTCATCGAGGAGCTGGTCGGCGAAATCTACGACGAGCACGACCAGGTCGACCTGATCCCCGTGGTCGAAGCCGATGGCACCCTCGTCGTCCCCGGTCGTTTCCCGATCCACGAGATGGCCGATCACGACACGCCGCTCCCCACCGGTGAGTACGCCACGGTCGCCGGGCTGGTGCTCGATCGCATCGGCCGGCTCCCCGAACAGGGCACCAGGGTGCCCGTCGAGCAGTGGACGCTCGAAGTGCGCTCCGTTCGCCACCACACCATCGTCAGCGTGGCGATCACCGAACGCGGTGACGCCGAGTCGCCGACGTCCTGAGACGTTTCCACGTCCAGGCTGCTGACACCTGACAGAACCCGGCCCGGCGTATCGTCAGATGGTGCGCGATGTGCGGAACCACGAGCGGATCGGCGTGCGCGCCGCCGCGCTCGGGGTCACGGTCGCCGGATGCGCCTTGCTGGCGATCATGATGCACCGCAACGGGCACACCCAGGGCGACGACTTCGCCCTCTATCTGCGTCAAGCGCAGGGGATCCTCGGGTGGAACGTCGGCGAGGTGGTCGACGACAATCGGTTCGCGCTCGAGATGTCCGACGGCAACTTCAGCCCGCTCGCGTATCCCTGGGGTTGGCCGTTCGTCCTGGCCCCGTTCGTCTTCGTGTGGGACCTCGACTACGACCGGCTGAAACTGGTGCAGGTCGCGGCGTTCTGCCTGTGGCTCGTCCTGGTGCACGGCATCGTCCGGCGCCGAATCGAGTGGTTGCCCGCCATCGGCGTGATCGCCGTGCTCGGCACGTCGCCAGTGCTGCTCAGCCACACCGATCAGCTGCTCAGCGAGTTCCCCCACCTCGCGGCCGTTGCGCTGGTGATCTGGTGGTACGACCGGATGCGCGTCCGCTCAGACCTACTCGATGCGTCGCTCCGCCATCTGGCGATCATCGGGGTGTTGGTGATGGTCGCCTACAACATGCGCCGCGAGGGCATCGTGTTGCTCGGCGTGATCGGCGCCATGCAGGTGTTCGATGC
>JBCCVW010000288.1:0-4447 GCA_039194665.1 Actinomycetota bacterium
CCGTTTTTCGACGCGGCGCTGCACGCCCGCGGCGAGGTCGAGGTCGACCCGATTGCTCGTGCCCATCTCGCCCGGATGTACGGCACGGACCACCACCGGGTACTCGATGTGGTCGCCGACGATCCCTCGCTTGGCGCGCGCATCTCGGCACGACCGGAGATCGCGGACATCGGCGCCCAGGTCGTCGTTGCCGTCGTCGACGAGGGTGCGCTCACGCTGACCGACATCATCGATCGCCGACTCGCGCTCGGCACGCTGGGTCACGTGACCGCTACAGAGGTCGATCGGGTTGCGGCGATCGCCGGCCCGTTGCTCGGCTGGTCGGGCGAGGAGTCTGCGCAACGTGCGGCCGCCGAGGTCGATCGTCGCGTCGCAATCGAACGGGTGTGGCGCGCCCGTCGCGCTGTCAGCTGATTCTCATCGGCTCGTCTTGTGTCGGCCGATCGGGTGCGCCACGGGTCGCGCGCACGAGCCAGGCGATGGAGATCAGACATGGCCCGATGAACATGACCGCGCTCTGGACGATGCCGAGCGCAACGTTGTCGAACTGATCGCTGCGGATGCCGGCAACCACATCGCCCAGGTCCATCACCAACCGTGCACTCAGCGCCGTGAACGCCGCGGCCGCACTGTTCACGAGAAAGACCCCGATGACCAGCGCAGTGGCGATGCCAAGGTACCGGGCCCCTGAGTTCGCCAGCACGAACTCATCGCCGGTGGTCACCACCGTGATGTCGATACCGAACGTGTCGAACAGGCCCTCGCCATCGACGAACGTCCACACGCCGTTGGTCACCGACCAGAGCGTGAGGTAGCCGGGGAGGACGTACCACCATCGAGAGGCCCGAACAGGGCCGTTGAGTTGGATGAGGTCGAACACGGCAGCGGGTTAGCGAAGAACTCGAACCATCGGGATCTGCAGTTGATGGGGCCGGCGCGCTGGTGTGTCGAACGGAGTGCCGTCGACGTGTTTCGCGCCCATGAACAGCAGTCCGTCGCGGAAGTAGATCAGGTCGTAGTCGACCACGGTCTGGCCTTCGGCGATGTTGAACATCGGGAACGACTTGCCGAGGATGTCCGCTCTGATGCCGAGTTCGAACGGCGTCAGGCCATCGACGAGGCCAGCGTTGAGCATCTCGGCTGCGGCGGCCGCGAGCGGCGTCACGGCGAAACCGTCGTCGAGCACGTAATCGATCTCGTACGCGCCGTCGGCGATCGGGTGCGGCCCGCCCCAGATCAGATGTCCTTTGAACTCGAAGTCGAGGAGCGGCGCGCGGCCGTAGTCGTCGACGTACATCGTGATCGTGCCGGTGAACGTCTCCGTGTCGTGGTACGTGAACCGTCGCCGTAGGCGGGTCGGCTCGACGGCGCCCCCTCCGGTGCGATCCTCGGCGGGGCGGAGCTCGACGCTGATGCTCTCCCAGTCGCCGACGGCGAATGCTCTCACCTCCTCCGAGGTGCGTGGATCGGTTGTTCCGGCGGGGGCGGTCGTCATGTCGACTCCATCGTTAGTGAGACGTTGTGTAGCGTGAAGAATAAATAGTACATATCGTCTCGTCAATCAGTTTTCGCTACGATCTGTTACATGAACGACACGCGGTCGATCGGCCGGCCGCCAGGACCGCATGACGACACGCTGTCGAAGCTGCTGCCGAGCGCCCTGCGGCTGTTCCTCGACGAGGGTGGCGCCGCGCTGACGCCGACTCGTCTGCATCACGAGTCCGGCGTGTCGCGGGCGACGATCTACCGCAACTGGCCGGAGCCGGCCGACCTGATCGAGGTCATGCTGCAGTTCGCAACGGCGGCGCCGGAGACCGAGCTCCAGCCCATGGGCGACATGCGTGCCGATCTGCAGATCGCAATGGAGCACCTACTGTTTCGGTTCGAGCACCGTCCGGCACGGGCGTTCTTCGGCGCCTGCCTCGAGTACGGCCGGCAGTCTGAGCGGGTCAGCGATGCTGCCGAGTCGTTCGTCGCCGGCATCCTCGATCCGTTTCGTATCGCCCTCGCTGCTGCGGTCGAGGCTGGCGAGGTTGACGGTCCGGTTGACGACCTCCTGTATGAACTCACCGGCCCTCCCATCTTGCGTCACGTCATTCTCGGGCAGACGCTGACGGCTCCGGAAGGCGCAGCGATGGTCGACCGGTTCGTCGACGCGCACACACGCTGAGCACCTCCGCCCGCGAGAGCTCCGTGATCGATGAATGGGCACAATCGACCACGGCGGTTGATGGCTGAGTACTGTCCCATCGGCGTGCCGACGGCGGCGCCGAAGTTCCAGTCAAAGGGAGATGCGATGGGTTCGCGCAAGCGAGTCGGTCGGGCGCTGTCGGCGCTCGTTGTGGGCGCGATCGCGGTCGCGGGAGTGGGTACGACCGGCGCCGACGCGCCGCCGAAGCAGCCGGTGAGCGACCTCACGGTCGACGCTGAGGTGGCGAGTGATGCCTACCTGGTGGGGAACGTGACGGCGATCAACCTGTCGCCGGCGGGCGGCTTCGTGTCGGTGTTCGGTGGCGACTTCACGGGAACGTCCACCGTGAACACAACCGGGTCCGATGTCTTGCCGAATGCGTTCGTCGCCGACCCGGGCGCCGATGGTGAGATCGGCGTGCGCATCGGCGGCACGAGCCAGCGGCACGTGATCGTGGACTCCGTTGCCGAACTGCGAAAGAACCCGAACACGACGATCTTTGCGTCGCCGCAACGTGTGAAGGACACCCGCCGTGACGGCTCCACCGTGACTGCCGGCGGCACGATCACCGTCGACATCGGAACCCGCTACGCAGGCCAATTCGCCTTGATCAACCTGACGGTCGACCGGAACGACGGCGCAGGATTCCAAGCCACGTTCCCCTGCACCGAGGGGTACCAGGGAACGTCGTCGATCAACGTCAAGGGCGGAGGTGGCGCGCAGGCCATTCTCAACCTTGTCCGGGTCGACGAGAACGGTCAGATTTGCATTCGGTCGCAGCGCGCGGCCGTCGGCACCATCGTTGACTTCCTCGGCGTGATCGACTCCGACGCCGAGTCGTTCGAGCGGATCATCGACACACGCCGAGATGGCGGCACGTTGCAGCCTGGTCGGGAAGTCGCCGTGCGAGTGGGTCCGCCGAACAGTGTGTTCATCGGCACGGTCGTGTCGACCAATCCGAGCAACCGCGGGTGGGTCGCCGCGTACACCAATGCCGGCGGATACAACGGCACCTCCACGGTGAACTCCGACGGGGTCAACTCGGTCGCCAACCTCGTCATCTTGCAGACCGACGCGAGCGGCAATATCCATCTGCAGTCGAAGCCGAACCCATCCGGGCTGCGCACCGACGTGGTGATCGACGGAACCATCGTCAGCGAACTCAACCCGTATCTCAGGGCCGACGCCAAGCGCCTCCGCGACACGCGCGACGACACGCCAGTGCGGCCAACTCCCTCGGGCCCGATCACCGTTGCCGAGGCGACCATCATCGCCAACGAGTTCATTGCAGCGGCGAACGCTGGCGACGAGGCCACGATCGACGAGTTGGTGACGCCATCCGCGTTCGACTTCGGGGTGAAGGACCTGCTGTTCGATCGGGCGCCGCACAGTCTCGACAGCTGTTTCCAGGTGGCAGGGGCCGTGAACTGCAACCTCAACGCGGCGACGGTGTTCTTCTCGCTCGTGTTCGAACCGACGGGAAACAAGATCGGACTGGTGTCGTTCGCCTTCGACCTCGGGTTGTAGCGAACGCCGAGTGATGCCGACGCGATGACGCGCTGGCCGTCGGTGACGTTGTGATCAGGCGAGTTGGGAGTTCCTTCCGTAGCTGGTGACACGCTCTCGTCAAGATGGCGGTGTGACACCCCCTCGTCATGATGGATTCATGGGTCAGTCGATGGCGAGCGACGAGCGGGACGTGACTCCCGCCGGTGCCTTCGCTGGGCTGGTCGAGGAGTTGGCCACGTCCGACGACGTGTCGTTGACCGAGGAGTTCCGTTCGCTCGAGCTCGAGCGCCGGCGGATCGGTGCGCGGATGGCGGCGATCGTGCGGGAGGCGGAGCGGCGATCGTTGCCGGTGGCCGATGGACACCGCTCGACCAAGAGTTGGATCCGTGCCCACACCAACTGCGGCGGAGGAGAGGCCAACCGGCTCCGCAAGCTTGCTGACGCCACCGACACGGTGCCGGGCGTCGGAGAGGCGCTGCTCGGCGGGCACATCGGTGGGGGACAGGCCGACGAATTGGCCCGAGCCCGTGCGAACCCTCGCTGCGGCGATCAGCTCCCGGCGAGCGCCGAGATGCTGCTCGAGCACGCGGAGCACCTCTCGTATGAGGAGTTCCGCACCGTGGTGAAGCGATGGGAGACGCTCGCCGATCTCGACGGCGCCCAACTCGACGACGACGCCTCCCACGAGCGGCGCACCGCATCGGTGCGCACGACGCCCGACGTCGCCGGCCGCGGCCTCGACGTCAC
>JBCCVW010000289.1:0-4334 GCA_039194665.1 Actinomycetota bacterium
CGCTGGGTCGTTCCTCGTGAACGGCGAGGCGGTGACGACGCAGTCGCGCATCACCCTTGCTCCCGACGACGTCGTGCGCCTCGAGCTCCCGGGGGGCGGCGGCTACGGAACCGCCGACGCGAGCGACGCGGCGGAGGCCGCGGTGTCGTGAACGGGTCGATTGGGCTGACGACGCTCGCCGACATGTGGCGGCGGTCGGTCGACGAGCGACCCGCAGCCACGTTTCTCCGGTTCGAGGCACCGAACGGCGCGATCACGGAGTGGAGCTACGCCTCGTTCGATGCCGAGGTCCAGCGCGTCGCCGCCCGTCTACACGCCCTCGGTGTCGACGACCAGCGCGGCGTCCACCTGGCGCTCACCAACTCGCCGCACTTTGTCGCACTGTGGCTTGCGGCATCGGCGATCGGCTCGTACCTCGTGCCGTCCGACCCCATGGGGACGGCGCCAGAGCTCGCCGAGCATCTCGTGCGCACCGCACCGGCGGTCGGCGTGTGTGCGACGTCGCGCGCTGACATCTACCGGGCGGCGTGTGCAGAGAGTGGACTACGCGACCTCTCGGTCGTCGAGGTCGACGAATCGCAGTCCCAGCTCGGTGTGCTCGGGGGCGACGGTCCGATACCTCCGGTGACGCCGTCTGGGTCGGCGCGGGCAGCGGTGATGTTCACCAGCGGCACCACCGGCCGCCCGAAGGGTGTGATCATCACGCAGGCGAACTACGCCTTTGCCGGCGCGACGATGGCCGCCGCGTGCGATTTGCAGCCCAACGATCGACAGCTCGTGGTGCTGCCGCTGTTTCATGCCAATGCGCAGTACTACTCCTTTGCTGCGGCGATCGCCGTCGGCGCGAGCGTCGCACTGGTGCATACCTTCTCGGCGAGCCGCTTCGTCGAGCAGGCGGCGCGGCACGGCGCGACGCACGCCAGCTTGTTCGCCGGGCCGATGCGGATGATCCTGGCGCGCGGCGGTCCGCTCGATCGTTCGTCTGGACTTCCACGGCTGCAGCTGCGCCACTGTTGGTACGCGCAGAACCTGGCAGACGACCAATACGCCACCCTCACCGAATGGCTCGGGTGTCGACCGCGCCAGCTCTACGGCATGACCGAGACGATTCCCGCTGTGCTCACTGACGCCGCCGACGATCCGCGACCCGACACGATGGGCTACGTGACCGACGGGTGTGTCGTCGATGTGCAGCGGGCTGACGGCTCGTCGTGCGCATCGAATGAGATCGGCGAGATCGTCGTCGGCGGCGTGCCGGGCGACACGCTGTTCGGTGGCTACCTCGACGACGAGCACACGACCAACGCGTCGTATCGCGATGGATGGTTTCTCACCGGCGATCGTGCATGGCGCGAGGCCGACGGCCGACACCACTTCGATGGCCGGCGCAGCGACGTGCTCAAGGTGAGCGGCGAAAACGTGTCGGTGGTCGAGGTCGAGGCGGCGTTGACCGAACACCCAGCCGTGTTCGAGGCTGTCGTCGTGGGTGCCCCCGACCCGGTCCGCGACGAAGTGCCGGTCGCTTTCGTGGTGGCGTCCCCCGACGCGCCGACGGACCCCGACGTCTTGACGACCCTGCTGGCCGAGTGGAGCACCGAGCGAATGGCCAAGGCGAAGCGCCCCGCACGGTTTGTGATCGTCGACGAGTTGCCGCGCACCAGCGTCGGGAAGATCCGCAAGTTCTTGCTCACCGAAGCGGCGCTGGAGCCGTCCGTCCCGTCTGCGTCCGCACCATCATCTGTTTCACCAACGTCACCCCCACCAGCTTCACCGTCATCTCCGGAGGCCGTGTCATGACCACCCTCGATCCCTCGACACTTGACGCCCTCGATCCGTCGACGCTCGACGTGTCCGAAGCGGCGACGTTGCCGCCCGAGCTGTACACGTCACCCGACGTGTTGGCCTTCGAGCGCGACGCACTGTTTGCCCGCGAGTGGTTGTGCGTTGGTCGAGCCGAACGGATCCCCGAGGCCGGCGACTGGTTCACCACCACCATCTGCGACGAGCCGATCATCGTGGCCCGAGGCAAAGACGGCGAGATCCGGGCGATGTCGGCGGTGTGCCAGCACCGAGCGATGCAAGTGTGCGACGGCAGCGGCAACGACACCACGTTCAAGTGCCCGTATCACCACTGGATCTACGGACTCGACGGCCGCCTCCTCGGCGCGCCAGCAATGGAACGCACCAACGACTTCCAAAAGAGCGACTACGGGCTGCCGCCGCTGGCGGTCGAGCTGTGGCAAGGCTTCGTGTTCGTCAACCTCGACACCGACGCCGCCCCGCTCGCCCCGACGCTCGAGCAGTACACCCCATACCTCGATCACTACGACCTGGAGCACGCGGTGTGCCCCGGCACGTTCACCCTCGAGGGTATGCCGTGGAACTGGAAGGTGATGTTCGAGAACTTCAACGACGGTTATCACGCCAACCGGCTACACCAGTACGTCCAAGACTTCTGCCCGAGCAACATGAGCGGGTTCCCGGTGCCATACGACGCCAACTCGAACGTGATCTTCCGCACCGGTGGCTACACCCACATGGACGGCGGCTTCAACGCCACCCATCACTCGATCATGCCCGTGTTCCCCGAACTCACGGACGAAGAACGGACCAGGTCGACCTTCGCGTTGGTGCCGCCAACGCTGTGTTTCGGCACTGCGCCGGATCAGTGCTTCTTCTTCCTCGTCAGGCCGACGAGTGCAGAAACGATCGACGTGGAGATCGGCTACATCTTCCATCCCTCCGCGCTCGACGACCCGCTGTTCGAACACAAGCTCAAGCTGAGCGACGTCGGCGTGCAGGTGTTCGTCGAGCAAGACCAGGACGCCACTACCAAGGTGCAGCGTGGGCTGCGCTCGCGGTTTGCGCCGAGAGGTCGGTACTCGTGGCAAGAGGAGAGCCACGTTCGCTTCAACCGCTGGCTCGTCGACCGTTATCGAGCCGCCGCGACCTGATCGCCCCGCGAGCCGGCCCGTCGCGGGACCGAAACACCGCCGAAATATGGGCCGACTACCATCGTCTATGGTCTGACCATCAGGCCAAAACGGGGTGGCCGAACGGCTACCCCTCTGGTCCGCACGGACCATCCAGGAGGAGGAGAACCGCAGCGATGAACACTTTGACCAACAGCCGGACCAAACGCCGGACCACCCGGCTTGTTGCCGGCGTCGCCGCATTGGCACTCGTTGCCGCTGCGTGCGGTGATGACGACGACAGCTCATCGGACACCACCACGGCCGCCACGGAAGCGACCACCGAGTCGACCGATGAGATGACCGAGGACACGACCGAGTCGACCGACGAGATGACCGAGGACACGAGTAGCGACGCGAGCGACCCTGGTGCGCTCGACGGCAACGCCGATGGTGAAGTCGTGTTCGCCATCGCCACCCCAGGTCCACGCGACGACGGCGCGTTCTACCAAGCGCTGGTGGAAGGCGTGACCGCCTTCACCACCGACTCTGGGTACCCCGACCCGATCATCGTCGACAACATCGACCCAGCCCAGGCCGAAACGGAACTGCGCAACCTGGCTCGCCAGAATCCCGATGTCATCGCAGTGGGCGCTGGCGAGATCTCCGATCCGCTCGAGGCGCTCGCCGAGGAGTTCCCCGACATCTTGTGGTATTGCAACTGCGGCGCCGGTCAGCAAATCCCGGGAATCGCCCAGTCGTCTGACGACTCCAGCCAGATCAGCTACTCCGCTGGGTACGCCACCGGGTTGCTGCTCCAGGAGACCGACTCGACCACGGCAGCGTTCCTCGGATGCTGCGACCTCGACTTCGAGCAGGAGGCGTACAACGCATTCGAGCTCGGGCTGCAGGCTGTCGACCCAAGCTTCACGTCGGTGTACATCCCAACCGGCGACTTCAACGATGTGGCCGGTGCAACCGAGGCGTTCAACCAGGCCGTCGCTGATGGCGCCGGTGCGGTGTACCCGTTCCTCGGTGGCGCCCACGAGCCGATCGTCGCCCTGGCCAACGAGAACGACGTGATCGTCATGTCGGCGGGTGCCTCCGACGTGTGTGAGCGCGACGACCTCGACTACGACATCGCCGTCCAGTTCGACGCTGGGGACTACCTCGACACGGTGATCGGCCTGATCGCCAACGGCGAGCTCGCCGAAGGTGAGACGTTCTTGTTCGAGGTGGGCGCATTCGACTTCGTCGGTGCCAAGTTCTGCGATGCGACGCCCGAGCAGGAAGCGGCCCTCGACGACGTGAAGGCGCAGATCGCCAACGGCGACTTCGAAGAGGAGTTCTTCGCCATCAAGAGCGAGGCCTACGGCTTCTAATCCGTGAGCGGTGGGGTGCGCAGTGCTGCGCACCCCACCG
>JBCCVW010000290.1:0-4322 GCA_039194665.1 Actinomycetota bacterium
CCAGGCCCGCTGGCGCGGTACACGTCGATGTCGAGGTCTCGCTCGTCGACGGTGACGTCGATCTCGTCGGCCTCGGGCATCACGCTGACCGTGGCCGAGGAGGTGTGCACGCGCCCCTGGCTCTCGGTCACGGGCACCCGCTGCACGCGGTGTGGTCCCCCCTCGAACTTGAGGTTGCGCCATGCGGTGTCGCCGCGCACTTCCATCGTGAGGTCGTTGTAGCCACCCATGTCGCTGAGCGATGCCGACAACGTGGTGGTCGACCAGCCGTGGCGGTCGGCGAAGGCCCGGTACATCTCGCCGAGGTCGCGGGCGAACAGATTGGCCTCTTCACCGCCCTCGGCGCCACGGATCTCGATGATCACGTTGCGTCCGTCGTTCGGATCGGTGGGCAGCATCAGCTCGCGTAGCTCGTCGTCGAGCGTGACCAGCTGATCCGCTGTGGTAGTGATGTCGTCGAGAAGCATCGCCCGCTCGTCGCCCGACGCGCCGTCGAGCAGCTCACGGGCCGCCTCGACATCGGCGTTGAGCGCCGTGCGCCGACGAAATGCCTCGATCACCGGGCCGAGATCGGTGTATCGCTTGGAGAGGGTGCGCAGCTGCGCCGGATCGGCGAGCACCTCGGGGTCGGCGAGCTGCGCTTCGAGCGTGAGGTACTCCTCCTCGACGCGCCGCAGCCG
Source organism: Actinomycetota bacterium (assembly GCA_039194665.1). Classification (GTDB taxonomy): domain Bacteria; phylum Actinomycetota; class Acidimicrobiia; order Acidimicrobiales; family Ilumatobacteraceae; genus JABSQH01. Next base: position 681 of record JBCCVW010000290.1, read on the forward strand.
ATCGAGGTCAGCGTCGCGCAGCTGCTCATGCATGGAGGTCCGACGCTATCGCCCGCCTCCCGCTAGCCGATCGCTCGCACTTCGGCGGGTGCGCGTAACAGCGCGAGGAGTTCAGTGGTGATCGGCAACGCATCCCGGGCGGGCACGACGACCACGACCGGTTGATCGTGCGCAAGCTGCACGTCGGCGACAAAGGGGGCCAGATCGAGGTCGACACCGCTCGACACGACGACCGAAACGTTCCGTCCGTCACGATCGCGACCCATTGCGACACAGGGTTCCATCTCTTTCAGTCCGCCGCGGGCGACGGGCGGCTCGGCGACGGCGAGCACGTCGAGGCCGGCGATCGTCGGACCGTGGATGAGTTGCCATCGGAGCAGCCGCTCCCGAGCGATGCGGTTCAAGGGGTGCTGGGGCGCGTCGGCGACGCGATGCTCAGTAACCACGGCGACTACCTGGGCGAGGGCGTCGGCCGGCGGCTGGTCGCCATGGAGCAGCCCAAAGGCGTCGCGATCCTGCGCGCCAACCCCCACGTCGAGGCGGGCCGTACCGTCCGCACCGTCCACGACGCGGCACACCTCGAGGCCGTGCACCTCACCCGTTACGACGCCGTGCTCCACGACCAGGTCGGCGCCGGCGGCGACGATCTCGTCACCGAACGCACGGTGTTCTGGTCGCGCCGGCGGAGGCGCCGGCAACGGCTCCTCGACGACCGGCAATAGATCCCGTCCCTCGGGGAACCAGACCTCGACCGGCCACGCGAATCGGCTGGCACGACGGGCGAGGGCGCCCGCATCCGCTGCCGAGATGAGCTGGAGGCCGGAGACCTCTCGGCGCCGGGCCCAGGCCAGCGCTGGTCCGAGGGCGCGTCCGGGGCGGGTGGAACCGTCGGCATCGACCAGCACCCATGCGTCGGCGGGGTCGTCGACGATGAGCCCCGCCCCGATCGGCAGCGGTGCGCTCGACGCGTCAACCGGAGTGCCCCGATGCTCAGTGATCAGGCCGCGCAGCTGGGCATCGAGTAACCGTGCCCGACGCCCCGTCGAGTCGTCGAGCTGCGGCTGCGGTTCCGGCACTCGGCGAACGTTACCGGTCGCACGTCATCAGGTGTCAGGCACGGGACGTACGCTGCTCCATCTGGTGCCTGACACCTGATGGAACCGGTCGTGCTACAGGAAGTAGCCGGTGACGTCGGCGATCAGGTCGATGGCACCTGCGTGGTTGTAGAGGCGGACTCGACCGCCCGAGCCGAGTTTGGCGACCACGAGGTTGGCCGCGGTCTGGCCGGCGGCCACGTTCACACTCGACGCCTCGGGGCGCTCGGCGCCCTGGGGGTAGACGGTGACGAAGGAGTTGGCTGTCGCTCCGGCCGCGGTGACGTTCAGAATCGCCGCCCGGGCGGTGGTGGGCACGCCTCCTCGTCCGCCAACGGCGAGTTCGATTTCTTCCTTCGGGCCGACGCGACCCTTGCGGGCGCCCAGCCCCTCACGCACATCGAGCACGCGCGCTGGGCCGACCGCCACGTGGCGTGCGCCCGTCGACGAGAAGTATCCGACCACGTCGGCCACGAGATCGAGGTCGCCCGAATTGGCGAACAGGCTGAACCTGCCGCCCTCGCCGACCCGGCACATCACCAGATTGGGGATGTTCATCCCCGGGCTGTAGTTGAGGTTGGAAATCTCGGGACGGGTGGATCCGGTCGCCCACGCCGTGACATAGCCACGCGCCGTCGGCGCCACCGAGGTGACGTTGAGCACCACGAGATCGACTCCCGCCTCCGGCACGCCACCGAGGCCAGCCACGGGCACGTCGATCGTCTGTCCGCCGCGTACACGTCGCCTGGCGGCACCGGTGCCGTTGCGCGTGTCGAGTACGCGATGTGGCGTGAGCCCGGAAAACCTCGTCGCCGACGCCGACCCGACGTAGCCGACGACGTCGATCACGCAATCGACGTTCCCCGCGTGGTTGTACACGTCGACATGTCCGTTCTTGCCGACACCGACGATCACCATGTTCGGCACGGCCCGCCCGGGACGAGGGTTGAGGCTCGACGCGTCGGGCACACCTGATCCACTGGGATAGACGCGGAAGTTGGTGTTGCTCGTGGCGTTGACCGAGGTGACGTTGAGCGCCACGGCGAGCACGCCCGAGCTCGGAACGCCCCCCACGCCCGCCACTTTGACCGAGATGGTGCCCTCTTTGCCCAGTGGACCGCGTCGCACGCCGTGTCCGTCACGCGTATCGCAGATACGCGCCGGCGGGATCGAGACGAAGTCGCCAACGGCGGCGCTACCGCCTGCTCCGCCGCCACCGGGGACGGGAGGGGGCAGCGTGCCGCCAGGAGCCGGGGCGGCGCGGAACAGCCCGAGATCGTCGATCGGCTTGCCGACAACGTCGGAGCCGCCGCCCCCGAGCCAGCCGTCGATGATGCTGCCGTAGTAGTCGCGGAAGTCGACGTGATGCTCCATGCGGTCCCAGCGGCGGAGCCCCACCAACGAGGGCCGCTGGCCGTAGAAGCCGCCCTTCACGCGGGCGCCGAGCACTATGTGCGGCGCAGCGGTGCCGTGGTCGGAGCCGAGGCCGTCGTTCCCCCAGCTCGTACGCCCGAACTCGGAGAACGACATGATCGTGACCTGGCCCGCCCACCGGTCGTCGAGCACTTCGAAGAAGCGGCGTAGCGCATCGTTGAACTCGAGCATCCGCACCGGGTGCTGCGAGGGCTGTCCGGCATGGCTGTCGAAGTCGCCCCACCCCACGCTGAGCACGCGGAAGCCGAGATTGGCGTTGATCAGCCGGGCCATCACCTCGGCCTCGGCGGCGAGCCGTTCCTCGGGGAGTTCTTCGGGGATGATCGGCTGCAGTCGTGCGGCGAGATCGAGCTGATCGATGTGCGCCTGGCCAACCGCCCGCTGCCAGCCGGTGCCGTCAGCACAGATACTGCGCATCGTTTGGTAGATGCGCTGGTTGCGCTCGTCGTCGCCAGCCCCGAAACTCGGGCGCCCAGCGGGGATCGATGTCCCCCGATGTTGGTTGCCGATGAAGTGCAGCGGCAACGAGTGGCCGATCGCCGCACCGGCGTACAAACTCCCGGTCGACCCGAGGTAGCCGTCGAGCCATCGACCGAGCCACCCGGTGGTAGGGATGCCGTTGCGAATCGCCGACATCCAGATGGCCATCGAGTTGAAGTGGCTGAGGTCGGGGTCGGGGTACCCGATGCCTTCGACGATCGCCGCCTGCCCGGCATCCCAGAACCGCTTCACCTCGGTGAGTTCGGGATGCAGACCGGTGCGATCGTCGAGCGGGAGGACCTCGTTCTCGCTCAGCGCGAGCGCGCCGTGCTGGTCGTAATAGTTGCCGTCGGTCACGGGTACCACGGTGTTGAGCCCGTCGTTACCGCCGTACATGCCGAACACCACGACGATGCCCTCGTTGTCGGCCACCGGCCCGGCGGCCCATGCCGATGCGTCGTGGCCCAGTGCCGCGTCGAGCAAGCTCGTGCCGGGACCCGCCACGAGTCCGGCGCCGAGACCCATGCCGACCATCTGCAAGAAGCGCCGGCGGTCGAGCGCAAGTCGATCGTCACCAACGTCGTCGACGTGCAGGTGGGCAAGCGCGTTGCGCGTGCTGATGTCGGGGTCGAGC
>JBCCVW010000291.1:0-4313 GCA_039194665.1 Actinomycetota bacterium
GCAAGGGAATCGGGCTCTGGATGAGGTCTGCGCGAGGTCTGGAGGCACGGTGGCGCTGCTCGATGCCTTCGGTGGGTGTCATCGACCTGCGTTTCGCTGGCTCTATCTTGCCTACGGGTGCCGTTGAGCAGCGGACTCATAATCCGTCGGTCGTGGGTTCGAGCCCCACCCGCCCCACAACAGCGGTCTTCGATGATCGGCGAGACCGATGTCGGCCGGACCGCGAGTCGTTTCGGTTCGCCGCCGGCATCGGCGAGCGACGAGCAGTGGCAGACTCTGCGCCCATGGCAGGTGTGCTGTTGCCGTCGTGGCGAGCGGGGACGACGAGGAGCCAGATCATCGACTTCTTCGATCGTGTCGACACGATCCCGGTCGACGAACGCGTTGCGGTGTTCGACAACGACGGGACGTTGTGGTGCGAGAAGCCGAACTACGTCCAGGCCGAGTTCTTGATGTCGGAGCTACGTCGCGCCGTCGCCGACGACCCCACGGTCGGCGACCGTGCCGAGTACCGAGCCCTGCTCGACGGTGACTTCGCCGCGCTGGCCGAGATCGGTTTTCCTCGTGCCGCGCTGGCGTTGGTCGAGTTGCACAACGGATTGACCCCAGAGGAGTACACCCACCGCGCAGCTGCATTCGTTGCCGAGTTTCGCCATTCCGAGCGTGGCGTCCCGATGCGCCAGCTGCGGTATCAGCCGATGTTGGAGCTGATCCGCGAGTTGCGGGCGCGCCAGTTCGATGTCTTCCTCGTGAGCGCCGGGGGCGCCGACTTCGTGCGGTCGATCTCCTCTGACTTCTATGGCGTGAAGCCCGAGGGCGTCGTCGGTTCCGAGATCGGCTACGAACTCGCCCGTCGCGACGGTGCTGCACACCTTGTCCGCGCGAGCGACCCAGCCGACGTCAGCGCGAACGAAGGTGCGGACAAGCCCTCGAACATTCAGCGCGCTCTCGGCCGCCGTCCCTGCGTTGCTGTTGGCAACTCGCCCGGGGATGCCGACATGTTGCGATACGCCGCCGGCCATCGCGGCCCATCACTCGCGCTGTTGGTCAACCACGACGACGCAGCTCGCGAGTACGCCTACGCGAGCGTTGCGGGGACCTTCGACGCCGACGAGTCGATCCTCGACACCGCTGCCGAAGCAGGCTGGGTCGTCGTGAGCATGCGCGACGACTGGGAGATCGTCTTCGCCGACCGGTAGGCGCTTATGTCGATGCCGTTGGACGCTCGAACCACCCGATGATCTGCCAGCCGGTGTCGGGGAAGCCGGTGGCTCGGGCAACATGTGCCGATGCGACGTTGTCGTGCGCGTGGAGATAGGTGACGGCCATCCCCTCGGCCAGGACCCGTCTGGCGGCCTGAGCGACGAGCCGTCTGGCGATGCCTCGGCCCTGCGCAGCCTCGGCGGTGACGACGGCGATCTCTCGGCCGAGGTTGTCGTGGCGCTTCAAGCCGACACCGCCGAGGTAGCGCCCGTCGTCGTCCAACGCCACGAGGACGTCACCGCCGAAGGGAGCGAGCCAGGAATCGACACGTGCGTCGTCGGGGTCGTCGGCGAGCGCGGCGGGCAACCACACACCGACGTCGGGCAGTTCATCGGGACCGGGAACGTCGACTGCCCACCGCAGTGCTCCGAGGCCGAGCACGCCGGAGCGGCCGATCGCTGCAGGCATCGCCGCCCGCAGATCGTCGACGGTCTCGAGGGGGTGCGCCAGCGCATCGGCTACCGACGGTGCGACACCAATCACCGCGTGGCCATCGGGGTCGACCGCGCCGGTCGCCCGCCGCGGTGTGCCGTCCCAGCCCGGGGCCTCGGCATTCGGCGACGGCACCACCTTGACGGGCCGCTCCGGTGGCCACCCGCCGATCCAATGAGCAAGGTGCCGTTCGACCTCCGGGGGAGGTGTCGCTCGGTCCGACCGCATCGGGGCGAGCGTACGGTGCGCATGCGTCGGAAAGCGTTCTGGAAGCGTCGTGCACCGTTTGGAATGGCGTGGGCCGACTGAGCAAGCTCGGCGGTGTGACGACGCCACCGGTCCCCTCCGGCTTGCCGGAGCAGTTGGATCGTGGCGATCGTGCGCTCGTGATGGGCGTGCTCAATGTCACCCCAGACAGCTTCTCCGATGGTGGTCGGTATGCGGACGAGACCGCCGCAATCGACCACGGACTGGCGCTGTACCAAGCGGGCGCTGACATCGTTGACGTAGGAGGTGAATCGACTCGTCCCGGTGCCGCTCGTACCCCGGTCGACGTCGAACGCGGTCGTGTGCTTCCGGTCGTCGCCGCGCTCGCCCGCGCCGGTGTCCCGGTGAGCATCGACACGGTGCACGCCTCGACAGCGACTGCGGCGGTGGAGTCCGGCGCGCTGATCGTGAACGATGTGAGCGGTGGACTCGCCGATCCGCAGATGCTGCCGGCGATCGCCGGTCTCGGGTCCACGTATGTGTGCATGCACTGGCGAGCGTTCAGCGATCGCATGGACGACCATGCCGTATACGACGACGTCGTTGCCGAGGTGCGCACCGAGCTCGCCGGCCGGCTCGACGCATGTGCCGCCACCGGGATCGATCTCGATCGTGTGGTGATCGATCCTGGCCTGGGTTTCGCCAAGACGCCCGAACACAACTGGGCACTGCTGCGAGGGCTCGACGCGTTGTCTTCGTTGGGCAGGCCGATTCTGATCGGCGCATCTCGGAAGCGGTTCCTCGGTGAGCTGCTGGCGGACGGTTCCTCCGGCACACCGCGTCCGGCTGACGGGCGTGATGTGGCGACAGCGACGCTGAGCGCGATGGCCTCGTTACGCGGCGTATGGGGCGTTCGGGTTCACGATGCTCGAGCCAGTCTCGATGCGATCAGCGCCGCCCATGCATGGGTTGTCGGTACGGCTACGTCCTGATTGCAGCGAGACTTGAGGCCGCGTTCAGGCCGAGCTCAGACACGGGCGGCCACTGTGGACTTCGAGCAGCGACAGGAGGAACATGACCGATCTCGCCACCGACCGGCCGACCGAGACCGCTTCGACTGCGGTATCTGATGCAACTGACCCAGCAGCATGTGGATGCGTCGACGATGACCGCCAGAGCGGTGCAGTTCGTCGACCACAACGGCACAGCCCCGCGGTGATCGCCGAGCTGGTACGTCGAGCGATCTAGCGGACAGTCACCCCCGAGGTAGCGTCGCCGGGGTGAGGCCCGCCGCTCGTCGAACGCGTCGGCTCGCACCTGAGACGGCGGTGGGCCGTTGAGGTACCGTGCCCGACATGGCACGGGGTACGACTACAGCTCGACTCGGAATTGCACTCGTCGCCGCCGGACTGGCTGCAGTGGTGACGCCCGGTCAGACGACCGCCGGGCCCCCAGGTCCGACGTCGGTCAACCCGGTGCCGGAGTGCGTTCGCCCGGTCGGTGGTGGCGCCTACAACGTCATCTTCGGCTGGGAAATTCGCGGCGGTCAGCCGGACGGTTCGGTCAACGTGCCCGTCGGCCCGGACAACAATCTGAACAACGGCAATGGGATCGTCGCTGGACCGCCGACGTCCTTCGACAAGCCGGTGACCAACGCCCAAGATGAGTTGGCACACGTCGTGTGGCCGCCCTTCTTCTGGGACCCCACCGCCGACCCGCCGCGCGAACGCGACGGCCGCACGCAGTATTGGCCGGTGAACGCTGCAGCGGTACAGATCAACGCCGGCAACGCGACGTGGAAGCTGACGGACACCGATCAGGAACAGTTGGGTATCTCGACGAATGCGCAACGCTGCTCGCAGCACGTGTTCATCGACAAGACATGGGACGGTGAACCAACGCCGCCCGACGAGCTCGACAAGCAGGTCTACGAAATCCAGATCCGGCAGACATCGAATCCGACGGAACCCGACGTGGTCAACGCTCAGACCACTACGTGCAAGTACCTCGAGTACGAAGAGGCGAGCGTGTTCTTCGCGCCCTACGGCGAGGGGTTCACCGACGTCGAGAGCGACGTTCTCAACTGCTACTACCAGAACGAGTTCGGTTTCAGTACCGATATCGGCGGCTACTGGGTGCCCGTCGATGGCGTGTATGAAGTCAGCGAGACCGGTCTGCCCGACGGATGGGAGAACGTCGCCGGGCTCGGAGAGTTCACCGTGAACTGGGAGAACCCCGGCAACTACTCCGAGTGCTCGTATTACCCGGCGTTCGGGACCGACGCAGCTGTTCCCGACAGCGATGGTACGCCGATCCCGGAGTTCGGCCGGGCCTCCCCGAAGTGGTGTCTGCACACGGTCGACAACCGGCGTATCCCGCCGCCGACCACGACCACGACCACGACCACCACC
>JBCCVW010000292.1:0-4300 GCA_039194665.1 Actinomycetota bacterium
CCAACGGAAAGCTGGCCGCATTCAAGACGGTGAAGGCAGTCGAATTCGTCGAGGAGCTGCCACGAAATCCCAGCGGGAAGATCCTCAAACGGGAGCTGCGTGAGCAGTTCGTGAGCGTGGCGGGTTGATCGGATGCTCTCCCACGAAACGCCTGCCGCCACGAGTGCGGTGGCACCGGTCGACTCCACACATCCGCTTCGTGTCCTCGTGACAAAAATCGGCTTCGACGGCCACGATCGCGGATCGCGGCTCGTCGCCGCGTTCCTGCGCGACGCAGGCCATGAGGTGGTCTACACGCCGCCATGGCAGGAGATCTCCGCCGTGGTGACCCTGGCCATGCAAGAGGACGTCGATGTCATCGGGGTGTCGTCCTTGGCCACCGACCACTTGATCGTGCCCGAGTTGATGGCGGCGCTCAGCGACGCCGGACTCGGGCACGTTCAGGTCGTCGTCGGCGGCATCGTTCCCGATCACGAGGCGCCTGCGCTGACCGAAGCGGGCGTGGCCCGGATCTTCGGGCCGGGCTCGTCGCGCGAGGACATCGTCGACGGCGTCGAGGCGATCGGGCGCATCGCCCAGGAACACAAGCGTGCCCGGGGAGGGTTCGAGTCATGACTGCAGTGGAACCGCAACAGCTGGCGCTGCCCGGCTTCGACGAGGCCAAGGAGCGTTGGGCGCAGGCCTACGACGATGGCGTCGCTGACCCAGGCCCCATTCGCAACCGATCGGGTATCGAGATCAAACCGCTCTACGGTCCCGACGACTGGGACGGGTCGGGCTACGTCGACCGCCTGGGTTTTCCGGGTGAAGCGCCATACACGCGCGGGATCTACCCGACGATGTACCGCGGTCGCACGTGGACCCAGCGCCAGCTGATCGGCCTTGGCACGCCGGACGACTACAACGTCCGCATCCGCACGCTGCTCGACCTCGGCGCCGACGCAATTTCGTTGCTTCCGTGCAACTCCGGGTTTCGGGGCCTCGACTGCGACGAGGCGCCGTTCCCGTTGCTCGGCACGTGCGGCACGGTGGTCAACAGCGTCGACCACATGGACACGGCCCTTGACGGCGTCCCGCTCGGCGAGATCTCCGCGGCGATGAACGATCCCTCCCCGTTCACGTTGCTGGCGTTCGTACTGGGCGTGGCCAAGCGCCGCGGCGTGCCGTTCGACCGCATCACCGGCACGTCCAACCAGTCGGACTACATCTCCCACTTCGTCGCCAACCACATGTTCTACCGACTCTCCCAGCCCGGCTCGCGCCGGGTCCTCGTCGACCACGTCGAGTACTGCACCGAGGTCGTCCCCAACTGGAACCCGGTGTCGGTCGTTGGGCAACACATGCAGCAAGCCGGCGCAACGCCGGCAGAAACGATGGGCTTTGCCCTGTCGACGGCGATCCAATACGCCGAGGACTGCATTGCTCGCGGCATGGACCCCGATGTGATCCTGCCGCGCTTCACCTTCTTCTTCGATGTGTCGATCTCGCTCTTCGAGGAAGTGGCCAAGTTCCGCGCCGGGCGCCGGATCTGGGCGCGGGTCGCCAAGGAGCGATTGGGTGCCCGCGATCCCCGGTCATGGCGATTCAAGTTCCATGGCCAAACCAGTGGGGTCGACCTCACCGCACAACAGCCGTTGAACAACATCGCCCGGGTTGCGGTACAGGCGGTTGGTGGGATTCTCAGCGGACTGCAATCGATGCACACCGACGCGTACGACGAGGCGATCACGTGCCCGACCGAGGAGACCGCGCGCATCGCGGTCGCCACGCAGAACATCCTCCGCGAGGAGGCCCATCTGTGCGACGTGATCGACCCGCTCGGCGGCTCGTACTACGTCGAGACGCTGACCGATCAGATGGAAGCCGAGATCGTCAGCGTGATGGAGCGGATCGACGCGGCCGGCGGCATGTACGAGGCGGTTGGTGCCGGTCTCGTGCAATCGATGATCGGCCGTTCGGCGCTCGCTGCCCAGAATCGCGTCGACGCCGGCGAAGAGAAGATCGTCGGTGTCAACTGCTATCGGCACGACGACGACGAAGAGTCGCCGCCACCGATGCGTCCGGACCCGGAGACGATGCGCCGGCACGTCGATGACTTCATCGAGTTCAAACGGACACGCAGCCGCACCGACGTCGAGCGGGCACTCGCTGCGCTGCGCCGCTCGGCGCAACGGATCGACGAGAACATCTTCGGCCGGGTGGTCGACGCGGCGGAGGCCGGTGTGAGCCACGGCGAGATCGTGTCCGCGCTGCGCGACGAACTCGGATTCGGCGATCCACTGGTGGTGGCGTGACCGTCGTCGACGATCAGGCGCCGGGCGACCCACCCGTGGATGCCGGCGCGTCGATGTTCGATCGGTTGCGCGCACGCGATCCCCGAGCCATCGCCCGCGCTCTCACCGCCATCGAGTTCGCTGGCGCAGAAGCCGATGCCCTTCGCCGACGCCTGCACGCACTCGAGGGCCGGGCGCGCGTCGTCGGGTTCGCTGGGCCGCCCGGCGTTGGCAAGTCGACCCTGGTCAGCCGCTACGTGCAGGAGTTGCGTGCCCGCCAGCGATCCGTCGCCGTATTGGCAGTCGATCCCTCGAGCCCCGTCTCGGGTGGAGCACTGCTCGGCGACCGCACCCGCATGGGGTGCACCACAAACGATCCCGGTGTGTTCGTGCGTTCGGTTGCGTCACGTGGGCATCTCGGCGGCCTGTCACTTGCCGTGCCCTCGATGCTCGACGTTCTCGATGTCGCCGGCTTCGACGACATCATCGTCGAGGCGGTTGGTGCCGGGCAGTCGGAAGTGGAGATCAGCCGGTTCGTCGATACCACCGTGGTCCTCAGTGCGCCCGGCCTGGGCGACGACGTGCAGGCGATCAAGGCGGGCATTCTCGAAGTGGCCGACGTGCTCGTGGTGCACAAGGCCGATCTGCCCGGTTCGAGCGAAACGCAACGCCAGCTCGAAGCGATGCTCGACCTGCGCGACGCAGTGGCCGTACCGGAGGTGCTCCTCGTCAGCGCGCAGACCGGCTCGGGTCTGGACCGGTTGGTGGAGACGATCGATGCCGCCCATCGAACAGCACACGTCTCCGGTGGTCCGCAACGGCGCTCGACCGAGGTGCTGCGCCAGACCGCGGCGGCCGAAGTCGTCCGCCGACTCAACGCCGATCCCGATCTTGCCGCGCTCGGCGCGGCATTCCACCGCGGCGAACTCAGCCTCGCCGACGCAGTGCAACAACTCATCGAACGAATCGTCCGCCACAGCCAGAGGTCTGCATCGTGAACAACCAACACATCCCCGACGTTGTGCTCTGTGGTGGCCAGCGAACGCCGTTCGGCGACTTCGGCAAGTCGCTCAAGGACGTTGTGGGAACCGACCTCGGTATCCACGCCGCAACGGCCACGCTCGACGCGCTCGACCTCGATGCCCAGCGAGTCGACCACCTCGTGTGTGGCAACGTGATGCCGGTCGACCAGGGCGGCTACTTCTCGGCGCGGGTGATCGCGCTTGGCGCCGGGATGGCCGAGGAGTCGAGCGCGCTCAACGTGTCACGGGCCTGCGGCTCTGGCACGCAGGCGATCGTCAGCGCTGCGGAACAGATCATCACCGGACACTCGTCGATTGCCTTGGCGGGGGGATACGAGAACGCCTCGCGGGCGCCGTACGCGCTCACCGACGCGCGCTGGGGGATGAAGCGCGGCGCCGGCGACGTCATCGACACGATCGACTACGGCTACCGCGATCCCTTCGATCTGTCGCTGATGGGGGAGACGGCCGAGAACCTCACCGACGACTTCGGCTATTGCCGCGCCGACATGGACGAGTATGCGATCACCAGCCAGCAGCGCGCCGCTGCCGCCATCGACAGCGGGTTCCTCGCCGAACAGATCGCACCGATCGACGTGCCGGCCGGTCGGGGGACGACACGCACCTTCGACGTCGACGAGTTTCCACGACGGCCGACGACCATCGAAACACTCGCTGCACTGCGCCCCGCGTTCCGTGACGGTGGGCGGGTCACGGCAGGAAATTCGAGCGGCCTCACCGATGGCGCCGCATTCGTGGTGGTCGCCGACCGCGCCGCCGCCGAGGACCTCGGCCTCACGCCGCGGGCACGAGTCGTCGACTGGGAGGTCGTCGGCGTGCCACCGCGGATCATGGGGTGTGGCCCGGTGCCGGCGATCGGTCGGCTGCTCGAACGACGTGACATGCGGGTCGACGATGTCGACTACTACGAGATCAACGAGGCCTTCGCCGTGGTCAACCTCCATTCCGAACGGGAGCTGGGCATTCGTCGCGACGCCTGCAACC
>JBCCVW010000293.1:0-4268 GCA_039194665.1 Actinomycetota bacterium
AGCTATGACCACCATGTGCCGAGGCTGCGCCTCGGGGCGTTCCAGTGTGCCAGCCACGAGGCCTGCTCGCACTATCCGATTGACTGCGTCGCGTCGATTGACTGCGTCGCGTCGATTGACCACATCACGTGCGCGCACCCGATGTTGCGGTCAGCCGACGACGTCTTTGGCGATGATCGTCTTCATCACCTCGTTGGTCCCCGCGTAGATCGATGTCACCCGGGCGTCGACGAACGCCCGAGCGATCGGGTACTCGAGCATGTAGCCGTACCCGCCGAACAACTGCAGGCAACGATCGATGGCCCGGTTCTGCAGATCGGTGGCCCAGTACTTCGCCTTTGCGGCAGTCGCCGGATCGAGCCGACCCTCGTTGAGCAACTCCACACACCGGTCGACGAACACCTGCGTCACGTCGACCTCGGTGGCGATCTCGGCGAGCTCGAACTTGGTGTTCTGGAACGACGAGATCGGTTTTCCGAACGCGGTGCGCTCGTTGACGTACTCGACGGTCCAATCGAGCGCCGCCCGTGCGCAGGCCACGCCGGTGACGGCGACCGACAGTCGCTCTTGCGCGAGGTTGAAGGTCAGATACTCGAACCCACGGCCCTCCTCACCGAGCAGGTTGGTCGCCGGCACGCGCACGTCGTTGAAGAACAGCTCGGCGGTGTCTTGGCTGTGCATTCCGATCTTCTCCAGGTTGCGGCCGCGTTCGAAGCCCTCCATCCCCCGCTCGAGGATCAACAGCGACAGCCCACCATGGCGCTGCCCAGGATCGGTCTTCGCGGCAACGATCACGGCGTCGGAGTTGATGCCGTTGGTGATGAAGGTCTTCGATCCGTTGACCACGTACTCGTCGCCGTCGCGAATTGCCGTGGTGGCGATTCCGGCAAGATCGGATCCTGTCCCCGGCTCGGTCATGGCGATCGCCGTGATGATGTCGCCGGACGCGATACCGGGGAGCCACCGCTCGGCCTGCTCGTCGGTGCAGTACTCGATGAAGTACGGCGTGCAGATGTCGTTGTGCAGGGTGATTCCCAGCCCCGCGCCGCCGATGCCAGCGCGGGCGAACTCCTCGGCGATCACCACGTTGAAGCGGAAGTCCGGTGACCCCCCACCGCCGTACCGCTCGGGCACGGCGATGCCCGTGAACCCATACTTGCCAGCCTCGGCGAACAGCTCGCGGGGAGCGAGGCCAGCCGCCTCCCAGTCGAGGTAGTTCGGCACCATCTCTTTGTCGACGAACGAGGCGATCGACTCGCGGAAGGCCTCGTGGTCGTCGTCGTACAGGTCGCGCAACACGTCGGGCATGATCAGAAACGCTACGCCAGAATGCCGCGGCCCACGTAGGCCACCTCCTCAACTACGGAGCATGGCACGGATCGAGCGCCGTGCTTACGACATCATTCGGCGCCGCCAGTCCTCGGGCTTGAGCCCGAGCGACACCATGCGCTCCTCGACGAACACCGGCGGTGGCATCTCCTCTCCAGCGCGCAGGCTGGCGACCCACTCGGAATCCTCCGCCCACACGTGGCACGTGTTGAGGTTCATCTGCCACATCGCCTGCTGCTGCTCCGGCGACGCCTGGCCACCGGTCGTGACGCCGTGGCGCACGTTCGCCGCGCGCATCGACCACATGCTCTGGATCGCAACCGGAGCCATCGCCTGCAGCAGGGCTGTGGTGTGCGTGCACCCGCGCGGCCCGCCGAACAGTTCGCGCACCTTGTGGGTGAAACCGCGGGCGATCGACAAGCCGATCAGCTCGCGGTACCGCTGCACGATTTGCGGACACTCGCGGTTGGGGTGCGAGAGGAAGTCGACCGCGGCATCGACGATCTCGAAGCTAGGCATCGCCACTTCGATTTCGAGCTGCATGTGGTGGATGGTCAACGGGTCCGGGTCGACGTCGAGGTACAGGCCCGGCGGCTTCTGATCGCGCACGGCGCCGCGCAGCACCAGTCGATCGGCCGACTTGCGGAACGCCCGCACCCGGTACTCGCGGTCGTGAAGCACCTCGAGCGGCTGGCCCGCCTCGTCGACAGGATCGGCAGGAAGGATCGAGGCGTCGTCGAACAGGCTCGACGCGTCGGACGGAGTGACGGCGCTCACGACGCGCACGGTACAAGTGCGACTGCCGGGAACTACAGCCGGACAACCAGGAGCCACCGCGGGCTGATTGCCTATGGTTGCCCGGTGAGTCAGCCGAGCGTCGATGCGCGTACCGCCGCAATCGTCGGCGTGGCTGCCGGGTTGCTGGGCGGCACCTTCGGTGTCGGCGGCGGCCTGATCATCGTTCCGGGCCTCGTGTCGTTCGCCGGCATGGAGCGGCGCCTGGCCCACGGCACGTCGCTCGCGGCGACGCTGCCGATCGCCTGCGCAAGCCTGCTCACCTACATCGCCACCGGCAATGTCGACTGGCCGCTCGCCCTGTTCCTGGCGGTCGGCGCGATCGGCGGCGCCTACCTCGGCACGCACCTGTTGCAGATCATCCCGAAGCGGGCCCTGACGATCCTGTTCATCGCCGTCGTCGTCGCCACGGCCTTCCGCCTTCTGCTCACGGACAGCGCCGGCGGGCGCGGCGACCTCACCGTGTTGATGGCGCTCGGATTGGTCGTGATCGGCTTCCTCACCGGCACGCTCGCCGGATTGCTCGGCATCGGGGGCGGCATCATCATGGTGCCGGCGATGGTGGTACTCCTCGACGAACTGCCCGTCGTTGCCAAGGGCACATCGGTGGCGGTGATCGTGCCGACGGCGATCATGGGCACGCTGCGCAACCGGAAGAAGTCGAATGCTGATTTGCGCGTCGCGGCGATCGTCGGTGGATTCGGTGTGGCCAGCGCCGTGGTCGGCGGCCTGATCGCCAATCAACTCAGTACGCAGGCCTCCAACATCATGTTCGCTGCGCTACTCGTGTTCGTTGCCATCACGCAGATGCTCAGCCTGCGCGCCGAGTCACGCGCCGGAACATCGGCGACGAGCCGGTGAACGCCCTCGTCGTTCTCGCCCACCCTCGCCGCGACAGCTACACCGCCGCACTCGCCGACCGCGCTGTCGACGCACTCGGCCCGTCGAGCCAGCTGCTCGACCTATACCGCAGCGGCTTCGATCCCACGATGGATCGGGACGAACACCGGCGGTACCTCGACGGCCGGCCGCCGATCGACCCGATCGCCGCTGAACACGCCCGCCTCCTCGCTTCGGTCGAGCATGTGGTGTTCGTGTACCCCACGTGGTGGGGCACCGTCCCCGCGATACTCAAGGGCTGGCTCGATCGAGTGCTCGCGCCGGAAGTGGCGTTCACGCTCACCGACCGGTGGCCCCACGTCCGCCCAGCGCTCACCAACGTGCGCGCCGTCACCGGCGTCGCCACGTACGGCTCGCCCCGTTGGTACGTGCGGCTGATCAACGATGGCGGTCGCCGTACCCTCACCCGAGCCATGCGCCTGGCCTGCGGCTGGCGGACCCGCACACGCTGGTTGGCGATGTACGCGCTCGACAGTTCGACGGCCGCGGACCGTGAGACATTCGCCATACGGGTCGAGCAGACACTGCGCGGCGTTGCCCCGACGGTGCCGACGTGAACCTATTGCGCCCAACCACCAAACGAGCGCTCGTCGTCTACGCCCATCCCGATCCAGCCTCGTTCACTGCGGCTGCGCGCGACCGAGCGATTGCCGCGCTCGAAGGTCGTGGCGCCGAGGTCGAGATGATCGACCTCTATGCCGAGGGCTTCGACCCGTCGCTCACGGCCGACGAGCACCGCCACCACCTCGATGCCGAGCGCACGGAGACCTCGGCGACGGGCGGGCCCGATTCAGTCATGGTCCGCCACGGCGAGCTACTGCGATGGTGCGACACGCTCGTCATCGTCTACCCCACGTGGTGGTCGGCCCAACCAGCAATCCTCAAGGGCTGGTTCGATCGGGTGTGGACCGACGGGGTCGCCTGGGACCTGCCACACGGCGCCAACCGCATTCGACCGCTGCTGCGCAACGTACGGCGGATCGTCGTGATCACGGCGCACGGATCTGGCCGATTGACCAATCTGGTCGAGGGACGAGTCGGTAAGCGAACGGTCGGCCGTGGCCTCCGAGCGATGTGCCACCCACTGGCCCGCACGCAGTGGCGCGCCTGTTACGACATGGACCGCAACTCCCCCGCCGAGCGCGAACGTTTCCTCCGCCGCCTCGACCGCCTGTGACCGTTGGGGTCAGACCCCAGCTGTCACGGGGTCACGCGACGGTCTACACAGCGACACGTGCGTGACA
>JBCCVW010000294.1:0-4251 GCA_039194665.1 Actinomycetota bacterium
AATGGTGTCAATCGGTCGATGCGTACGCCCGGCTCGTAGACCACGTCGACGTCGTGCGCGGTGGCGGGGCCGATGCGCTCCTCGATTGCGGTCTGCAGTGTCCGGTGGCCGAGCGGCACCAAACTCGCGGAGCCGCCGCCCATCGACCGGTCGATCGCTGCGTTCGGACCGATCAGCGCAACGTGGTTGATCACGCCGACGTCGAACGGGAGGACGCGAGTGCCGTTGCGCTCGTCGTTGCGCAGCAGCACGGTGCCCCCGATGGCCGCACGCCGCGTGAGGGCGCGCTCGGCCGGGTCGTCGACGCTGACTTCCTCGGCGTCTGCCGAACGTTCGTCGGCGTGCACCCGATTCGCGAGCCGCAACACGTCGCGCACGAGCTCGTCGACCCGTTTCTCGGTGACGTTGCCCGACTCGACTTCGTCGACGAGGTAGCGGCCGTACACGCGCACTGGTGCCGGCATTTCGATGTTCAGACCGGCGTCGGCGGACGGCGCCGTCTCGTGGGCGCCGAACCAGTCGGAAACGACGATGCCGTCGAAGCCCCATTCATCGCGCAACACGTCGGTGAGCAGCTCACGGTTGCTCGCACAGAACGTCCCACCCAGACGGTTGTAGGCGCTCATGATGCCCCACGCTCCGGCCTCGCGAACCGTTCGTTCGAACGGCCGCAGATACAGCTCGCGCAACGTGCGCTCGTCGATCTGGACATCGACCTTCATGCGGTCGATCTCGGTGTCGTTGCCGACGAAGTGCTTCACCGTCACGCCGACCTGCTGACTCTGCACACCGGTGACGAACGCAACGGCGAGCTGTGCGGTCAGTTCCGGGTCCTCGCTGTAGCACTCGAAGGTGCGGCCACCGAGTGGCGTGCGGTGCAGGTTGATCGTTGGCGCCAAGAGTACGTGTGCGGCCTTGCGCCGCGCCTCGGTTCCGAGCAACGCGCCGACGTGCCCGACCAGCTCGGGGTCCCACGTTGCGCCGAGCGTGATCGCCGACGGGACGACGACGCCCGGAGTGCCCGACCCGCCGTGCCCTTCGCCGCGTACACCGGCGGGGCCGTCCGACATCTTGATCGCGGGCACGCCCGCATCGGGATAGGCCTTCGTCTTCCACGTTGTCGCGCCCGTGAGCAGCCGGCACTTCTGCTCGAGGGTCAGCGCGGCGATGGCAGCATCGATGTCGATCACCGGGCAATTCTGTCACCGCCGCAGGTGCAACACTCCCGACATGACCAACGATCGACGCGCCCTGCGTTCGGTCGCCCTGCAGTTCTTCGCCAACGGGATGGTCTACGGCACGTTCATTCCTCGCCTTCCCGAGATCCGCGACCGGGTCGACATCTCGGTCGGCGTCCTTGGCGTGGTGTTGATGACGGGCAGCGTGTTCGGATTGCTCGGCAGCCTGGTGGCGAGTCGCGTCAACATGCGGTTCGGCACGAAGCGCGTGCTCATCGTCGGCGGAATTCTGTCGGTCGGCGCGTTGCCCCTCGTCGGGTGGGCGACGACGCCGGTCGTGTTGGTCGCCGGACTGGCGATCGTGTTGTTCTTCGACGTCTTCATCGATGTCGGGATGAACATTCAGGGGTCGGCGCTGAGCGCCCGACGGCACACGCCGGTGATGAACCGCCTGCACGGACTCTGGAGCCTCGGGTCGGTCACCGGCGGCACGATCGCTGTCATCGCCGGCCGGGCCGATGTGGCGCCGCCCTGGCACCTCACAATCATCGCCATCGTGCTCCTCGGCGCGCTCGCCGTCGTCGCGCCCGGGCTGCTGCCCACCGACGAGCCAATCGCCGATGAGCCGCTCGCTGAGAGGGTCGTGATCGGTGACGCCACGACGGACAACGTCGTGCTCGTCAATGTCGCCGCGGACGAGATCGCCGCGGACGACGTCGCAGTCGGCGAGTCGACGCAACCCGCCGCCGCAGGCGAGTCCGGCGGTCGGGGTCGACCGCTCATGATCGCGCTGGCTGTGGCCGGATTCGCAGCGATGACGCTGGAGATCGGCAACGGCGATTGGGCGGCGTTCCGGCTTGGGGACGACCTCGACGCCGCGGCCGGCGTGGCCAGCGCGGCCTTTGTTGCATTCACGGTGGGGATGACCATCGGGCGGTTCGGCGGCGACTTCGTCCTCGTACGCATCGGAGGACGGCGGCTGGCCCAGGTGGCCGCCGTCGTTGCCGGCGTCGCTTCGGCGGTGGCGACGCTGGTGCCTGTGACCGCCGCGGCGTTCATCGGATTCGTCGTCGCCGGGCTCGGCGTGTCGGTGCTCTTCCCCGGCTTGTACGACGCGGCGGCGCGCACGCCGAACGGTTCGGGCTTCGCGTCGATGCTCGTCGGCCAGCGCTCGGCGACGATCGTGGTCCCGCTGGCCATCGGTGCGCTCGCCGACACTGCTGCGCTCAACATCGGCCAGGCGATGGCGATCATGTTGATTCCCGCCGCCGTCGCGTCGTTCGTCGCGACCACCGCACTGTCCCGCTGAAACTCTGTCGAAATCCGGCGCGAGGCGCGGCGCATCGCCAGAATTTTGGGGAGGGCCTGGCGCGGGTGGGTCAGAGGGCGGTGATGTCGAGGTGGTAGTCGGCGTGGTGCCACGTGTCGAGTGCCCCGACACCATCGGTGAGTAGGGCGCGGGCCAACTCGCCCTTGGCGGCCTTACCCCAGTGGCCGCCGGCCTTGCCGTCAGCGGTGCGCAGATCGACGCGTTGGGCCCCGACCTCGGCGAGGGCGTTGGGATCGAGCGCGGCGCGGTGCTCGAGTGGGAGCAGATCGATCACGGTGCGCCGAGGCCGTCCTCGTTTGACCGTGGCGACCAGGGCCGCAGACAGCTCGTCGCGCCACCACGTCGACAGCTTGCCGAGCGGTGGCAGTGCCGTCGACATCTTCAATCGATAGTCGGGGACCGGGTCGTCGGCGCGCACCAAACCCAGCAGACCCGACACCACGATGATGCGTCGGCGATTCGTCGCGCCGATGGTGCCCGGGTCGAGCGCACTCCACACCACGCCCGTGTATCGCCGCCAGGCGGGCAGGGTTGGCGCACCGATCACGGTGCGGTTGGCCATCTGGCCCCGATCGAGCGCCGGCCCGCGCGCCCCCAACATGCGCTCGTCACCGCCGCCGACAGCTCCCAGCGCATGCACCACCTGCATGCGCGCCGCTGCCAATGGCATGCCGAACGCCCCCTCCGAGGGCTCCCATGCAGCGCCAAATCCGTCAGCAGCCTTGCCTTCCGACGGCGGAAGCAGCAAGATTGGAACGTTGTTCGAAAAAGCTGTTGCGGCGCGAGTCACTGCGACACCATGCCTCCTAGGGTGAGATCGATGCGAGTACACCTCGATGCCGAGAAGTGCCAGGGCCATAACCGCTGCTATGCCCTCGCGCCCGAATTGTTCGACGTCGACGACTACGGCCAGGCCGTGCTGATCGTCGAGGGCGACGTGCCATCTGACCTGGAAGACAAGGCGCGGCTCGCGGCGTCGAACTG
Source organism: Actinomycetota bacterium (assembly GCA_039194665.1). Taxonomy (GTDB): domain Bacteria; phylum Actinomycetota; class Acidimicrobiia; order Acidimicrobiales; family Ilumatobacteraceae; genus JABSQH01. Next base: position 3,493 of record JBCCVW010000294.1, read on the forward strand.
TCCCGAGTACGCAATCACGATCACCGACTGACCGACTGACCGACTGACCGACTGACCGACTGACCGACTCGCCGACCGACTCACCGACCGACTGGCCGACGCTGACACCACACCGACCTCGGGGGAACGATGACCGATACCGCAGAAAACAGCACCGCAGAGAACAGCACCGCAGAGAACAGCACGGCGAACAGCGCCGAGAACAGTGCCGCCGCCGATGGGCTGCCGATCATCGGGCCGTCGCCTGAGGGCACCGACCTCTGGGAGCGAGTGCCGTACAACCCCGACGACTATGGGGATGTCGACGATTGGGCCACCGACTTCGACCAGGCCAACCCCGAGTACAACCCCAACGCGCCGGAGATCTGGAAGCAGTTGCGCGAGGGCGGGTGTCCAGTTGCCCACTCCGACCGCTACGGCGGCATGTGGGTGCCGGTCACGCACGAAACCGTGCACGAGGTGGCCTACGACACCGACAACTTCAGCAGCCGACAGGTGGTGGTATCGCACCTGCGCCCTGGCGAGTTCTCGCTCCCAGCGCCGATCGGTGTTGCCCCACCGATCACCAGCGACCCGCCGTTCCACAATGTGGCCCGGCGCATCTTGCTGCCGCCGTTTGCGCCGAAGAAGATTGCGGCGCTCGAGCCGGAGGTACGCGAGCTGTGCAACGGCCTACTCGACGGGCTGGGCGATCTCGAGCCGGGCCAGTCGGTGGTCGACGCGGCGGTGCAGTACGCCCAGCACATCCCGATCCGGGTA
>JBCCVW010000295.1:0-4249 GCA_039194665.1 Actinomycetota bacterium
TCGTTCGATGACATGTGGTCTGTCTCCATCTCGTGTCGTCGGGTCGTACGGCCACCACGGTGCACCTCGTCGGTGAGCGTCGGCTTCGAACGAGTTGAGAGAACAGTGAGATATCGATCAGCGGTCGATCAGGCGGTTTCGCTGGCAAGGCGAAACCCGATCTCCGCGCCGCCGCCCACCCGCTGACGGGCAAACACGGTGCCGCCTTGGCTCACGACGAACTCGCGGACGATGGCCAACCCGAGGCCCGATCCGGGCATGGTGCGCGCCGCATCGCTGCGGTGGAAGCGATCGAAGATCCGGGCGCGTTCAGCATCGGGTACGCCCGGGCCGCGGTCGAGCACGGTGAGTTCAAGACCGTCGACAACGACGTCGATCGTCCCGCCACTGGTATCGAACTTGCATGCGTTGTCGACGAGATTCGTCACCGCTCGGTCGAGCGCAGCGCGAGCAACGTGCACCGTCGCGGTCGAGCGGATGTCGACCTCGACCACGCGATCACGACGCCGTCCGACTCGCGTGGCCACGTCGGCGACCAACTCGCCCAGCTCGACCGCTTCGGCGGGCTGATCGCTGAGATCGCCCGATGCCACTGTGACCAGCTCATTCACCAGATCGGTCAACTCGCCGACCTCGTCGTCGAGATCGTCCAACACCTGCTGACGCATCTCGGGCGGCAGGTCGTCGTGTCGACGCAGCACGGAGAGATTCGTCCGCAGCGACGTCAACGGCGTGCGCAGCTCGTGACCGGCGTCTTGCACCAGCCGCTGCTGCTCGGCGCGCGACTGGCCCAACGCACCGAGCATGCTGCGAAACGCCGCGCCGAGCCGGCCGACTTCGTCGGTGCCGGTCCCGGGCACGTCCACGTCGAGTCGACCGGACTGCTCCACGGTCTCGGCAGCCCGCGTCAGGCGCCGCAGCGGCGCGGCCACGGTGCCGGCGATCAGCGATCCCACCGCTGCCGCGGCAACGGCGACGAGCACGACCAACAAGGCGGTTCGCCGCCGCAGGTCGTCGAGCACGGCATCGACCTCGTCAAGCGATCGAGCAACCTGCACTGCGCCGCCACCGAGGCCGATCGTGTGCACGCGATAATTGGCGCCTTCAACATCGACGGTGCCGCGTTCGATCGTGCGCGGCGCGCCGATGAGCCCCTTGGCTTTGTCATCGACGGGGAACTCCTTGTCGAACGACGAGCCCACGACGTCGCCCGACCGGTCGAGGACGCGCACCGAATACACGTCGAGTAACGCCCGGTTGGGAACCTCGACACGTCCACCAAGCGTCTGCCCGATCAACTGCGTCGTCGCCGCTTGCATCGAGCGATCGATCTCCTCGACCAACCTCGTACTGGTCGATCGGTACCCGATCACGCCGACCGCGGTCGTGGCGACGAGCGAGATCGCCGCCAAGGCCAACGCGATCTTCCAACGCAGGCCCATTAGCGGTGGCCGATCTCCGGGCGTTCCATCACCATCACGGGCATCACCGTCACCGGGTCACGCCGGCGGGCGCACGGTGTAGCCCACGCCGCGCACGGTGTGCACCAGACGCGGCTCACCCTCGGCCTCGGTCTTGCGCCGTAGGTAGCCGATGTACACCGCCAGGTTCTTCGAGTCAGGACCGAAGTCGTAGTGCCAAATCCGCTCGTAGATGGTCGAATGGTCGAGCACGATGCCCTGGTGTTCCACGAGCAGCTCGAGGAGATCGAACTCGGTCTTGGACAGCTCGATCTCGCGTTCGCCACGAAACACTCGACGCGCTGCGGGGTCGACGCGCAGATCTCCCACGGTCAGTGGTGCTGCCAACTCACCATCGGGACGGTCGTAACTCGAACGACGCAGCAGCGCCCGCAACCGGGCCAGCAGCTCACCCAGATCGTAGGGCTTGGGGAGGTAGTCGTCGGCGCCGGCGTCGAGGCCAGCGACACGGTCGCTGGTGTCGGTGCGCGCCGTGAGCATCAAGATGGGCAAACGACTGTTCTCGGCGCGCAGGACGCGACTCACGGTGAGCCCATCGACGATCGGCATCGATACGTCGAGCAGCAGCACGTCGGGCTCGCTGGCACGTATCGAATCGAGTGCCTCGGCACCGTTGACCGCGGTGGTCACTGCGTACCCCTCGAGCAACAGCGCCCGTTCGAGGGAGTTACGCACGGCGCGATCGTCTTCGGCGATCAGCACCGATGCACCATCGACTTCACCGTTGCCGTGCTCCGCCATGCCCATAGTGTGGCCGGCGGTGGTGAGAAGTGGGTATGAATCGGCGCCGCAGCTGCTGGTCATCGGCGTCGGCGGGGCGATCGGCGCCGGCGCCCGATGGGCGATCGACGAACTCGGCGGTGTGGCGTGGGGCGACACCCCAGTTGGGGCGTGGCCATGGCCGACCCTCTTCGTCAACCTGCTCGGTTGTGCCCTGATCGGACTGGCCGCCGCGTTCGTCGATCCCGGATCGACGCGGTGGTCGTTCGTCGTCACGGGAGCGCTCGGCGGATTCACCACGTACTCGGCGTTCGCCGTCGAGGTCGACCAGTTGGCCAACGCAGGGCGGCCTGCGCTCGCCGGGCTCTACGTCGGCACCACGCTGCTGGGCGGCGCGGTGGCCACGCTCGCCGGCGCGCGGCGGGCGGTGGAGCCGCCAGTACCCAGGCGGTCGATCGAGTGAGCGCGATCGTCACAGGCGCGCTGTTCGCGATCGCCGCGGCGGGCGGCGCCATCGGGCGACACCTGGTGCATCAGGTTGCGGCCACGTGGGCTGCCCTGCTGGCCGTAAACATCGTGGGCAGCGCGTTGCTCGGGGCGCTCGTCGCCGCCGATCTGAGTACCGCAACAACGACGGTGCTCGGCGTCGGATTCTGCGGCGCGCTCACGACGTACTCCTCGTTCGCGCTCGAAGTGCGCAGGCTCGGATGGCGCTGGGGTCCGCCCTACGCAATCGTGACCGCAGCGGCGGCCATCGGCGCGGCAGCAGTTGCAGCGACGGCGATCGGCTAGCCGCTGCGCCGCGTGGGCTCCATCGGGTCCGGCCTCGCCGTCAGGCGGTTTCCAAGATGCGCACCGGCAACTCGCGCGGCCCGCGGATCATGCCCTTGCTCCAACGGGTGTCGCCCGCCAGCTCGAACGCTGGGAAGCGCTTGATGAACTCCTCGATCGCCACTTTCAGTTCGAGGCGAGCCAGGTTCGATCCGAGGCAGCGGTGGATGCCGAGACCGAACGCGGCGTGGCGGTTCTGTTCGCGATCGATGATGAACTGATCGGCGTCCTCGTACTCTTTGGGGTCGCAGTTCGCTGCGGGGAACGGCAACAACACCCAATCGTCCTTCTTCATCGGGCAACCGTGGAAGTCGTGATCCTTGGCCACCATCCGCGACATGGTGACTGGCGCGTAGGCCCGCAAGAACTCCTCGACGGCAAAGGTCATCACCTCGGGGTCCTCGCGTAGGCGATTGATGTCGTCGGGGTTCTGGGCCAGGTGCCACAGCGAGGATCCGATTGCCGACCACGTGGTGTCGGTTCCGGCGATCAGCAGCAAGATGATGGTGCCCCGCACGTGGTCGGGGTGGAGCTTCTCGCCGTCGATCTCCAGATCGATGAGGTAGCTGGTGAGGTCGTCACGTGGGTTCTCGATGTGCTCCTCGACCTGTCGATCGATGTACAGGTCGAGCCGCTCACCCTCTTCGACCTCGCGTGTTCGGGGATCTTCGTTCACCCGTTCGAGGGTGTTGTGGATGAAGGTCCGGAACAGGTCCTCGTCTTCTGATGGGAAGCCCAGCATCTCGCCGATCACGCGAATCGGGATGTGTTGCGCGTACTGCACGGCAGCGTCGATCACCGACTGGCCTGGCTCGAGGTCGCCGAGCTCATCGAGCAGACGGTTGCAGAATGCGCGCACCTCGGGCTCGAGCGCAGCAATTTTCTTCGGGGCGAACGGCGGCAGCAAGATGCGCCGGGCAACGTTGTGAAACGGCGGGTCGCTAGTGATCGGCGGGGCGACGCCGATCGGTGCGGGAAGCGAGAACTCGCCAGGGCGCAAGTGCGATACCACCACTTGTCGGCTGCTGAAGTTGTCGGTGTCGTAGGCCACCTCGTGCACGGTCTCGTGTGTGACCGGCACCCACATGCCGCCGTACCGGTCGGAGTGGGCAACTGGGCACCCGCCCTCGCGCAACTGCTTCCAGATCTCCGGCGCGTTGGGGTTGTACTCGGGGTTGGCCTGGTCGAAGTCGGTGGCCCAATCGTCGACATCCCCA
>JBCCVW010000296.1:0-4106 GCA_039194665.1 Actinomycetota bacterium
GACCTTCGTCGAGGTGTTCGTCGACACGCCGCTCGAGCTGTGTGAACAGCGCGACCCGAAGGGCCTCTACGCCAAGGCTCGCGCCGGTGAGCTCACCGGGATGACCGGCATCGACGACCCCTACGAGCCGCCGTCGACGCCCGAGCTTCGCCTCCCGCCGGCCGACCTCGGGGAGCAAGCCGTGGCGGTCCTGGCGGCGATCAATCACTAGGTGTTCCCCTCCTGGCGGCCTCGGCGGGGGCGCGCTCCGCGAGGGCGGCCGTGTTGTACGTGGCGCGTTCTCGGCGTTGTCATTCGCGCGGTTCGCAACGCCGGACGCCGAGAAGCGACGGCACCAGGCGGGAGGTCATTTTCGGCGCGTGCTGAACACCACGGTTCGGTAGCGCAGCGACCATCGGGCCGTTTCACCACCGAGCGCCGACATCAGCTCGCGCCCAACTGCCTGCTGCAGATCGGGTGCGAGCAGCCGGTGGGCGCTGTGGGTGCCGAGCCGTTGCACCACGTCGGCCACGCGCAGCTCGTCGGTCCACGTCACCTCATGACGAGTCAGCGGAGCGAACGCCCCCGTCGAAGCCAGCGGATCGCCGATCTGCGTCTGGAAGCTCGGGTCGTCGAGATAGCGACCGGCAGACTCATCGAGCAGCTCGGGGGCACATCGGCGGTACACGTCGGCGCACGCATCGACGAGCGCAGGGTCGCTCTCGTCGTTCCAAAACGCGATCCAGCTGCCACCGGGTTGCACCGCTCGTGCGGCGATGTCGGCACCGCGCACCGGGTCGACCCAATGCCACGCTTGTGCCGAGTACATCACATCGCACGGCGTTGGCGCCCACTGCTCGAATCGGCTGGTGACGACTTCGATGCCGTGCGACCGAGCGACAGCGGCCATGCGTTCGTCGACCTCGATCCCGAGCACGTCGACACCGTGCTCCCGTAGCAATCGGGCCGCCTTTCCGGTCCCGCATCCCACGTCGACCGCCAACCCCGCACACCGCTCGGCGACGAACGACACCACCGCGGACGGATAACCCGGGCGGTACCGGTCGTAGCTGGCGGCGTCACCGCCGAACACCGTGGCGCGATCGGTCACCGGACCAGTGTCGCAGGTGCCTGTGTGCGGATTCTCGGCGTCGGTGGTTGCACATTCCGCAACGGTCGACGCCGAGAAGCGACGAAGCGGCGGCTCCTACCGGTGCAGGTACCGCTTGTAACCCTTGTGCGTGGCCACGAAGTCGTGTGCTTCGTAGAACCGATGCGCGTCGGGCCGGTCGGTGTTGCTGGTGAGCTGCACCCGATAACACCCGAGCTCGCACGATCGCCGGACGGCGTGGTCGATGAGTCGACCGCCGATGCCCTGCCCGCGCATGTCGGAGGCCACGTGCATGCTCTCGATCTCGGCGCAGAGCCCGCCGCGATGCTGGAGGTGGCGAAAGGTGATCAGCTGCAGCATCGCCACCAGACGCCCGCCGAGGTCGGCGACCATCAGATAGTTGCCGTCGGTGTGCTCGATCTCGCGGATCGCATCCACGAAGTTGGCCATCGCGGCCGGGAGATGGATCGGACTGTCGTCGTCCTCGACGAGGCGGCCACCCGACAGCAATGCCAACAATCCATCGATGTCGGTGGGAAGCGCATCGCGCAGGTACAGCTGCATCGCCTACCAGCATGATGCCTACGCCGACACAAACGTGGGATCATTCGCCGGTGGCTGAACCGAAGCCTCAACCGGTGACGTGGAAGCGTGCGTTGGTGACCGGCGCATCGTCGGGAATCGGCGACGCATTCGCCCGGCAGCTCGCCGCAGCCGGGACCGATCTTGTGGTGGTCGCCCGCGACGAGCAGCGACTGCGCGCCCTGGCTGACGATGTCGATGCGCACTGCGAAGTACTGCCCGCCGACCTCGGCGACACGCAACAGCTGGCCCGCGTCGCCGACCGCATCAGCGCCGACGACGATCCGATCGATCTCGTCATCAACAACGCCGGCTTTGGCAACGTGGGCCCGCTCGCAGAGCTCGACGCCGACGACGAGGCGGCGGTCGTGGCGGTCAACGTCACGGCTGTGCTGCGACTGTCGCAGACCGCCGCGGCAGTCTTCGCCAACCGTGCCACCGCTGACGCGCCGGGCGGAATTCTCAACGTGTCGTCGATGGCCGCGTTCATGGCTACCCCGCAAACAGCGACATATAACGCCACCAAGGCGTTCGTCAACAGCCTCACCGAGGCGCTGCATCTCGAGATGCGCGACGAGCACGTGCACGTCACGGTGTTGTGCCCGGGGTTCACGCGCACCGAGTTCCAGGATCGGGCCGAGTACAACGCGTCATCGATTCCCGACTGGCTGTGGCAAACCGCCGACGAGGTCGCCGCCGCCGGACTGGCTGGTGTGGCGACCAACAAGGCCGTGGTCGTGTCCGGAGCAAAGAACCGAGTTGGCTCTTCGGTCGTCAACGCCATGCCCGGCTCGCTGCGCCGATTCGTGGCCGCGCGGATGCCGGGATGACGAGCGTTGCGACGATCGACATGGGCGCGTCGTGAGCGACGACGAACTCACGGCCGCCGCACGCCGCGTACACGAGCACGCCTACTGCCCGTACTCGAACTACCGCGTCGGGGCCGCATTGCGCACCGACGTCGGGATCGTCGCGGCACCCAACGTGGAGAACGCCGCGTATCCACTGGGCACGTGTGCCGAGGCCGGCGCGATCGCGGCAATGGCCGCAGCCGGTGGGCGGCGCATCTACGAGGTGGTGGTGGTCACCGACGGCGATCGACCCGGCACGCCGTGTGGCGGCTGCCGCCAACGGCTCTCTGAGTTCGCAGGGCGCGACGTGGTGGTGCACAGCCTCGCCGTGGCGTCGGATCAGCGTCTCGAGCGAACGATCGGCGAGCTGTTGCCCGACGCATTTGGACCCGCTGACCTGGATGAACGCGAAACAGACTGACAATTCGTACATTACTTGAGTCGGTATGACTCAGGAAATATGCGTCGCGGGTTGCGACTGCATCGGGTGAGCCGTAGCGTTGACGTCATCCGTTCTTCGGATGCATCCGTCCTCCCCCAATTCCAGTCCGCACTCCGGATCAGTAAGGAGCCCCCATGGCTAAGGCAGTCGGCATCGACCTCGGCACCACCAACTCCGTCGTCGCCGTTCTCGAAGGTGGCGACCCGGTCGTCATCCCCAATGCCGAAGGCAGCCGGACGACCCCGTCGGTCGTCGCCTTCTCCAAGACCGGCGAGGTGCTCGTCGGCGAAGTCGCCAAGCGTCAGGCGATCACCAACCCCGACCGCACCTTCCGCTCGATCAAGCGGCACATGGGCGAGAACTGGAAGTCCGACGACGTCGACGGCAAGCAGTACACGCCCCAAGAGATCTCGGCGCGCACGCTGATGAAGCTGAAGCGCGACGCCGAGTCGTACCTCGGCGACACCGTCACCCAGGCGGTCATCACCGTGCCGGCGTACTTCGACGACGCCCAGCGCACCGCCACCAAAGAAGCCGGCACCATCGCCGGGCTCGAGGTGCTGCGCATCATCAACGAGCCGACCGCAGCGGCGTTGGCCTACGGCCTCGACAAGGGGTCTGAGGACGAGACCGTGCTCGTCTTCGACCTCGGCGGTGGCACGTTCGACGTGTCGGTGCTCGAGATCGGCGACGGCGTGTTCGAGGTCAAGTCGACCCATGGCGACACCAGCCTGGGCGGCGACGACTGGGACCAGCGGATCGTCGACTGGCTCGTCGAGCAATTCAAGGCGGCGCACGGCGTCGACCTGAGCCAAGACCGCATGGCTGCCCAGCGTCTCCAAGAGGCCGCCGAGAAGGCCAAGATCGAACTCAGCCAGGTGCAGCAAGCGCAGATCAACCTGCCGTTCATTACGGCGACCGCCGACGGACCGCTGCACCTCGACGAGAGTCTCAGCCGCTCGAAGTTCCAAGAGATGACGGCCGACCTCATCGAGCGTTGCCGCGTGCCGTTCGAGCAGGCGTTGAAGGACGCCGGCGTCAACAAGGGCGACCTCAACCACGTGATCCTCGTCGGTGGCTCCACCCGCATGCCTGCAGTCGGAGAGCTCGTCGAGTCGATGACCGGCGAAGAGCCCAACAA
>JBCCVW010000297.1:0-4048 GCA_039194665.1 Actinomycetota bacterium
AAGCTGGAACTGCCCCGCGAACGGTTGTGGCGCAACACCGGCGACGAAGAACTCGTGTTGATCACCTGCGGCGGCGACTTCAACCCCGACCTCCAGCGCTACCGCGAAAACATCGTCGTCTACGCCGCCCCCATCGCCTGAGGCCGATCGAAGGATCAGCGTTTGCGCAGCCACCACACCTGCTCGGACGGGAACCGCTTGGCCCACTCCGCTGGCGTCCAAAATTGCACACCGGTTGCCTCGGCGGGCGCTTGCAGCTCGCGGTAGTCGAGCACGTCGAATCCCACCCGACGAAACAGCGCCAGCCACTCGCCCAACGTGCGATTGAATTCGATGCCACCAGGTTCCTCCTCGGCCTGCGTCCAATCGATGGCATCGAGTCCGAAGTAGGTCCGTTCGAGGGTGTAGCCGGTCGGTTCGGCGCCGGCGACGTCGGAGCAGATCATCGCCAGCGGGTGGTTGCCGAGGAAGGCGAGTTCGCCGCCGGGCCGGAGCAGGCGGTGCGCCTCGGGAATCCATACGTCGGGATCGCACCAGATCGCCGCGCCGTACTCGCTGACGGCGAAGTCGAACGACTCGTCGGGTTGGTCGACGGTCTCGGCGTTGCCGTGCGCCCACTCGATGCCGGTCACCCCGTGCTCGGCAGCGAGTTGGCGAGCCGTCGCCAGCTGCGCTTCGGAGTTGTCGATGGCGTACTGGCGCACCGCGCCGCGGCGGTGGGCCCACGCCGACACGTAGCCGGTGCCGCATCCAAGCTCGATGACTCGGCACCCAGCGAGATCGGCGGGCAACAGCGATACCTCGTGGTCGGGGAGCTGCCAGATCCCCCATCTCGGCTCGTGCTGCCAGGCGTGTCGGCCGCCGTCGACCCACTTCGGTGCCTCGGCGTCCCAGTAGCGGCGGTTCTCGACGACGTGACCAGGAAGGTCGTCCACCGGGCCACGGTACCCCGGTCGCAGTAGCGTGAATCGCCATGACCGTCACCGTCAACGTCGACAACTTCGTGCGTGCCGAGACCGCCCGGATGTTCGATGGACAACTCGCGTTGACCGGCGGCGTCAACTCGTGGGGCCACGCCCGGCGCCCGCAAGGTGCCTCGAAGCAGAGCGTGATCCGCATGAACCGCGACACCCTCTACAGCATCGCCATCGTCGACATCAGCGCGGGGGCAACACTGACCATTCCCGACAGTGGGGATCGGTACATGTCGGTCCAGGTGGTCAACCAGGACCACTACACCAACCAGATCTTCGGCGAGCCCGGAACGGTTGCGCTGACCGTCGAGGCGTTCGACACCGAATACGTGGCGTTGATCGGGCGCACGTTCGTCGACCCCGACGACGTCGAGGACATCGCCATCGTCCATGCGCTACAAGACGCGCTCGAGCTCTCGGCCGGCGCAGCGCGACCGTTCACCCATCCCGATTACGACGCCGAGGCCGGCACGCGCACGGCACGCCACCTGAACGCACTCGCCGGCGGGCTGGGAAACGCCGTTGCCATGTTCGGCAGCAAGGCCGACGTCGATCCGGTGCACCACCTGATCGGCACCGCGATGGGGTGGGGCGGACTGCCTGAGCGCGAAGCGTTCTACATCAGCAACTCGGAGCGACGTCCAACCGCCGACCACACGATGACGCTGCGCGACGTGCCCGCTGACGCGTTCTGGTCGGTCACGGTGTACAACCGCGACGGGTTCTTGGAAGCAAACGACCACGACCGCTACAGCCTCAACAGTGTGACGGCCGCACCGGCCGCCGATGGGTCGGTCACCGTGTTGTTCTCGGCGAACACGCTCGACGAGCCGAACTGGTTGCCGATCACCGATGGCTGGAACTACACGCTGCGCCTCTACCGGCCGCGCCCGATCGTGCTCGACGGTTCGTGGACCGCGCCGATGCCGGAGCCGGCGTAACGGAGTGGAGCTAAGGAGAATCGAACTCCTGACCTCGACAGTGCGATTGTCGCGCTCTACCAACTGAGCTATAGCCCCGTACGGCCGGAGAAGTGTAGCGGTCGCCGACGACGTTCAGCCGGCGAATCGGCGCTGCGCCGAGTGGTCGATGGGCTAGCGGTGCTCGAGCCAGCCGTCGTGCCAGCCCGACTGCTCGCGCTGGCGAATTTGGGCCAGCAAGTACACGTATCCGCACAAGGCGAGGAACGACAAGGCGAACACGTAGAGCAACACCGTCGACGAGGTGGTGGCGGCAAGGAACAACGAACACGCGGTGGTGATCACCAACAGAAACAGCACGTTGCTCCGCCGGCGGCGAGAATCGTTGCCGGGCTCGGGGGCCGACCGTGAACGCTGCATCTGCGTGGTGCGGTGGTCCCAGTGGTGATCAGTGGAGCCGCTGCCATGGGTACGAAATCCGCTGTTGTCGCTGCCACCCCGGTGCCGTGGGCCCGACGAGCGTGTCCCAGCCTGGCGCGCCGGTGGCGTCGCCGAGCGCAGCGAGGCCTGACGGTGGTGGGGTGCGCCGTCGTGGGTTCGCGGCGAACGCCCGGTGCGCGTGCCGTTGCGACCAGCCGAACGCCCGGCGGGCGCCAATGGTCGACCGATGGGACGGATCGCCCCGCGTGGCGGAGTGGAGGTGCTCTGCAGTGTCTTCAGCTGCCGGCGAAAGTCGGTGACCGACGAGTTGGGCCGGTTGTCCATTCGTGATCGCAACATCGGCGGGATGAGCACAGCGGCCCATGCGGCAGCGACGACGAGAAGAACGAGTTGAGCCATGCGTGCGAGAAGTGGTGCGTTGAGACGGTCGGTGGAGGTGACCAGAGTGATCAGAAGGGGACGGGCGGGTGACGCCCGAGCCGGTATGTGACGATTCTACGACGATTGTGACAGAGCGGGCAATCACGGATGGAACAACGGTCACAGTAGTGACTCGGTCACGCTCCGCGGTGGATGCTCGCTCCCGGTGGTGGTGGAGAACGGCGGTGGTTGATGGTCGAGGGCGTCTGTCAAGGACACGTCTACTCGACGTGGTCGCGTCGGAACGTGCCGGAGCGACCGCCGGTCTTCTCCCACAACGTCAGCTCGCCGATCACCATGCCGCGGTCGGCCGACTTGCACATGTCGTACACCGTGAGCGCGGCCGTGCTGCAGGCGTGCAGCGCCTCCATTTCCACACCGGTGCGATCGACGGTGTCCACGTGCGCCTCGATCGCCACAAAATCGTCACCGATCTCGAAGTTGATCGAGACCGCGCCCACCAGCAATGGGTGACACAGCGGGATCATGTCGGCGGTGCGTTTCGCGGCCTGGATGCCAGCGACCCGGGCGACGGCGAGCACATCGCCCTTCTTCACCTCGCGATTGGCGATCGCCGTGGTGGTCTCGGGCTGCATGAACACCTTGCACCGCGCCACGGCGCGGCGATGCGTTGGTTCCTTGGGGGTGACGTCGACCATCCGCGCGCGGCCGAGTGGGTCGAGGTGGGTGAACGACAGATCACTCATGGGAGACCAGACGCTAGTCGGCCGATCGGAGCGGTACCGTTCCGCCCATGTCCGAGGAGTTGCCGTACGACGCAATCGCCCACATCCGCACCGACGGCGTGCGGCTCATCGACATCCTCGTCGACTACGGCCTCACCGCTGATGTGCCCTCCTGCCCGGGGTGGACGCTCGGCGACCTCGGCTGGCACATCGGCCGGGTATGGGAGTTCTGGGGCACGGTGGTTGCCGACCGCATCACCGACGTCGAGCAGGTGAAACAGCTCGACCGCAACCCAGCGCGCCCAGATGACGACGTACTCATCGATTGGATCACCGCGGCGCACACGGCGCTGTACTCGGCGCTGATCGACAGTCGCACCGGACGCCCGGTGTGGACGTGGGCGGGTGAGCACGACGTGGCCTGGGTCCGCCGTCGAATGACCCAAGAGACCGCCGTGCACCGCTGGGATGCAGCCAACACGGTCGGCAGGCCCTACGCCACCCCCCCTGCCGTCGCCCCCGACGGCATCGACGAGTTCCTCACATGGCACGCCAACCTCGCCGATGGTGCCGACGCTCTTGGCGGCACCGTGCACATCCATTGCAC
>JBCCVW010000298.1:0-3944 GCA_039194665.1 Actinomycetota bacterium
CGACGTACCACCCGAGGTCTTCGAGCACGTCGGCGACGCCGGAACGTCCAGCACCGGACAACCCGGTGATCAGGACGATGTCGGCCACGTCGCCACCCTACTGAGACACATCGGAGCTACGCCGTGAACGGAGGTACATCAGCCGGGGGTAGGCCATCGCATCGCCATCAACACCGGCGAACGCGGCGGATGGTGCGGGCTCGATCATCCGCTCGAGGACGAACCCGTGCTCCGCAAGCGCGTTGAGATAACGGCTCAGCGGTCGATGAAAGAAGCGCACGTGTATCCCCCGCTCCACCTGTTCGATGCTGGCTGACTCGACGAGGTACGGCCCGAGCCGCCAGTACCGCTCTGGCGGCTCAATCGTGTAGTCATCGATCAGGCCACTGCCCGGGGTCTGAATGATCGGGTGGTTGAGGAACAGCGCGAACCGCCCGCCCAGCTTCACCACTCGGGCGACCTCGGCGATCGCTGCATCGAGATCATCGATGTGCTCGAGGACAAGACACACCAACGCGCCGTCCACACTTCCCGACGCGACGGGGAGCGACTCGGCGAGCCCGCGTATCACAACGCCGCCGCGTTGTGCCGCCGTCGCCGCCAGGTGCATGGTTGGATCGACGCCGATCACGTGCGCGCCGTGCGCGCTGGCGATCGCCCGGCCGAGCTGTCCCTCGCCTGCTCCTACGTCGACCACCCGCCGCACCCCGGCCAGCTCGGCCACTGCAAGCGGGATGATCTGATCGAGATAGTCGCCATCGGATCCATCAGCGAATCGATCGACCCACCAGTCGGCGTGTTGGTCCCACCCGGCATCGGCCACGCCGCGGCAGGCTAGGCGCGCCGAGGTACGGTCGGTCGCGTGAAGTTCTCCGTGTGGACCAATCCCTCGCACCCGATGGACGAGACGCTCGACCTCGCCCGTTTCGCCGACACCCACGACTGGCATTGCATGTGGTACGCCGACCACTACATGCCCAATACCGGCTCGACGGAGGCGCCAGCCGGCGCGGTGCACGAGTGTTGGTCGGTCGTCCCGGCGCTCGCCGCGGTGACGGAGCGCATCAGGCTCGGCACGCTCGTGGCACCAACCACGTTCCATCATCCGTCGCTGCTCGCCAACCGGGCGGCGACGATCGACAACCTGTCGAGCGGCCGCTTCGTGCTGGGTCTCGGCGCCGGTTGGCAGATCAACGAGCACGCCGCCTATGGCGTCGAGCTCCCCGAACCGAAGCCGCGCGTCGACCGCTTCGCCGAAGCCATCGAGATCATCCGCTCGCTGCTCACCGAGGAGCGCACCACCTTCGATGGCCAATACTTCCAATTCGCCGATGCGCCGTGCGACCCCAAGCCGGTGCAGTCACCGCTACCGATCCTCGTCGGTAGCGCAGGCCCGCGGATGCTGCGCCTGCTGTGTCGATTCGCGGACGAGTGGAATGCCTGGGGCAATCCGACCCTCGTCGGTCAGGGTGTCGAGAAGCTCGAGGCAGCGTGTGCCTCAACCGGCCGCGACCCGGCGTCGATCCGACGGACCTGCCAGGCCATGGTATTCCTCTCCGAGGACGACGCGCTGATCAACAACATTCGCGAGAGCGAGATGAACGAGCGATCGATCGTGGGACCGGCCAGCCACCTGGTGGAAGAGATCGGCAAGTACGCCGATCTGGGCATCGACGAGTTCATCGTGCCCGACTTCACCTTCGGTGGCGGCCTCGATGAGCGCCTCGACCAGTACCGCCTCTTCGATGCCGAGGTGGCCAGCCACTTCGCGTAGGGGTCAGTCGCTCCCGTCGTGAAACTTGGCGTGGATGGCTTCGGCCACCGCATCGGGTAAGAAGCTCAGCGACTTGAGCTCAGCAAGATCGGCCCGCTTCACAGCGTTGACCCCACCGAGCTCCTTCACCAGCTTCTTGCGGCGCACCTCCCCGAGTCCGGGGATGCCGTCGAGAGCGCTCGTGGTCATCCGCTTGCTTCGCCGCTCTTGGTGGAACGTGTTGGCGAATCGGTGCGCTTCGTCGCGCACGCGCTGCAGCATGAACAGCGCATCGGAGCCGCGGGATATCTCCACCGGGTCGGAGCGCCCGGGCACGAACACCTGCTCGAACCGTTTTGCCAACCCGGCGACAGGGATCTCGTCGGCCAGACCGAGTTCGTCGACCACGGCTTTCGTCGCGTTCAGCTGGCCCTTGCCGCCGTCGACCAGGAGCAGCTGTGGTGGGTAGGCGAACTTGCCCGGTCGGTCGCCGCGCTCCGCAACCGGGCGGTCGCGCTCGTCGAGATACGCCTGCAGCCGACGACGGACAACCTCGGCCATCGCCGCCACGTCGTTGTTCCCCTCGACGTCGCGAATCTTGAACCGCCGATACTCACGCTTGTTGGGCAGGCCATCTTCGAGCACGACCATCGAACCGACGTAGTCGGTGCCCTGGATGTGCGCCATGTCGTAACACTCGATGCGCAGCGGCGCCTCGGGAAGTTCGAGCTGGTCTTGCAACTCGGTGAGCGCGCGACTGCGAGTGTTGTGATCGCTCGCGCGGCGGAGGCGGTGGCGGGTGAACTCCTCTTTGGCGTTGCGCGTCACCGTTTCGAGCAGCGTTCGTTTGTCGCCGCGCTGGGGGACCCGGATCTGCACCTTTGACCCCCGCCCGAGCGCCAACCACTCCTCGTACGTTGCCCGGTCCTCGGGCTCCACCGGTACCAGCACTTGTTTGGGCACCCCGAGCACCGGCTCGTCGCCGTACATCGACTCGAGAATGCGATCGACCAACGACTCGGCGGTCAGCGCCTCGACCTTGTCGAGCACGAACCCCTTGCGGCCGACCACGCGCCCCTTACGCACATAGAACACCTGCACAGCGGCTTCCAGCTCGTCATCGGCAATACCAATCACATCGAGGTCCTCGCTGCGATCGGCGACCATCTGCTGCTTCTCGATCGCCTTCCGTACTGCGGTCAGGCGATCGCGCACGCGGGCGGCGCGCTCGAACTCGAGATCGCTGGCGGCTTGCTCCATCTCGAGCTCGAGTCGACGCACGATGTCGTCGGTATCGCCGTCGAGAAACTCGATCAGCTCGGTCACCAGCTGGCGATACGGCATCTCCTCGATTTCGCCGACACACGGTCCGGCGCATTTCTCGATGTGGTACAGCAGACATGGGCGCCCGAGCCGCTCATGCTGATTGAACTTCGCCGGGCTGCAGGTACGGATGGGAAAGCTGCGCAACAGCAGGTCGAGCGTGTCGCGGATCGCGTAGGCGTGCCCATACGGACCGAAGTAGCGCACGCCCTTGCGCTTGCGTCCCCGCACCACCATCGCCCGGGGCCACTGATCCGACACGGTGACTGCGAGAAAGGGGTAGCTCTTGTCGTCGCGCAGGCGCACGTTGAAGCGCGGCCGATGCTCTTTGATCAACGAGTACTCGAGCATGAGTGCCTCGACCTCGTTGCGTACGATGGTCCACTCGACGCTTTCGGCGGTCTCCACCATCTGCGCAGTGCGCGGATGCATCGTGCGCGGCGAACCGAAGTAGTTCGACAGGCGCTGGCGCAGACTGGCCGCCTTGCCGACGTAGATCACCCGCCCCTCCTTGTCTTTGAACTGGTAGGAGCCGGGCGCGTCGGGAATTGTGCCGGCTGGGGGACGCTTCACCACGATGATTCGAGGATACGGTGAGGGGCAATGTCCGACCAGTTCGCCGCGATGTTCCGCCGCCGCCCGAACTCGGGGTGGTTCACCGCAGGCCGCTACGACGTCACCACTGTCGACATCTTGTGTGGCCTGGCCGTGTTCACCATGTTCGTCTGGGCCTTCAGCCGCACCTTCTGGGACCGGCTGTGGTTCTTCCCGCCGGCCGTGCGCGATTTCGAGGTGTGGCGCGTCATCACCTGGCCGATCGCCACCGAACCGGCGATCTGGCCGCTGTTGGGGATCATTTTCTTCTTCC
>JBCCVW010000299.1:0-3908 GCA_039194665.1 Actinomycetota bacterium
CCGCACAGCACGAGTTCGCCATCGAGCATGTAGGCGAGGTCGCCGGTACACAGCCAGCCATCGCGGAACAACGCGGCGGTGGCGTCGGGTCGCTTGTAGTAACCGGGGGTCACCGACGTACCGCGCAAAAGCAGTTCGCCGACGTGCCGCTCGGGGAGCTCTTCGTACGTGTCGGGATCGACGACCTTCATCTCCAACCCGGGCACCGGTTGGCCGAGCAGCGGCAGCCGCCGTGCCTGCACGGCAAAGTCTTCTTCGTCGACGACCTCGACAGGCTTGGCGACACGTTCGCTCTCGAGCACGATGCGGTCGACCGTGTCGGTCGCCATGCCTCGTCCGCGGGGCGGGAACGACCCGCCGATCGCCACCTCGGCCATACCGAAGGCGGGAAACACGCCACCTGGATCGAACCCGAACCGTTGGGCCTGCTCGACGAAGGCCTCGACGGCATCTGGATCGACGGGTTCGGCACCCGACAGCGCCACCGATAACGGCGACAGATCGAGGTCCTTCATCCGCTTCAGCGCGCGGGTCGCCAGCACCCACGAGAAGTTCGGACCGGCGGTGGCAGTGCCGCCGTAGTCGCTCAACCACTGCATCCAGTTGCCGGGATGCGCAAGGAAGTCCTGGGGCGCCGCCTGCACGAGGTCGACGCCCTTGGTCATCGGCAGCGCCAGGAAACCGACGAGGCCCATGTCGTGATACAGCGGCAGCCACGACACCATCACGTCGCCCGGGCGCAGCTCCGCGGCCTCGCAGCACGCATCGAGATTGGCGCTGAGCACCCGGTCGGGAATCATCACGCCTTTCGGCTCGCTCGTCGATCCGCTCGTGTACTGCAGGATCACCAGGCGCTCCGGGTCGTTGGGTGGGATCTCGAGACGGTCACCGTTCGGAACGTTCGGCGAACCGGGCATCACCGAGCGCATGGGCGCCAGCGGGGGGTCACCTTCTTGCCACTCGTAGAACTCGGCGAGCTGATCGTCGATCAACACCAGCTCAGCGTCACCGTGGCGGATCCGCGCCCGGGTGCCCTCGATGAACGCTTCGAGTGAGCCCATGCGCATCGGCAACGGCAAGACCATCGACGCCATGCCGGCCATCCAGCAACCGCGCACGATGGTCATCAGGTCGCGGCTCGTCGGACCGAGAATCGCCACGTGATCACCCGGGAGTAAACCCTTTGCTTGCAGAGCGGCGCCCACGGCGCGTGCGTCGTCGTGCACCTGGCGCCACGGGACGGCGACCGGTCCGTCTGGACCCATCACCGATGAGCCGACAAAACGCACCGAGGTGCCCATGTCGGCGGCGGCTTCCAGACGCTCGATGGTCGAAAGGGTCGGCGAAGCTGCGTCGCTCATATGCGAGACGCTAGTGGTCGGAGTCTGCAAGGAGGTGCGTCGCCGCCGCCTCGATTCGGCCGAGCAGATCGATCAGGGTGTCGAGCTCGTCGGCCGCGAGTGGTGTGGTGATGGCGGCATCGACGACGCGCCGGGCGTACGGGGCGAAGGACCGCAGCTGCGCACGGCCGTGATCGGTCAGGCCGATCAGCGACGCACGACGGTCGTCGGGATCGGCCAGCCGCTCGACCAACCCATCGCCGACCGCACGTTCTACCCGTCTCGACATGTGACTGGGACTGAGGAACAGCTGCCTGCTCAGATCGACGACACGGAGTCGTTGTCCGTCAGCCTGATCGAGCCGCACCAGGAGATCCATCGTGGTCGGATCGACGCCGACCTCCTCGGAGGCGACGTCGAAACACCGCCCGAGCACCGCGTCCGCCGCCAACAACGCTCCGGATGGACGGAGCAGGTCGACGGGCAACACACCGTTGGGCATGCACACAGCATACGTGGGTTGACACTCAGTGTGTATGCACGTATCTTGCGTGTGAACACATTGAGTGTGTACGCACGTTTATTCGAAAGGACCCGCGATGCGCAACCCGACGACCGACCATCTGCTCACCCCCGAGAACTCGGCCCTGATCATGATCGACTACCAGCCGAGCCTGATCGACGGTACGCACTCGATCGATCGCGACATCCTCGTCAACAACGCTGTTGCGATGGCCAAGGTCGGCGTGATGTACGACATGCCGATCGTCCTGTCGACGATTGCGGTCCGCTCCGGCTATCAGCAGGACACGATTCCGGAGGTCGCCGACGTCCTACGCGGTGTACCCACCGTTGATCGCGACGCGGTGAACGCGTGGGAGGAGCCCGAGTTTCGTGCAGCGGTCGAGCGCACCGGTCGACGCAAGCTGATCATGGCGGCGCTGTGGACCGAGGTCTGCCTGGCGTATCCAGCGCTCGACGCGCTGCGTGAGGGCTACGAGGTCTACGCCGTCTCGGATGTGTCCGGTGGCACCACGGTGGACGCTCACGAGCGGGGCATGCAACGGCTGATCCAAGCCGGGGCGGTTCCCGTCACGTGGGAAGCGGTGATGGCCGAACTCGGTCGCCTCAACAAGGACGGCTACGACATGGCCGACTTCGTGGCGATCATGAACGAACACCTCCCCGCCAGCGTTCCGGCGTGAGTACCCCCAGCGTGCGCCGTGCACGCGGCACCGTGACCGTGGTGTGCGTGGCGCTGTTCTTCGGCGTCGTGACCAGCTCTGGTGTCGCCGTGGTGCTCCCTGACATCGCCACGGAGTTCGATCTGTCTGCGGCGAACGCCTCATGGGTGATCAGCGGATTCCTCCTCGCATATGGCATGGCCATCCCGTTCTACGGCCGACTCGCCGGTCGATTCGGGAGCAAGCGCCTCTTCCTGTTCGGCGTCGCCGTGTTCGCGGTCGGCTCGCTCGTCTGCGCGTTCGCTCCAACTGTTGGGGTCCTGCTCGGCGCCCGAGCAGTCCAGGCGGCCGGCGGCGCCGCCGTGCCAGGTCTCGGCATGACGTTGGCGACGATGGCCGTCCCCGAGTCGGCACGCGGCCGGGCGCTGGGGACGATCGCCGCAACCCTCGGCGTGGGCGCCGCCAGCGGACCGCTGTTGGGTGGCGTACTGGCGGAGATCGCCGACTGGCGGTTGTTGTTCGTGGCGACAGCGTTGTCTGTCGTCGTCGTGCCGATCGGAACGAGGGTGATCGTCGGCGACGAGGCGAGCGACAGCACCCGCCTCGACGCGGTCGGCGGCCTCGGCTTGGCAGCAGCGGTCGCCGCGCTGCTCTACGGCGTCACCAACGGCGGCCAGCACGGCTGGTCGGACGCGATCACCGTCACGTCGCTCGGCGCGTTCGCCGTGTTGCTCACCGCAACAGCGGTACACCACCATCGCACCGAGGATCCGTTCGTCCCTCGCGAGCTCATTTCCAACGCGACCTTCCGCATCCTCGCGGGACTCGCGTTCTTGATGAGCGGCGCGTACCTCGGAGCCAACCTCGGCCTACCGGTGATGTTCGCCGATCTGCATGAGGCATCGTCGCTCCGCATCGGTGTCGCGCTCCTCCCGACTGCACTGGCGACCGCCGCTGCCGGGCTGCTCGCAGGAGGAGCGGTCGACCGCTTCGGTGCGAGCCGGCCGATGCGCATCGGCCTCGTGTCAATGCTCGTTGGACTGTTGACCATCGCGCTGGTCGCCCCGACGTCGATGACCGTCGTCGCGCTCGTTGCCGTCCCGCTCGGGGTGGGGTACTCGCTTGCGTACACCCCCGTCAGCGTGGCGGTGTCCGGCGCCGTGTCGACCGCCCTTCGAGCGAACGCGCTCAGCCTGCTGTCGATGGCCCTCTTCGTCGGCGGCAGCGTCGGTGCAGCGACGTTCACCTCGGTCGCCGGCGATGGCGGAGTAGACGGACAGGCGTACCGCGGAGCGTTCCTGGCGCTCTCCATTCCGCTCGGATTGGCCATTGCGCTGGCGCTCCGTTTCCACCGCACCAGCACTGGTCAGGCGCACGTCGTCCG
>JBCCVW010000300.1:0-3906 GCA_039194665.1 Actinomycetota bacterium
ATGGTCACCACGGCCAGCGAGGCCGCGCGGGTCACCGCCCTTCGAGGCCCGCGGCGCAACGTATCGACGATCCCCCGGGCGACGTGCATCATCAGCGGTGGCGCAAGCGCGACCAACTCTTCAAAGGCGGTCGCCGAGAAGGCGGCCAGGGTCGAGTCGCGTGCGGCACGCACGGTGGCCGAGCGGGGCGCATCATCGAGCAACCCGATCTCGCCCACCACGTCGCCGCGGCCGACCTCGGCGAGTGCCACGCCGCCATCGAGGTCATCGGCGGTGGCGTCGTCATACGCCAGCACCGTCAACCGGCCGTTGACCACGAAGTATGCGGCGTCGGCGACGTCGCCCTGCCGAAACAGCACCTCGCCGGCAGCCAGACGCCGCCATTGCACGCGGGCCAGCACGGCCTCGACCGTCTCAGGGTCGTTGGTGCCGATCAGCTCGGTGACCATTGCGGCCACGTGCGTGCGATCGAGACGGTCGCGCGCCTGGGTCGATACGACGTCGGCAACGTCCGGGTGCTCTTGAAGCCAACGCTCGAAGTGCGCCCGTGCAACCACGAGCACCTCAGACGGTGATGTTGCCCGCAGTGTCGCCGTCCGTCGGCCGCCTGCGATCACCGTGATCTCGCCGACGATCTCGCCACGCTCGATACGCCCGACCTGCACGCTGCCGTGGTCGGATCGACGCTCGGCGACGAGGTCGCCAGAGAGCAGAACGAAGACTTCGTCGGCGGCATCACCTTCCCTCGCGAGAGGCACTCCGACATCGACGGTGCGTACGGTGCCGAACTCGTCCAAACCAGACCACGGCCCGGCCGCGTCGAACGGCTCGGGCATGCCTCCGCGGATCGACCCCGGTTCCCCCACGGCCAGGAACCTAGCGAACCTGTCCCAGCACGCCAGCAGGGAGCACGACGTGTGGCGTGGGCGACGTGACTCGACCTGACACGACTGCGCCATCACTGCCTACCATGACCGCCGTCGCCGTTCACGTGCCGACCATGAAGGACAGTCACCGATTCTCACCGATGACCACGGCGCTCGAGCGTACGGTCGACCGTCCACGGATCGTGCGCGAACTGCTCCAGCGATTCGACAGACGCGTCACGGTACTCACGGCTGCCGCCGGATATGGCAAGACCACAGCGCTTGCGCTGGCGGTCGCCCACAACCGGCTCGATCCTCTCGGCGACGACGTGTGGCTCGGCGCCGAGCCCGCCGACGGTGACCCACTGCACCTCCTCGGCGGGTTGGCGACCGCGCTCGACGTCGAACCCGTCGGCGACGAACGCGACACGATGGATCGCATCCTCGACGCGGTGCTCTCGCGGGCCCCCGACGATGTCGCAATGATTGTCGACGACGTGCATGTGCTGGTCGACACCCCGTCGGTGTCAGTCATCACCGAGCTGCTCCAACGGCTGCCAGCCAACGGCCACCTCGTACTGGCCGGGCGTGTGCTCCCGGCGGTTCCGCTTGCTCGGCTACGCGCCCACGGCAACGTGCTCGAGCTGGACAGCACCGACCTCGCCCTCGACGACGTTGAGCTCGACGAGCTGCGCACGCTGCGCAACGACAGCGATCTCGACGACCTGCCACGACACGCGGCAACGGCCGACCTCCACTTGGCGGCCGGGTCGTCGGCCGGCGTGGAGTTCCTGTGGGAAGAGGTGTTGTCGGGGATCGAAGCGGATCGGCTCGATGCCCTCAAGCGAGCGGCGGTGCTCGATGTACTCGACGAGCACATGATCACCGAGCTGACCGATGGGCGTCTCGACATCGACGCGCTCGTCGCCGGCGTCCCACTCATCGAAGGTGACCGGGAGCGGCGGATGCACAGCCTCCTGCGCGATGCCCTGCTCGCCCGCAGCACCCGCGGCGAAATGAACAAGGCGCGGTCGATCGCTGGCGACGTCGAACGGGGCCGCGAACGATTCAGCCTGGCGGTGGCCTACTACCTCGCGGGAGGCGATGCGCTGAGCGCGCACGATGCCGCCCGCGAGTTCGCGCTGACGCCCACGCTCAAGCAGTCGATGGAGGCCATCGCGTCGATTCGTAGCCAGCTCACCGAACTCGAGCCGACCAGCGCGCTCACCGCGTGCTACGAGGCGATGTCGATGTTCGGCGGTCTGGAGAATCACGTCGTCCCCAAGTTCAACGACGTCGCCCAGCACGCCCGCAACGACGGTGATGCGCTGCTCGAGACGCTCGCCTACCACCGCATGTTGCAGGCGTCGTTCATCGGCTTCGAGCTCCCGATGGAGCCGCTCGTCAAGCGGCTCGAAGAGCTGTCGGCTGAGGTGCCCTTCGCGCGCGGCGTGCACGCCCACGCCCGCAGCCAGGTCGCCCAGTACCGCGGCGACGCCGATGCCGCAGTGGCGGCGCTCGTCGACTACCACCACCTGGGCGACACCGCCGAGGTGGTGATGCGGGCCGAGCGGCTGTGCGACCTCGGCCGGCCAGAAGAGGTTGCCGTTGGTCTCGGTCCCGATGCCCTCGCCGACCTTCCGCCAGGCACGGAGATCTTCATCGCCTTCGCCATGTGGCTCCGCGGCGAGAGCTCGCCAGAGTTCGCGGAAGCACTCGTCAGCGACATGATCCCCACAGTGGTCCGCCGCGGACTGACCCACCCCACCGTGTCGATCCTCGGGGTGGGCACCACGATCGCACTTGCGGCGGGGGACATCACCGCAGCTCGTCGGCGTGCCGAGCGCGCCCGAGAGGTCACCCAACTCGGCGTTGGCGCGACGATCGAGCTGTTTGCTGCGATCGCCGAGGCGTCGGTGGCGGCGGTCGCCGATGGTGACGACGCGGCAGCCCCATTGCTCGATCCGCAACACACGGGGCTGCCGATCACCGTGTGGCCGCTGCGCGGACATCTGCTCGCGTTACCGCTGATCTATCTGGCTCGACCTGAGACGCGCCCGGTGCTCGACGCGTGCGCGTTCGGTCATTCCATGAGCACCGCCGTCGCCGCAGGCCGAGCCCTTGTGGCCGTGCGCGACGGCGACGTCGAGCGTGCCGGGCGTCTGCCATGGGGCGAGACAAACCTGTTGCGCGTCCACGTGCTCCCGCACCATTTGGCTGAGTTGGGATGTGCGGCGCTGGCCGCAGGCAACGCCTCGGCGCGTGCGGTGCTCGAGCAACTCCCCGAGCGGGCGAACCTGCTCCGTCGAGTGGCCGAGTCCTCGACCGCAGCGACGCGCGAGGTTGCCGAGGCATTGCTGGGGGCGTTGCCGCGGCGCCCCGAGCACGCATACGAGCTGTGTTTGCTCGGCGCGCCGCAGTTGTTGCGCGATGGCGAGCCGGTCGATGATCCCGACTGGTCGCGCCGTCCGCAAGTGCAGTTGCTGATGGCCGCGCTTCTCGAGCACCGACGGATCCACCGCCAGGATCTCCTCGAGGCGCTGTGGCCCGACCACAACGATGACGCCAAGGCGGCGCAACGGCTGCGCACGGCCCTGTCGATGCTGGTGCGCATCCTCGAGCCCGACCGCGACAGCGCTGCACCGGCACTGTATGTGCGCACCGACGGCGACCACATCGTGGTCGACGACAGCGTGAACACCGACATCGCCCGCTTCGAGGAGCTCGCTGCCACCGCACGCTCGGACGATCAGGCGGGGCTGCCGCGCCGTGCCCTGCGCTCGTACGAGGCCGCAGCCGAGATCTACCGCGGCGACTACCTCGACGGGCTCGACGCTGGTTGGGCAGTGTTCACCCGTCTGCGACTGCGGTCCCTCGCCGTGGGTGCAATGTGCCGCATCGCCGAACTCACCGCAGCGTCGGGAGAGCCCGAGGTGGCCGCCCAGTGGGCCGAACGCGCGCGGCGCCTCGATCCACTCAACGAACGCGCCGCACGAACGTTCATCCAAGCGCTCGGCGCATGCGGCGACCGATCGAGTGC
>JBCCVW010000301.1:0-3855 GCA_039194665.1 Actinomycetota bacterium
CATGAACCCCATTGCGATCGTTCTGATCGTCATCGCGCTGATCGGCATCCTCGTGCTCGTCGGCGCCGTCAAGATCGTGCGTCCATACCAGCGCGGTCTGGTCGAACGACTGGGTAAGTACAAGACCACCCGCAATCCCGGCCTCAACCTGATCCTGCCGTTCATCGAGACGATGCAGTTGATCGACATGCGCGAGCAAGTGGTCGACGTGCCACCCCAGGAAGTGATCACCGCCGACAACGTCGTGGTGTCGGTCGACGCGGTCGTGTACTACGAGGCCACCGACCCGCAGCGACTTGTGTACAACGTCGCCGACTTCTTCACCGCCATCACCAAGCTCGCCCAGACGAACCTGCGCAACCTGATCGGCGACCTCGAGCTCGACAAGGCACTCACGTCACGCGACACGATCAACACTCAACTGCGCGATGTGCTCGACGACGCCACCGACAAATGGGGTGTGCGAGTCGTGCGCGTGGAGATCCAGCGCATCGATCCGCCGCCGGAAGTGGTATCTGCAATGCACGCCCAGATGCGTGCCGAGCGCGACCGCCGTGCCACGGTCACCGAAGCCAAGGGCTACCAAGAGGCGGCAATCGCCAGGGCCGACGGTGAGAAGCAGGCCGCGGTACTGACGGCCGAGGGCCGCAAGGAAGCAGCGATTCTCGATGCGCAGGGTGAGGCCGAGGCGATCGAGCTGCGGGCCCGAGCCGACAAACTGCGCTTGGAGATGATCGGCGAAGGTGAAGGCGCCGCCAACAAGTCGCGACTCACCGGCATCAAAGAAGCCCGCACCGACGACAAGGTGCTCACCGTCGAGTACCTGCAGGCGCTCGAACGCATCGGCGACGGTCGGGCGACGAAGCTCGTGATCCCCGCTGAGTTCTCGGGTCTACTCGGCACGGTTGCTGCGCTCGGAGCGGCAACACGCGACGACGAAACCGACGACGAGGTCCGTCCGAAAGACGGCCTGCCGGTTCCAGAAGAGGAAGAGCTGGTCGAGCTACCGGAGCCTGACCGAGACGAGATCCGCCGGCAACGCTGATGAAGTTCGCCGACGCACCCCCGGCGGGTTGGTACCCCGACCCACAGAACCGCACCAGGTTGCGGTGGTGGGATGGCCTCGACTGGACCGATATCCGTCGTGCGCCGCCGAGCGACGCAGAGCTCGCCTCGTTCGAGGCGATGCAGGAGGAGATGCGGCAACAGGCGATGGCGGCGTCGGGACAGATCCAGACCGGTGTGCCGCAAATGCCACAAGGTGCCGACACGCAGCAGGTGATCAGTCAGGTTCGCTCCGCAGCGCGCAGCGAGATCGATCGCGCCGCCGATGTGTTCAGTCAGCGAGCGCGGCAGGCCACTCGGGAGATCGAACCGTTGATCTCCAAGTACACCGCACCAGCGGTCCGTTGGATCCGGATCGCTGCCATCCTCGCGGTGATCCTGCTCGTGGCGTACTTCTTGTTCCAGGTGTTCGCCCAAGCGAGCCTGTTCGAGTGGATCGGCGATCGCATCGACAATCTGACCGACGAGAACTCGCGCGGCGTCGGACCGCCGTCTCCGTAGCGCAGGCCGCGCCGACATTGCGGTACGAGCTCACTCATCGGCCGGCACTAGCGTGCCGCCGATGGGACGCCTCGACGGCAAAGTTGCACTCGTTACCGGCGGCGCACGCGGACAAGGTGCTGCCGAGGCGCGACGCTTCGTCGCCGAAGGTGCCATGGTGTACCTCACCGACGTACTCGACGAGGAGGGTCAGGCGACCGCCGACGAGCTCGGCGACGCGGCGACGTTTCTCCATCAGGATGTGACGAGCGAGGACGAGTGGACCGCCCTCGCCGAGGGAATCGTCGAGGCGCAGGGGCACATCGATGTGCTGGTGAACAACGCCGGCGTGTTCCAGATGGCGCCACTGCTGGGCACCAGCCTCGACGACTGGAACCGGATCATCGCCATCAACCAGACCGGGGTGTTCCTCGGGATGCGCGAAGTCGGACGCAAGATGCGCGACCGCGGCGCGGGCAGCATCATCAACATCTCGTCGATCGCTGGCTTGAGCGGTGCGGCGATGGCCCACGCCTACGCGGCGACGAAGTGGGCGGTGCGCGGCATGACCAAGTCGGCGGCGACTGAGTTCGCTCCCGACGGAGTACGCGTCAATTCGGTGCATCCCGGAATCATCGACACGCCGATGGCGGCGGCCTTCGGCCAAGAGGTCCTGCCGCGCGTGATCGAGAGCATCCCGATGGGCCGAATGGCCTCCGCCGACGAGGTGGCCGACCTCGTGCTCTTCCTCGCGTCCGACGAGTCGGCCTACTGCAGCGGCCACGAGTTCGTCATCGACGGCGCACTTCGCGCCTGAACGTCAGTCGACCTCGAACGAGGCGCGCAACACATCGGTGGCGGCAGCCAACACACTGGCGTCGACGCCACACCCGATCAATCGCGCGCCGGCGGCGCGATAGCGCTGGCCCAACTCGGGGGTCGCGGCGAAGGTCCCAGCGACCACACCGCTGGCAGCGATGCGGCGCACCGCAGCGTCGACCTGCTCGACGACCGCTGGGGAGGTCGGCAGTAGCCCGGGCCCCAATGCGGTGGCCAAATCGGTGGGGCCGACAAAGGCGGCGTCGATGCCCTCGACGGCACAGATGTCGTCGAGATTGGCCACGGCCTCCGGCGACTCGATCATGGCGATCACACAGAGGCCATCGCTGGCGGTGGTCCGATAGTCGGTGGTCCGTCCCCATCGAGCGGCGCGCGCCGACGCCGCACCGCGCACGCCATCGGGCGGGTAGCGCGTTGCAGCGACGACCGCGGCAGCTTGGTCGGCGGTGTCGACCATCGGCACGATGAGGGTCGTCGCTCCGGCGTCGAGAACCCGCTTGATATTCGCCCGGTCATGATCGGCGACACGGACGCCGGCGAGCGCGCCACCACTCGCGATGGCCTGGAGCTGCCCGATGACATCGGTCATTGCCGACGGCCCGTGTTCGGTGTCGATCACGACGAGTTCGAATCCCGCACCCGCACAGATCTCGGCAATCATCGGGTCGGCGAGCTGGAGGAACACGGCGTGTTGCACCGGTGCGTGCACATCGCGCAGTCGCGCCACCAGGGGATTCGCAGTGCCGTCAGTCATCCGAGCATCGCCGCCAATCGGCGTCGCCATTCCACCGATGGTCGATCCGATTGCACGCTCACGGTGGCCTGTTGCTCGAGCGGAAGCACCCCGGGAATGCGCTCGAGCATGGCCTTGTCTTCGGCACCGATCGCCCGGTCGAACTCGATCACCTCCTGTCCGGGAACCGAGAAGTCATCGTTACGCCACACCACGAACGTGAAGTACGAACGCTCGTCGTCGATCGGCGTGCTACACAGCAAGAGCAGGTGGTCGAGACCGGTCGCGTAGTGGATCGTGCTGCGCACGGTAAACGGCAAGTGGAACCCGGTCGACATCCGTCGATGCACCACATCGTCGTCCACACCGGTGGACGACGCGCCCATCTCATTGCGTGCATCGACCTCGTAGGCATACCCGACGTACCCATCGTCGAGTTCGCCGATCTCGATCTTCGGCACCTCGGTGTTCTGCTCGATGCCGAACGTTCCGGTGTGCACCCACGGGAAGTGGCTGATGTCGAGGAAGTTGTCGGTCATCCGCGTCGTCGAGGTACTCCACACTTCGACCCCGGAGTTGATCCGGCGATACGCAGGATCGTCCTCGGCGGCCATCGCGGGGATCGTGCCGCGCGGCTCGTCGAGACAGACCCACACCAACCCGTAACGTTCCTCAACCGTCACGGTGGTGAGATGCGCAGCCGGCGGCACATGACGGCCGGTCCCCGACGACGGAAC
>JBCCVW010000302.1:0-3852 GCA_039194665.1 Actinomycetota bacterium
CGGCTGGGAAGGTGTCGGCACCTGCTCGTACCTGCTGGTGTCGTTCTGGCACACCCGTGAGGAGGCGGCCACCGCCGGCAAGAAGGCGTTCATCACCAACCGGGTCGGCGACTGGGGCGTGATGCTGGCGATGTTCATCGCCTTCTCGACGGTCGGCTCGTTGTCGTACATCGCGCTCAACGACGCGGCCGAGGCGGGCTTGATGTCGGGGATCGCCGCCACCGGCATCACGGTGCTGCTGTTGCTCGGCGCCACCGGCAAGAGTGCTCAGCTGCCGTTGTATTTCTGGCTGCCCGACGCGATGGCCGGCCCCACGCCGGTATCGGCGCTGATCCATGCGGCGACGATGGTCACCAGCGGGGTCTTCTTGCTCGTCCGGATCAATCCGGTGATCACCGTGTCGTACGACTGGGTCCCGACGACGATCGCCTACGTCGGCGGGATCACCGCGCTGTTCGCGGCCACGATCGCCCTTGCGCAGAACGACATCAAGAAGGTGCTCGCCTACTCGACGGTGTCGCAGATCGGGTACATGGTGCTCGCTGTGGGCAGCGGCGCGTATGTCGCAGCGATCTTCCACATGATCACGCACGCTGCATTCAAGGCACTGCTGTTCCTTGGCGCCGGGTCGGTGATCCACGGCATGCACGACGAACAAGACATGCGCGTGATGGGTGGATTGCGCAAGTTCATGCCGATCACCGCGGCGTGTTACATCATTGGCTACCTGGCGATCTCTGGCGTGCCGCCCTTCGCCGGCTTCTGGTCGAAGGACGAGATCTTGCTGTACGCGCTGGCCGACAGCGTGCCCCTGTACCTCCTCGGTCTGATCGCAGCGATCTTCACGGCGTTCTACATGACGCGCCAGGTGATCATGGTCTTCTTCGGCGAGGCCCGCTGGAACAGCCGGGCCAACGAGGTCGAGGCCGCCGATCCGGAGCCCGACCCCGATGCCGACGCCGAGGGCGCGGCCACTCCGACCCCACAGAGCGTGGGCGCGGCGGTGGCCGCCGACCCCGACGAATCGGCCCCCGATGGCACGGTCACCCACGGCGCACACGGCGAGTTCAAACCGCACGAATCGCCACCGGTGATGTGGATCCCACTCGTGATCTTGGCGTTCCTGGCCACGGTCGAAGGGGTCATCAACTTGCCCGATCTGTTCGGCATCCCGGGCGACGCCCAGCTCAAGCTCGAGGAGTGGCTGCACCCGGTGATCGAGTTCGGCGAAGCCGACATCAAGTCGACGTGGGCGTACGAAAACGAGTATCTGCTCGTCGTGCTGGCCATCGTCTGCGTCGCCGTCGGGATCGGACTGGCGTGGCTGATCTACTCGCAGAAACGAATCAGGCCGTGGGAGCCGGCATTCCTCGCCAACGGCTGGTACTACGACTCGACCATCGCCGCGTTCATGGGTGGCCCCGGCCGCGCCGGCTTCCAGGCGATCGCCGATGTCGATCGGCTGTATGACCGCCACGTCGTCGACGGCTCGGCCGTCGCCGTGCGCGAGACCGCGTCGCAGCTGCGCAAGGGACAGACGGGCAACGTGCGCCAGTACGCCGGGTTCATCGGCATCGGCGCGCTGTTGATCCTCGCATGGCTCGTCGTGTTCCGGGGGATCTTGTGATGCTCGCCGCCGACGGCGCATCGCTCGGCTTCCCCATCCTCACCGCAATCGTGCTGTTGCCGGTGATCGCTGCGGTGCTGGTGCTGTTGACGCCGCGCCGACGCCCCGAGTACGCGCAATTGCTCGCCGGCGCCGCCACGGTCGGCACGGCCGCACTCACCGTGTGGCTGCTGTCGTCGTTCGAGACGGGCGAGTCCGGGTTCCAGTTCGTTTCCAAGCAGACGTGGATCGAATCGTGGGGCATTTCGTGGCACCTCGGCGTCGACGGGATCTCGTTGTTCCTCATCGCGCTCACCGCGTTCATCTTCCCCCTGGTGATCATCGGGATCGATCCCGAACGCGAACACAAGTCGTATCTCGCATGGATGTTGCTGCTCGAGGCTGGCGTGCTCGGCACGTTCCTCAGCCTCGACCTGTTCATGTTCTTCCTGTTCTTCGAGATCATCATCGTCCCGATGTATTTCCTCGTTGCCGGGTGGGGTCACGAGGAGCGCGAGTACGCGGCCACCAAGTTCTTCCTGTACACGATGTTCGGCTCGGCCTTCATGCTCGTGGGCGTCGTTGCCACTGCGCTCATCGCCCGTGACTCGTTGGGCTACCTCACCTTCGACCTCGTCGAGATCGCCGAAGGTGCCAACTTCGCCACGTCGACCGGACGATGGCTGTTCTTCGCGTTTGCCATCGCGTTCGCCGTCAAGGTGCCAATCGTGCCGGTGCACACGTGGTTGCCGCTGTCGCACACCCAGGCCGGTCACCGCTCGGTGATCCTCGCTGGCGTCTTGCTCAAACTCGGCTCGTACGGCCTGGTGCGGTTCGGGATCTACTTGTTCCCCGAGGCCGCCTTCTGGGACTTCACTCGTTATCTGTTCCTCACGCTCGCCGTGATCGGCATCACCTATGGCGCCATCGCGGCGACGATGCAACCCGATCTGAAGATGTTGGTGGCCTACTCGTCAGTGGCCCACATGGGGTTCATCATCCTCGGAACCTTTGCGTTCACCGAGCAGGGCCTCACCGGCGCCACGTTGCAGAACGTCAACCACGGTGTGTCCACCGGCGCCTTGTTCCTCCTCGTCGGTTGGATGTACGAGCGCCAGCACACGCGCATGATCGCCGACTTCAACGGCATCCAAACCGTGGCGCCGATCTTCGCCGCCGGGTTCATGGTGGTGATGCTGTCGTCGATCGGTGTGCCCGGGCTGAACGGCTTCGTCGGCGAATTCCTGATCCTCATCGGCTCGTGGGACACCGCCCGGTGGTGGACGATCGTTGGTGCCACGGGCGTGATCCTCGCGGCGCTCTATCTGCTGTGGGCGTACCAGCGGACGTTCCACGGCGTGCCCGACGAGAAGTCGAAGACGTTCCCCGAGATCAAGATCCGTGAGGCGGCGGTGTTGCTGCCGTTCATCGCCGTGATCGTGTTCACCGGTGTGTACCCCAAGCCGTTGCTCGACCGCATCAACCCCAGCGTCGATGCGTTGCTCGAACATGTCGAGGAGCGCACCGACCTCGTGCGGCCCGAACCCGACATCACCGAAGAGCAGCTCGAGCGCGCCCAGATCGAGCTCGAAGAAGAGCACGGTGAAGAAGAGGGCGGCGACGAGAACTCGGACGAAGGGGACGACGAGTGATGCTCGCCCAGGTCGACGCCTTCGACGGACCGGATATCGCCTGGTTCGCACTGTCCCCGCTGATCGCGCTCGTTGCCGGTGCGCTGATCCTGATGTTGGCGGGTGCGCTCACGCCGCGCTGGCCCAACGGCCTGTACGCCATGGCGTGTGCCACCACCGCAGGTACCGCGGGCGCGCTGGCGATGGTGCAATGGGACGACATCACCGATAACGGTCCGACCACGCTCGTTGCCGGCGCCGTGGCCTTCGACACGTTCTCGATGTTCGTCACGATCCTCATTTGTGTGTCGATCATCCTCGTGGCGATGCTTGCCGACGACTATCTGCGGGGCACGCCCAACGACGGTCCGGAGATTTACGCACTCCTGCTTGCCGCCGGTGCGGGTGGTGTCGTCATGGCGTCGGCCAACGACCTGATCGTGCTGTTCCTCGGTCTCGAGACGCTGTCGCTGGCCCTCTACGTGCTCGCCGCAAGCAACCGACGGAGTAACCGCAGTGGCGAGTCGGGCATCAAGTACTTCGTGCTCGGCGGATTCGCCAGTGCGTTCTTCCTCTACGGCATCGCGCTGATCTACGGCGCCACGGGCACCACCA
>JBCCVW010000303.1:0-3796 GCA_039194665.1 Actinomycetota bacterium
CGAACTCGTCCTGAGAGGCATCTTTCTCCTCCGCCGCGCCGAGCTGATGTGGTTCTACCAAGAGGGTGCGAGTTGGATCTACCCGGACAAGTGGGAGGCGTTCCGCGCGGCCATCCCCGAGGTGGAGCACGGCGACATGATGAGCGCCTACCAGCGGCGCTTGACGAGCGACGACCCCGATGTTCGCATCGCCGCTGCGAAAGCATGGTCGGTGTGGGAGGGCGGCACGAGCAATCTGCGCCCTGACCCCGACCACGTGGCACGCAACAGCGTCCACGAGTTCGCGCTGGCGTTCGCCCGGATCGAGAACCACTACTTCGTCAACGGCGGATTCCTCGACGTCGACGGCCAAATCCTGCGCGATGTCGACAGGATCCGCCACATCCCCGGGGTGATCTCGCAGGGGCGCTACGACATGGTCTGCCCGCTCAAGAGCGCCTGGGAGCTCCACACCGCGTGGCCGGAAGCCGATCTACGCATCGTGCCCGACGCCGGGCACTCGATCGACGAACCGGGGCACATCCATGAACTCGTATCGGCGACAGACCGCTTCCGATCGCCGGCGTAACTCCCCGTCTCCTGCGGACGCTGCGAGCCAGCGCGAGGCAAGTACGGCGCTCCCCAGCGCCGCGCCCCTCACGAGGGTTACGGTATGACGATGTCGGCGCCGTCGAACGTGTTCCCGCCGGCGACGGCGCGCGAGCGTCGGGGTTACGTATCGCTCGTCATTGGCGGGGCAGTCATCTGGTTTCCCGGCAGTGCCATCGCGATCGCGCTCCCGGAGCTGCAGGACGAGTTCGGTGCATCCCTCTCAGAGTTGGCCTGGCTACCGACGATTTACATGTTGGTGTTCGCCGCCTTCGTCCCGATCGTCGGCCGTCTCAGCGATCGCTACGGCCGCCGGTTGTCGATGACCACCGGCGGCGGCATCTTCGCCGTCGCCAGTCTGGCCGCTGCCGCTGCTCCGAACTACGGACTGCTGCTGGTGGCATTGGTCGGGATGGGAATCGGCGGCGTTCTCATCAGCGTTGCCACGTTCGCCATCGCTGACGTCACGTTCGTGGGTGATGCCCGCGCCAAGGCGATCGGCGTGGTCTCGGCGGCCACCGGCCTCGGCCAGGCGTTGGGGGTACCGATCGGCGGCACGCTGGTCGACAGCGCGCTCGGTTGGCCGGCGATTTTCTGGATCTGCTCACCGCTCGCGCTCCTCGTTGCCGTGTTGTCTCGAAGCCTGGACGAGACGGCGGAGCCATCATCGGCGCGACTCGATCTGGTTGGTGCTTCGTTTCTTGGCGCCGCGCTGGTCATCGCCACAGTCGTGGGCGTCCAAGGGCCCGACTGGGGATGGGCGTCGATCGGGACCCTCGCCCTCGTCGCGGCCACGATCGCCCTGCTCTGTCTGCTGCCATGGGCCATCCGGCGATCTGCCGACCCGATCGTGCCACCGGAGCTGGCTACCCGGCCGTACGTCGGCGGCGTCGGCCTGATCGCTCTGTCCAACACACCGATCTCCGCTGTGTTGTTCCTGCTCCCACTCCTGCTACAGAACGGGTTCGGCGAGTCGGCAACGCTCGGCGGCTGGGTGTTGCTCGCGTTCGGCGCACCGCTGTTCCTGTTCGGCATGGCCAGCGGCTGGCTCATGCGCCCGCTGGGGGCGCGCTGGGTCGCCTCAGTTGGATGTCTCTCGATGGCGGCCGGCGCCGTGTTGCTTGCGGTCGTCGATGTCGGTGACGGGCCCGCCGACCTCGTACCGGGGATGGCGCTGATCGGCGCGGGGGCCGGGTTGACGGTGGCAGTCGGTTCGACCGTTGCGATGTCGTCGGTGCGACCCGAGATCGCATCGTCGGCGAGCGCGCTGCTTGCGGCGATGGCCTTCCTCGGAGGAGCGATCGGGTTTGCACTCGCCGCAGGGCTGTTCGACGGCTTCGTCGGGAGCGACGGCTCGCAGGCGATCGCCAACAACGACCTCGCCGCGATCGTCGACGGCGTCCGCGGCGCCTTCGCCACTATCGCCGTGCTGACGGTTGCACTGGTCGCAGTCCCGTTGATGACGTTTCCCGCCCGGTCGACACCGGCACGCTGAAGACGCAGCGTCCGGCGGTCGGATGCGAGATGACTGGCAGCGAGCAGGCGGATCTGCGCAGCGGCGAGGCGTTGCCCGATCGGTACCATCGCAGCGGTGTGGTGGTTCGACCGGGACATCGTGGAGTCTGGCCGCCTGCCACTGATGCTGTGTTTCGCCGCGTTCCTCGTCACGTTCGCGGCGACTCGTACCATCACCCGCCTGATCCGTGCTGGCCGCGGCCCGTTCAGGGACGCATCGACCGAATCGGGTCTGCACGTCCATCATGCAATTCCAGGCGTCGTCGTACTGGTCGCCGGCGCGTTCTTGGCGGTGGGGACGCAGAACTCGAACGGTTGGGCGGCAGTCTCGGGCGTCTTGGTCGGGATCGGGACCTCGCTGGTGCTCGACGAGTTCGCGCTGATACTCCGGCTCGACGATGTGTACTGGGCCGAGGAGGGGCGCATGTCGGTGGAAGTGGTGGCGCTCGCCGTCGCGGTGCTCGGGTTCGCGCTGATCGGATTCAACCCGTTCGTCGTCGACAGCGATCGGCCGGTGCTCCTCGTGCTGACACTGCTGAACATCGTGGGGCACCTCGTGGCCCTCGTCATTTGTGTCGCCAAGGGCAAGTACCGGACCGGCATCGCCGGCGTCTTCATTCCACTGTTCGGAATCGTCGGAGCGTGGCGATTGGCGAAGCCGGACTCGCGATGGGCCCAGCGTCGCTACGGGGACGAGAAGATGGAGCGCGCCCACCGCCGACAGCAGTGGCTCGAGGCGCGTGTGGCCCCACGCCGGCGGGCGATCGTCGATGCCGTCGCCGGAAGTCCCTCGACTCGCGGACGCGAGCACTCAGAGCCCGTCAGAGAGTCGACCCCAGCCGAGTAGTCCGTCGCTGTGGCAGGCTGACTTCGATGAGACGTCTCACAGCGCCAGCACTTGTCAGATCGAGCTCGGAGTGCTCCCTCCGATGAGCGCGCCAGAGTGGACGATCGAGCAGATTCAGTCGACGTTTCTCAACTTCATGGCCGATCGCGGCCACGCGATCATCGAAGGGCACTCGGTTCGCTCACCGACCGATGACGTGCTGTTCACCACGGCGGGTATGCACCCCCTCGTGCCGTATCTGCACGGCGACGAGGCGCACCCTGCTGGCAAGCGACTGACCGATGTTCAGCGGTGCGTCCGCACGACCGACATCGACGAAGTCGGCGATCACACGCACCTCACCGTGTTCGAGATGCTCGGCAACTGGAGCCTGGGCGACTACTTCAAGGAAACATCGATCCCGCAGTCGTTCGAGCTGCTGACCGGTCCGTTCGCGATCGACCCACGTCGGCTGTACGTCACCGTGTTCGCCGGCGACGACGAAGTGCCCGCCGA
This sequence comes from Actinomycetota bacterium, assembly GCA_039194665.1. Taxonomy (GTDB): domain Bacteria; phylum Actinomycetota; class Acidimicrobiia; order Acidimicrobiales; family Ilumatobacteraceae; genus JABSQH01. Next base: position 3,446 of record JBCCVW010000303.1, read on the forward strand.
CAACGAGGCGCCCGCGATCTGGTCCGAGACGTTCCGCCAGGCCGGCGTCGACCCCTCCGGCCGAATCACCCCGCTCGGCACGGATGACAACTGGTGGTCCGACGGACGTGCCGGACTGTGCGGACCGGACACCGAGATCTTCGTGTACGTCGGCGACGGTGACCCACCGCCGTTCGGCGACCGGCCCGAGTTCGTTGAAATCTGGAACAACGTGTTCATGACGTACAACCGTCACGAAGACGGCACGTTGGACATGCTCGAGCAGCACAACGTCGACACCGGGATGGGCCTCGAGCGGCTGGCAATGTACCTCAACGGGCACAACTCGGTGTGGCAGAACGACGAGCTGTC
>JBCCVW010000304.1:0-3703 GCA_039194665.1 Actinomycetota bacterium
CGCAGGAACTCACGCGCGGCCTGCTCCAAGTCGCAACCGCTCGCTCGACCGCGCTACTCGAACCAACGCCGAAATTGCGGCGCTTCCCGGCGCGAGGTGCGGGAAATCGACAGAATTTCGGCGGGGACGCCGGTTAGTAGCCGGGGTCGCTCGGCCAGTTCGGCTGGAACAGATGCCACTGCGAGGGGGCTCGACGGATCAGGTACTCGAACTCGTTGGCCAGGTCCTGGGTGATCCGATTGACGTCATCGCGCAACCGCTTGGCCTTCCGCTCGGCCTGTAGCGCTGGTCGGACATGGCCGAGGTGGCCGTCGAAGCGGTTGGTGAAGAACACCGCCGTCGGCAACAGCGGGGCGCCGGTACGCAACGCCAAGGTCGCGGGCCCGCCGGGGAGGTGAGTGCGCTCACCGAAGAAGTCGACCATCGGTCCCTTGCGCTGCAGATCGCGGTCGGCGAGCAGGCACACGACGTGATTGTCGGCCAAGGCCTTGGTGATCGTCGTTCCGGCGTGCTGGTCGAGCGCAACAACATTCATCCCGAGGTCGGAGCGAAGGTCGACGAACCACTCGAACAGCTCCGGCGGATCGATGTGCTCGACGACGACGGTGATCGGGTGACCCTGATCGGCGATCCAGCGACCGGCCCACTCCCAGCCACCGAGGTGCGGCAGGACGAGCATCACCCCGGTGCCGTTGTTGCGGGCATCGACGATCTGTTGGTAGCCGCGATGGCGGAAGCCGGCGTCAACGGTGCGACGCGAGAGCGACGGCAGGCGAAAGCTCTCCATCCAGTATCGGGCATACCAATCGAACGCATCCTGCACCGCGCGCCGCAGACGGAGACCGCGCAGGCGAGGGTCGACGCGGTTGAGGTGCCGGGCGATCATCTCCCGCCGTTCGTTGCTGGCGAAGCTGGCTCCGGCCCCGAGCGGTCCGGCCAACCCGGAGGCCACCGCGCCCGGCATCAGCCGGGCGGCGAGGGCACCGCCCCGGTACGCCGCGACGGTGGCGAGCTCGGCCGGAGTCACCGGGCTGTCGCCCCGGTCACAGCCGCTTGCGCGGCACCCGCGTGCGCCGCCGTTCGAGACGGGCGACACGTCGGCTCTGTCGCCGCGAGCGGCGCATCTCGATTCGTGCTGCGGTGATCGGGGCCACGTCCGCTTGACGCCACACCTTGACGAAGCGTTGGATCGCCGTGATCGAGGTCAGCGCGAGCATGATCCACAGAATCGGGATGAGCAGCACGTTGAACAGCAACCCGATGCAGATCGCCACGATCCGCTCGGCCCGCTCCATCAGGCCACCCTTGGCTTCGATACCGAGCGACTCGGCCTTGGCCCGCATGTAGCTGATCAGCGTCGACACGGCGAGGATGGCGAACGGCAAGATGGCCATGTGCGCCGACTCGGTGCTCGCCAGATACCACGCGATCCCGCCCAGGAGCAGCGCATCGGTCACACGGTCGATCGTGGAGTCGAAGAACGCGCCCCGCGGACTCGCCGCACCGCTCGCCTTCGCCACGGCGCCATCGAGCAGGTCCGGCAAGGCTGCCAGAATCACCAGGAGCAGCCCGAGGCGCAGTGCGCCAGCGCCGATTGCGACCGCAGCACCCACGCCGACGAGCAGCCCCATGATCGTCAGATGGTCGGGGGTGATGCCCGTCTTCTTGATGCTGTCGCCGACGGGCCGCACCACACGGTCGACTGGCGCACGAAACTTCCCGTCGAACATCGCCCTCGACGCTACCGCAGCACGTCCTCGACGGCGTTACTTCTGCCGGTGCAGCGGCGGTCAGCACCCAGAGATCAGGGTGATCCGACGCGTTCGGGGTTGTCTTCGACCAAGTGCTCGATCACCGAGCCGTCGACCGCGTCGACCAACACCAGGCCCCGGCGCAGCGGGGGATCCTCGCTGCTGTAGCACAACACTCGCCACGTCGGTCGGCTGCGCAGCCCGCGCCAGACCTGTTGCGCCGACGCGTGTCCGACGGCAAAGCCGACCGCTTGTTGGGCAGCGACGAGGGCGTCGCGTTCGTCGATGTGCATTCGCCAGCTCGACATGATCGAGAACACGCCCACGGCGGTGAGCACGGCTGCACCGAGCAGCCACCCGCCATTGACGATCGGCGAGCCATCACCCGCCACGTACACGACGACGCACAGTGCGGCGATGCCCAGGTAGATCACGCCGGGCCACCGCCGGCGGCTGTTATCGGGAAACTGATACGGGCCGACGAAACCCGACGTGTCCAGGTCGTCGGGGAGTTCGTCGCGTACCTCGTCGGTCACGAACGCCAGCCTACGGGGAACGCCCGCACCCCGACGCTCTCGCGCTCAGCCCGCGCCGTGCCGTCGCGCCCAGGTTCGACGAATCCGCTCAGCGCTCGACTCGAGACTCTCCGGCAGCGTTTGTGTGTTCGCCACCGCCGACATGAAGTTCGAGTCGCCAGTCCAGCGAGGCACCACGTGCACGTGGAGATGGGTCGGCTCCGATCCACCGGCGGGTCGGCCGAGATTGACACCGACGTTCATCCCGTCTGGCTCGTATGCGGCGCGCACCACGGCGATCGCCTCGGTCACCGTGTGCCACAGGTCGAGGATCTCCCCATCGTCGAGATCGGCGAGATCGGGCACCTCTCGATACGGCACCACGAGGAGATGGCCCGACGTGTACGGAAACGCGTTCATCAACGCGAAACAGGTGTCGCCGCGATGCACGATGTGGGTCTCGGCGTCGGGTTCGCCCGACTGCAGGAGCTGTGTGAACACGCTCGCACGGGGTGCGTCCGGGTCGCCACGGTCGACCCCGGCGTCTGCACCACGGACCGGCGCGCTCTGCACGTACGTCGCCCGCCAACCCGACCAGATGTGTTCGAGCATGCGATGGCCGAATCAGGCCTCGAGTGCTGCTACTTCAGCGTCGACCACTTCACGCCGGAAGCGGGCGACGAACTCGTCGAGCGGCACGTCACGTTGCACCTCGCTGCCGTCCGGGTGGTCGCTGCGCGGGTTGACACCCACCGTGCCGGCGGCCACATCGTCGTCGCCAACAACAAGCACATACGGCAGCTTCTCCATCTTCGCTGACCGAATCCGCTTGCCGAGCCCGTCGTCGGCACCGACGTAGTCGACCCGGGCGCCCTCGGCCAGCAGGCGCTCTTCGACGCTGCGGGCGTATGCCTCGTGCGGTTCCGCCACGGGCAGTACGCGCACCTGCGTGGGCGCCAGCCACGTCGGGAACGCACCCGCATAGTGCTCGAGGAGTACCCCGAAGAATCGCTCGACCGAGCCGAACAGCGCGCGGTGCAACATGATCGGGCGGTGCCGCTCGTTGTCGGCCCCGACGTAGTTCAGATCGAAACGCTCCGGGAGCTGGAAGTCGGCCTGAATGGTCGACAGCTGCCACGACCGCCCGATCGCGTCGCGCACGTCGATGTCGATCTTCGGCCCGTAGAACGCCGCGTCGCCCTCCTTGACGCCGTATTGCAGGCCGTGCTTGTCGAGCGCTTCGCGCAGCGCCTCGGTGGCCTCGTCCCAGACCTCGTCGGTCCCGACGTACTTGTCGGGATCCTTCGTCGACAGGTTGAACGTGAAGTCGTCGAAGCCGAACGCGCGCAGCACCGACAACACGAAGTCGAGGAGGCTGGCCACCTCGTCGGCCATCTGGTCGCGGGTGCAGAAGATGTGGCTGTCGTCCTGGGTGAA
>JBCCVW010000305.1:0-3675 GCA_039194665.1 Actinomycetota bacterium
GATCCCGGCGACGCCGATCACCATGGCGCCAGCGAGAGCCGTCTTCGTCCCGGGCAGCACCGCGTAGATCAAGCCCAGGATCGCGGGCCACATCAGCGCGCCGCCCACGCCCATCAGCATTCGGGCGGCGATCAATATCCACACGTTCGGGGCGAGACCGCCGACCAGCGAAAACACGGCGAATATCAAGGCGCCCGCGGCAAGTGCTTCGCGGCGTCCGTAGATGTCGGCGATCCGTCCTCCCGGAACGATCAGCACGCCAAAGATCAGTGCGTAGCCGTTGACCACCCATTGCACAGTGGACAGATCGGTGTCGAGCTCGGACTCGATGCTCGGGAGCACCACGTTCATCGCCGTGAAGTCGTTGGCGATCACGAAGACGGCGAGCATCATGGCGCCGATCGCCAGCCACATCGAGCCGGTGATCGTTTCGTCGTCGGTGTTGTTGCTGTCGTCCACAGCTTCGTCGGTCACCCGGGGCACCGTACCGCGTGCCGATGGACGCCAATGACGTTGTCTGCGCCGCCGCCGTTGTGCCGAGCTATGGAACGTCGGGGGTGATGCGGCTGAGCGCACGCAGCGCGAGCGCCGCGGCCTCGCGCAAGTCGAGGCCGGCGCCGACCTGTCGATCTCGTTCGACCGCGACTCCGCGCTCGTCGAGCAACGCGGCGACGTTCAAGGCAACGAGCTCCGACGAACCTGCTCGGTAGGCGTTGCCGTCGCGTACGCCAAGTAACTGGCCAGCGATGGTGGTCTCGTTGCGCACGACGAGGGCAAGCGCCGCAACCGTGAGGTCGGCGATCAAGGAGACGTTGCCGATGACGACGGCGCCCTCGTTCGCGTCGAGTGCGTTGCGCAGGCTTGCCGTGAGGCGATCGACCGCGCGCTGCTCGTCGATCATCGCGGCGAGCGCGATCGTTCGGAACGACGCAATGCCGCTGGCGAAGAGCATCTGCCCGCGCTGGGTTGCTGCGTCGACGCTGCGGTCGAACGGTTCCAGCGCATCAGCGAACCGCGCTGCCCAGAAGGCCTCGACGCCCTCAGCGAACAGCATCAGCGGCAGACCGCTGTCGCCGACGCTGCTGGCCATCGATCGGAGGCGCCAAAGGTGCGACGAGTCCGGTCGGCCCGCCGTGGTGATCGCGAAGACGCGCAACGTCTGTAGACCCAAGGCGGTGAGCCCCGTCGGTCGATCGAGCTGCTCCTCGAAGATCTCGAGCTGCTCGAGTGCACCGTCGACGTCCCCTCGGTACCACCGACTCCACAGGCGGGCCAACACAACGTCGCTCGTTGCCGGCGCCTCGGCGATGCGGTCGACCAGCGCACTCGCGCGATCTCGGGCTCCGGTGTGCGCAAGGATTCTCGAGGTGACCGCGAACATCTGAATCGACGCAGGATCTTCGTGGTCGGTTCCGACGGCGGCGAGGGCCCAGTCGGCCACCTCGACGTGCAGCCACACCTCGGCATATGAGGCCAGGCTCGCGACGAGTTGCCTGGCCGCCTCGGCGTCGCCGCGGTCGATGGCCACCTCGAGCGCACGCCGCACGTTCGGCCAGCGGTCGGCAAGCTCAGCTGCACCGCTGTCGATGTCGCCGCGCTCCATGCGGTCACAGGCGTCGGTGACCGATGCGACGAGGTGTGCCACGTATCTCGATCGGTCGTCGTCGCCTTGGCGCTGAGCAGCAAACAGTCGGATCGGTTCGAGTATCCGGAATCGACTGCGGTGTCCGTCGACGGTGATGACGAGAGAGCGCTCGACGAGTCGCACGATGAGATCGAGCGCATCGCGACCCACGACGGCAGTTGCGTCGTTGACGTCGAACGCTCCGCGCAAGTTCGAGAGAGCGCAGAGCGCCGCCTGATCGTCGGTGGGGAGCGATTCGAACGACCAGGCGATCGCCCGCTCCATGGTCGCATGACGATCTGCCGATTCGATCGCGTCGCTGCGCAGGTGATCGTCGAGACGGGCTGCGATGTCCGTCAGGGAGAGCATCCGAGCACGGGCGGCGGCGAGCTGAATCGCGAGCGGCACGCCGTCCAATCGTTGGCACAGCGCGAGCAGTGCCGCTTCGTTTTCGTCGAGATCAACGGAGTGTGCGGCAGCGCGCAGACTGAAGAGTTCGATGGAGTCGTCGAGCCGGAGCGGCCCGAGCGGGATCAGCCGTTCGCCGTCGATACCCAGCCGTTCCCGACTGGTGACGGCGACGGTGATTCGGGGGCAGCTCGCCAGGATGGTTGAGCACAATTCGGCGGTGCCGGCGCGCACGTGCTCGGCACTGTCGAGGATGAGCAAGCCATGCCGTGGCTGTAGGTGAGCGAGCAGCGCGTCGAGCACGGAGACGTCGGCGTACTGCGGTGCACCGAGTTGTTGCACCGTCGTTGGTGCCACGGCCGCATCCTCTGCGACGTGTGCGAGCTCGACCATGACGGCGCCGTCGGTCCACCGCTCGGCGATGCTCGCTCCCACATGCCGGACGAGGTGGGTCTTGCCGATACCGCCAGTGCCGACGACCGACACCAGTCGATGGTGGTCGAGTTGTGCTGCGAGACGCGCGGCCGCCGCGTCGCGTCCGATGAGTCGTTCGGGTGGCGGTGCGACGTGCGCTCGGCGCTCCTGCGGGAGCACCGCGACCTCGGTGGGGCTCGTGGTGGCGATCTCGTCGACGGTCCCGACGAATCGGTAGCCGACGCCGCGGATCGTGCGAATCCACTCCTGCCGGTCGCCATCGTCGCCGAGCGCGCGTCGCGCCTCTTTGATCCGCGTCGACAGTGCCGACTCGGACACGAATCGGTCGCCCCAGATCGTGTCGAGGAGTTCGGTCTTCGGGACCACGCGGTCGCGGTGTTCGACGAGGCGGGTGAGCACCTCGAAGACTTGCCGCTCGGTTGAGATGACTCCATCAGGTGACGACAGCTCGCGCGATCCGGTATCGAGTTCGAACTCACCGAATCGGTAGCGCACGTGGTCCATATCGACTCCGCCGCCGTTGCGTTGAGACCGACCGAACCGTCGCCGGCTCACGCGCCGTTGCGCGTGAGCGTCACCGGTTGGCTTTGGCCTCCGCTTTGGCGATGCGCTTCGCCGCGCGGCCGATCGGTTCGATCGTGCGGTGGTCGAGATCGCCGACTTCGGCGCCGTTCTCGAAGAGCACGCGATACCGCAACCAATTGAACCCGTTGGCGAGGATGACCTTGCCCTCGGTGCCCTCTGGCACCCCGTGCAGCTCGGCGACCGTGCGAACCTTGTCGCCCATACGCAGTTCGATCTGCCCATCGTGGGGTGAGGCCAGCTTGTGTGGCTTCCACATCTCCATCGGTCCCCATCATGGCCGATCGAGCGGGTTGCCCCACAGCTCACCTGCGCAGGAAGGTTCGACGTCACGCCTGCGACGGTCGCCCAGCGAGGAAGTGACACCCCACCGGTACACTGCCCGGCCTGTGAAAAGTTCGGTCGAGCCGCTCGAAGGCAACAAGGTCAAGCTGTACGTCGAGGTCGAAGAAGACGAGTTCGAACGCGATATCGATCGGGCCTTCAAAGAGATCGCCAAAGAGGTCCGGCTCCCCGGATTCCGCAACGGCAAGGTGCCGCGCAAGGTGCTCGAGGCGCGGGTCGGCCTCGCCCCTGCCCGCGAGCAGGCGTTGCGCAACGCGGTGCCCGAGTATCTGGCCAAGGCC
>JBCCVW010000306.1:0-3618 GCA_039194665.1 Actinomycetota bacterium
CGGCGAGAACCTGTCGACGATGCAAGAGGGCATCTCCGGTGTGCGGGTCATCCAGGCGTACGCCCGTGAGCCCGAGCAGATCAAGCGGTTCGCTCAGTCGAATCGCGGGCTGTTCGACTCCCACGTACACAGCGTGAAGGTCAGCACCTGGTACTTCGGTTTGGTGGAAGCGTGTGGCGTGTTCGGCACCGCGTTGATGGTCGGTGTCGGCGGATGGCTGGTCTCTCGCGGCGATGTGCAGATCGGCACCGTGACCGCCGCCGTTCTGCTCCTCGCGCAACTCTTCGAACCGGTGCAGCAGCTGTCCCAGCTGTACAACACGTTGCAGTCATCTGCAGCGTCGCTCAACAAGTTGTTCACGATCCTCGACACCGAGCCGGACATTCAAGATGGCTCGAATGAGCTCCCCGCTCGAGGCGTCATCGACGTCGCCGACGTCGGCTTCTCGTATCCCGGCACCAGCGTGCCGGTGTTGTCCGACGTTCGGCTGATGATTGGCGACGGCGAACGCTTGGCGCTCGTCGGGCCCACCGGTGCTGGTAAATCGACGCTGGCCAAGCTGATTGCCCGGCTGTACGACCCGACACAGGGGGCAATCACGTTCGGCGGCGTCGATCTGCGCGACGCCACGCTGGCCTCGCTGCGCGAACGCATCGTCGTGGTCCCGCAGGAGGGCTTCTTGTTCGCCGGCAGCGTGGCCGACAACATCCGCATCGCCCGCGCCGACGCGACCGACGACGAGCTCCGTGACGCGCTCGATGCGATTGGTGCGCTCGAACGGTTCGACGCCTTCGACGACGGCATTCACACCGAGGTACGCGAACGCGGCTCGCGGTTGTCGGCCGGCGAACGGCAGCTGGTGTCGCTCGCCCGTGCGGCACTGGTTGATCCGGCGGTGCTGGTACTCGACGAGGCCACGAGCAATCTCGATCCTGGGACCGAGATGATCGTCGAGCATGCGCTCGAACAACTGATGTCCGGGCGGACGACCATCGTCGTCGCGCACCGCCTCACCACGGTGCAACGCGCCGACCGCATCGGTGTGGTCGCGGGCGGTCGGCTCGTCGAGCTGGGCACGCATGGCGAGCTCGTTGCAGAGGGCGGCCGGTACGCCGCCCTCGCTGACGCCTGGGCCCGCAGCCAGCCCTCTATATAGGGCTCGGTCGCCCTCACGTCTGGGCTCGGACGCCCTGGCGGGCTGCCCCTCGCCTTCCGTGCTCGCGCCGATGGCGCTCGCCCGCCTGAGCTGGTGGACGGGTTCGGCACTGCCTCCGGCGCCTCCAACCCGGCGGGTGCTCCGCGTGCGCGGGTGTCAGGCGCGTTCGAAGACGAGGACGAACTCGAGCAGGCCGTTGTCTTCGGTCGAGACCACACCGAACGACGGGTCGTCGATGTCGTAGTCGGAGAACAGGATCGGGATGTTGCCAAGTACGCCGATCCGCTCGCCATTGCCCTCGGCCGTGACCTCGAACGTCACCGTCTGCGTGACGCCGTGCAGGGTCAGGTCCCCGGTCGCCGTGGTCGTGATCTGCTCGCCGACCGCCGGAACGGTCCCCAGCTCGATCGGCGCGGTGAGCACGAACGTTGCGGTGGGGAATTGATCGGTCTCCATGATGCGACCGGCGAACTGGCCGTCGCGGCGCGAGTCGTCGCTCGTGATCGACGCCACCTCCACCTCCACCGCGAGGTCGGTGACCTGGGTTCCGGCGATCGTCATTGCGCCGGCGATCTCGTTGCTTCTGCCGACCGCTGTGACGTTGACGCCGGCCAGGATTTCGTCGACCCGATAGCCGAACTCCGACTCCTGCGTCGGCACCCACTCGCCGTCGTAGTCCAGCTCGCCGGCGGACGCGGTGGTGTCGGGCGTCGGAGCGGACGTTGCGGGTGTTGTCTCCGGGGCCGTCGTCTCGGCTGGCGCCTCACTGGCGGCGGTAGTGGGAGCCGCTGACGTGTCGGCAGGAGCGGTCGATGGCGTCGTCGCCTCGATCGCCGCGCTCAGATCATCGGTATCGAGTTCGTCGGGCGAATCGTTGATCACGTTGGCGTAGATGAAGATCGCGCCGTACACGAGCGCCACGAGCACGACGACGCCGAGCACCGCCCACTTGATGAACCGGGTCCACGACTTCGGCTCGTCTTGTTCGATCATCGACTCGGGGGCGTCGGACATCACCACATCATGACCGATCGAACACCGCCCGTTAAGGGTGCGCACACAGGAATCCGGTAAGACTGTCGACCATGCCCGATGCCAGCGATGCCGTGTCCGCCGTCGACGTCTCCGTCGCCGCTTCCGTCCCAGCCTCTGCGGGAGCTGTCGGTTATGCCGTTGCCACCAAGGGCTCGGTACCGCGTGCGTTGGGGGTCAACCGCGCTGGTCTCGAGGCCAACGGCTTCAAGGGTGCCGTCGGAGAGACGCTGGCGGTACCGAACGGCGACGCCGTGGCCATTGCGGTTGGCATCGGTGATGCCGCCGAGGTGACGACCACGACGTTACGCAACGCTGCTGCGGCGTTTGGCCGGGCGGCCTCGGTGCACCGATCGTTGGCAACCAACCTCGCCGACGTCGACGGCGTCGCTCCAGCTGCGGCGGGCCAGGCGGTGACTGAAGGCGTGCTGCTCGCCTCGTACCGGTACGTGGGGTTGAAGAACGACACCAAGAGTGGCTCCAGGCTGGCTGCGCTCACCCTCACCGCCGGAGCGAAGCGGCGGGACGCAGTCGGCGACGGCGCGGCGCGCGGGCAGGTCATCGCCACGGCTGGCGCGCTCGCCCGAGAGTTGGCCAACACGCCGCCGACCTATCTGAACGCCAAGGACATCGCCGATCGTGCGGTGGCGATCGGTGCCGATACTGGGCTGACCGTCGAGGTGTTCAACGCCGACGACCTCGAGCAGATGGGGTGCGGTGGCCTGCTCGGCGTCAACCGCGGCTCGACCGAGCCACCGCGCATGGTCAAGATCACCTACACCCCGCGCCGCCCGAATGGCCATCTGATTCTGGTCGGCAAGGGCGTGATGTACGACTCGGGTGGCATCTCGCTGAAGCCGAGCGACGGCATGCATCAGGTGATGAAGATGGACATGTCGGGCGCCGCTGCGGTGCTCGCCGCTATGTCGACGCTGCCGGCATTGCGTGGCCGCACCAAGGTCACTGCGTTCTTGATGTGCACCGACAACATGCCGTCGGGCAGTGCGTTGAAGCTTGGCGACGTCCTCACGATGCGCAACGGCAAGACCGTCGAGATCCACAACACCGACGCCGAAGGCCGACTGGTGATGGCCGATGCGCTGTCGCTCGCCGTCGAGGAGGCGCCAGACGCGATCGTCGACATCGCCACCTTGACCGGGTCGGCGCTCGGTGCCCTCGGGCCGGAGGTGGCAGCGCTGATCGGTTCGAACCAGTCGTTCATCGATCAGGTGAAGGCCAGCGGCGACGCTGTCGACGAGCCGTTGTGGCAACTACCGCTGGAACGCAGCCGCTATCGCAAGATGCTCGACTCGGTCGTGGCCGACATGCGCAACATCGGCGGTCCCTACGCCGGGGCGATCACCGCGTCGATCTTCCTCAGCGAGTTCACCGGCGACGTGCCGTGGGCCCACCTCGACATCGCCGGACCG
>JBCCVW010000307.1:0-3520 GCA_039194665.1 Actinomycetota bacterium
AATGCCGCAACGGCGTGTGGGACGGTGAGCCGATGACGCTCGTCGGCACCTCGTTCGTCATCCCGCCCTCGGTGATCGGCAACGAACACCCCGAGACGTTCGCCGGGCCGCTCGACAACTGGCACATCCACTACAACCTGTGCCGTGGCCGCAGCTCGGGGCCGCGACACGTTCGGTCCGCGCAGCGAGTGCGAGGCCAGCGGAGGCAGCTACTCCGAGGCGTTGGGGTGGATGCTCCACGCCTGGGTCGACCCGTTCCACGACAATCAGCTCGGCGTGTTCTCGATGTGGAACTCGACGATCGCGCCGGCGCTCGATTCGACGACGATCCGCGATCAACGCGAGGTGCGCGGGTCCGACTTCCCCGACGGCGCCGAGCAATCGCTGATCACCGACTTCGTGTACTCGGGCGATCTGGAGGTCGGAGTGGGACAACCATTGTTCTTCAACAACGTCGACGCGGTACCGCACACCGTCACTGCCGGCACCCCCAGCGACCCGTCGCTCGACGAGTTCGACTCCGGCCTGCTCAATCCCGGCAGCAACTACTCGCTGACGTTCGACGAACCAGGCGTGTACTCGCTGTTCTGCACGCTGCACCCCGACATGGTGGCCAACGTCACGGTCGACTGACAGCGTGACAGCACCGGTCTGACCCCTGCTGTCACATCGAGCCGGGCGGGTACGGTGGGTGCGTGCTCAGCTCGGAACAATTGGCCACCTTCGAGCGGGACGGATTCGTCGCGATCCCCGACGCGATATCAGCGAGTGACCGCGTCCGGTTGCGCACGCGAGCACTCGAGATCGTCGACGCGTGGGAGCCGGGCGACGAGCGTTCGGTGTTCACGACGAACGAGCAGGAGCGAGTATCGAACCGCGAGTTCCTCGACAGCGGGTCGATCACCTGGTGCTTCTTCGAGGAAGGGGCGGTCGGGCCCGACGGCGAGTTGACCAAGCCGAAGGAGCTGAGCATCAACAAGATCGGCCATGCACAGCATGACCTCGACGACGAGTTCGAGCGGTTCGCCTACCAGCCGCTGATCGCCGAGGTGGCCGACGACATCGGCATGGACGACCCGCGGGCGCTGCAGTCGATGTACATCTTCAAGCAGCCGCACATCGGCGGAGAAGTCGGCTGCCACCAGGACGCCGCCTTCCTCTACACCGACCCGATCAGCGTCACCGGGTTCTGGTTCGCGATCGAAGACGCCACCATCGAGAACGGCTGTCTGTGGGCGGCGCCCGGAGGGCACCGCGGACCGTTGCGTCAGCTGTTCAAGCGCGCCGGTACCGCCGCCAACGACTACCTCGATGCCGACGGCACCGAGTTCGACACGCTCGACTCCACGCCACTTCCCGAGCCGCCGCCGGCCGGTGACACACTCGTGCCGCTGGAGGTCCCCGCCGGCACCATGGTGGTGCTCGACGGTCTGCTGCCCCACTGGAGCGATGTCAACCGCTCGGCCCGGAGTCGCCATGCCTACACGCTGCACTGCATTTCCGGGGCCGCCGAGTATCCGGCATGGAACTGGCTGCGTCGGCCGGCCGACATGCCGCTGCGGCCCCTCGGTAGTCTCGCCCGACCATGACGAGCGCCGACGTCCTCCTCCGAGCCCCCAAGGCTCTGCTCCACGACCACCTCGACGGCGGGGTTCGACCGGCCACCGTGCTCGAATTGGCGTCCGAGTTCGGCTACCAGAGCCTGCCGACCACCGACATCGACGAGTTGGCAACGTGGTTCAACCGCGGCGCCAAGCGCAACGACCTGGTGCTCTACCTCGAGACGTTCGCGCACACCGTCGGAGTGATGCAGCATCGCGATGCAATCGAGCGGGTCGCCTTCGAGTGCGCCCAGGACCTGGCCAACGACGGCGTGGTGTACGCCGAGGTGCGATTTGCGCCCGAGCTGCACACCGAGGCCGGCTTGACCCTCGACGAGGTTGTCGATGCGGTACTCGACGGATTTCGCCGCGGGGCCGCCGGCACCGACCTGTCGATCTATGCGATCTGTTCGGCGATGCGCACCGCAGCGCGCAGTCTGGAGATCGCCGAAGTCGCGGTGCGCTATCGCGATTCCGGCGTGGTCGGTTTCGACATCGCCGGAGCAGAAGCCGGCTACCCGCCCACCCGTCACCTCGACGCGTTCCAATACGTCAACCGCGAGAACTTCCACTCGACCATTCATGCCGGAGAGGCCTTCGGGCTGCCGTCGATCTGGGAGGCCGTGCAGTTCTGCGGCGCCGCACGTCTCGGACACGGCGTGCGCGTGGTCGACGACATCGACACCAGCGGCGACACACCCGAACTCGGTCGGCTGGCCAACTATGTGCGCGACGCCCGCATCCCACTCGAGTTGTGCCCCACCTCGAACGTCAACACCGGGGTCGTTCCGACGATCGCCGAGCACCCGATCGGACTCCTCGGCCGACTGCGCTTCCGGGTCACGGTGAACACCGACAACCGGTTGATGAGCAACACGACGATGACCAAGGAGATGACGAAGCTCGCTGAGGCTTTTGCGTGGAACCTCGACGATTTCGAGTGGCTCACCGTCAACGCAATGAAGTCCGCCTTCGCTCCGTTCCCCGAGCGACTCAAGCTGATCAACGGGATCATCAAACCGCGATACTCGATGCTCAAAGCCGAGCTGTCGCTCGGCGAGTCCTGACTCAACTCGACCTGGGAGCGCTCATGGCCGTCACCACCACCATCGTCGACCATCCGGTGTGTTCGGATGCACTCGCACGGATCCGCGACACCCACACCCCGGACGCGCTGTTCCGGCAGAACCTCGAGCGGATCGGATCGTTATTGCTCGCCGAGGCGACCCGCGACCTGCCCACGCTGGACGGCACCGTCGAGACACCGCTGACCACTGCCCGTGCGCGGCGCATCGCGGTGCAACCGGTGATCGTGCCGATCCTGCGCGCCGGCCTCGGATTCCTCACGGCGGCTCAGGAGCTACTCCCCAACGCCGACATCGGCTTCATCGGGATCGCCCGCAACGAAGAGACGCATCAGCCCGAGCCGTACGTCAACAAACTCCCGGACTCGATGGCTGGGCGGCCGACGATCATCGTCGACCCGATGCTCGCCACCGGTGGATCACTGGCGTTCACCGCTCAGCTGCTCGTGAAGCGCGGCGCGCCAACGCCGCTACGCGCAGTATGCGCGCTCGCCGCGCCCGAAGGCATCGCCGCGCTCGAAGCCGCTGGCATCGACATTCACTTGGTGACCGCGGCGGTCGACGACCATCTCAACGACAACGCCTTCATCGTCCCCGGCCTCGGCGATGCCGGGGACCGCCAATTCGGCACCCACCCGTAACTGCGGCGCACGTGTGACAGTTGGGGTCAGACCCCAACTGTCACACCCTTTGTTCAGACTCGCCGGTAGGGCACGGCAGTTACGGCACGATCCCGCAGACGGCGGGCACCACGTCATGACCCGGGGAGTCGATCGCCACCCGGTGTTCTTCAGCGACGCGGATCGTGTCGAGTTCGGCCAGCGACTCGCCGAC
>JBCCVW010000308.1:0-3449 GCA_039194665.1 Actinomycetota bacterium
CAACGACGCCGAGGCCGGTGACGGCGACGCGCCGCTCGCTCACAATTTGCCGGAGATCAGGTCGTACGCCTGCTGGACGGTCTCGACACCCTCCAGCTCTTCTTCGGGCACCTCGATGTCGAACTCCTCCTCGAGGGCCATCACGAGCTCGACCAAGTCGAGGCTGTCGGCATCGAGGTCGTCGCCGAAGTTGGCCTCGGGCACGACGGCGCTCTCTTCAACCGAGAGCACCTCGACGGCGCACTTGCGGAAGCGGGCGAACAGTTCTTCATCCACGGTGATGTCTCCTTTGCAGAACTTGATGAGTGTACGGGGCGAGTGCTGATGAGTCGTGATGGCGGAGTCGTGAGCGCGGTCAGTGTCCCATGCCGAGCCCGCCGTCGACGGGGATCACGGCGCCGGTGATGTAGCCGGCATCGGGTGATGCGAGAAACTCGACGACGCCGGCGATCTCGGCGGGTTCTGCGACGCGGGCGAGGGGCACCGCAGCGGTGACTTCGGCGAGACGGTCGTCGCTGAGCGCTGCGGTCATGTCGGTGGCGACCGGCCCGGGGGCAACGACGTTGACCGTTACCGACCGCGAGCCGAGTTCGCGGGCGACCGACCGGGCGAACCCGACCAGTCCGGCTTTTGATGCGGCGTAGTTGGCCTGACCTGGCGAACCGAGGAGGCCGACGACCGACGAGATCAGGATGATGCGGCCGCGCCGCGCTCGCAGCATCGCTCGTGCGGCGCGCTTGGTGACGCGGAACGCAGCGGTGAGGTTGGTGTCGAGCACCGATGTGAAGTCGTCGTCGCTCATCCGCACCAGCAACGTGTCGTGGTTCATTCCGGCGTTCGACACCAGCACCTCGACGGGACCGCCGAAGTGCTCCTCGACGGCGGTGAATGCCGCATCGACCTGGTCGGAGTCCGTGACGTCACACTGCACGCCGAACACCTCCGCCGGCGGGGAAGAAGAGTGGTAGGTCACCGCGACGCGGTCGCCGGCGGCCAGGAAACGCTCGGCGCACGCACGGCCGATCCCACGACCACCGCCGGTGATGAGGACGATCCGTCCGTTGGCCGACGCATCGCTGGTTGGGTCGGGCGGCGCGTCGCTCACGGCAGGTGCTCGATCGCGGTCGTCGACCAGCGGATGATGGCGCTCGCGGCGGTCATGCCGGCTCCGAATCCGACGAACAAGACGAGGTCGCCGTCGTCGACGCGGCCTCGGTCGAGCGCGTCGCCGAGTGCCAGCGGCACCGAGGCCGACGACGTGTTGCCGGTACGCCCCAGCACCACCGCCGTCCGATCGAGATCGATACCGAGCCGCTCGCACGCCGCCGAGATGATTCTGATGTTCGCCTGGTGGGGAACGACAAGGGCGATGTCGTCGGCGGTGACGCCGGCCTCCTTCATCGACATCATCGCTGAGTCGACCATGATGCGGACCGCTCGTCGGAACACCTCACGGCCCTCCATCTGCAGGTTGCCGCCGAGGTCGCAATAGAGGAACTCTTCAGCGCTGCCATCGGATTCGAGGTTCCACGACAGGAGGCTGTTGTCGCCTTCGGTCGCTTCGATCACGACCGCGCCGGAACCGTCGGCGAACAGCACGGCCGTGTTGCGGTCTTCCCAATCGGTGATGCGCGACAAGGTGTCGGTGCCGATCAACAGCACCTTGTTGCTCCCGGCGGCGATCAGACCATGGGCGACGACGAGGCCGTAGACGAACCCCGAGCACGCCGCGTTGATGTCGAATGCACCACACTCCAAACCGAGCTCGTACTGGACGCGTGACGACGTGGCCGGCACCGTGCGGTCCGGGGTGGTCGTCGACAGAACGAGTGCGTCGATTTCGCTCGGATCGAGACCGGACATCTCGAGCGCCTGCTGAGCGGACTTCACCGACAGATCGGCGGTGCTGCCGCCGACATGACGGCTGCTGATGCCGGTGCGCTCGACGATCCACTGGTCGGACGTGTCCATTTGCGCGGCGAGATCGGCGTTGGTGACCACCTTCGGCGGTAGATACGTCCCCCATCCGGTGATGGCCGCCGCGTGGGCGTTCGGTCGAATCGCGGGCATGGTTCCCCTTTTCAGCTCGTTCGGAGCCAGGCGATCGGTTGACGAATGGTGACTCGTTCGGTGTCGACCGCCAGGAACCCTTCGAGCACTCCGGCGAAAGGAGAGCGTACTTCCTCGTCGCCGACGTGCCCGAGTACGGACCCGACATTGACAGCGGTCCCGTCTCCGAGGTCGGGGGCGGAGCGAAAGACGCCGTTGCATGGGCTGACGACGATGCGTTCGACGGCGAACAGGTGCTCGCCCTCGAGCGTTGGCGTGGAGGTCGAGGTATTCGCGGCGCCGACCCACTCGATCAGCCCGTCGAGGTCGTCGGGGGTGGCCACGGCGATCGTGCGAACGTCGTCGAGTGTGCGCTTGGTCATCCCGGTCAGCACGGCGCCAGGGCCGAGCTCGGCGATCTGGGTCACACCGGCGGCGGCCAACGTGGCCAGGCTCTGGCGCCAGCGCACCGGACTGGCGAGCTGTGCGGACAGCAGGCTGGCCCACTGGTCACCTGCGGAGTGTTCTAGCGCATCGACGTTGGTCACGACCGGCACGTCGCCGTCGCGCAGATCGGTGTCGGCAAGTGCGGCGCGCAGGCGATCGCGCGCCGGTGTCATGAACGGCGTGTGGAATGCCCCCGACACCTGCAGGGCCATCGCCCGTTTGGCACCGAGTTCTTTGGCGACGGCGCTCGCTCGCTCGACCCCCTCGGGTGACCCGGCGATCACTACCTGGCCGGGCGCGTTGTAGTTGGCCACCCAGACATCGTGGTCGGCGCGCCGACAGGCGATGTCGACCTGGTCGTCGTCGAGGCCCAGGATCGCAGCCATCGTGCCGGGTTGCGCGGCGCCTGCGTCGTGCATCGCCGCCGCGCGGGCGCTGACCAGTCCGATGCCCTCGTCGAAGCTCAGCGCGCCCGTGGCGGTCAGCGCGGTGTACTCGCCGAGGCTGTGGCCGGCACACATCGACGGAGCGATACCCAGCCGCTCGACGGCGTCGAGCACGAGGAGGCTGAGGACGTAGGTGCTCAGTTGGGCGTTGCGTGTGTCGCGCAGCTCGTCGGCGTCGGCATCACACAGCAGCGCTCCGATATCGCGGCCAGCGAGGTCGCTCGCTTCGCCGACGAGTTCCCAACTGGCGTGTTCCATCCACGGTCGCCCCATGCCGGGTCGCTGAGCACCCTGTCCGGGGAACGTGAATGCGAGCATCGGCGGCAGGCTAGAGGTCGCGATCGCCATCGCTCGGCTACCGCGCGGTAAGTCTCGGACCGGGTTCCGCAGCCGTGCTACTGCAGTGGTCTCTGGATGGTGCGCTCAACCCAAACGGCGATCCGCCGATAGCCTCGCCGTGCTGTTCGGCAGAGCGCCGGGCAGCGACGCCCCGGTAGCCCAATTGGC
>JBCCVW010000309.1:0-3443 GCA_039194665.1 Actinomycetota bacterium
CCGATAACTTCACGCACCGTGCGGTCCTTGCTGCTGCTCGTGCTTGGGGCGGTCGCCTCGGCCTGCGTTGGCGCCGACGCTCCTGATGCCGAATCCGTATCGACGTCTGCGCCGAGCCTGTCGACACCCGAGCCTGCAACCAATCCCGACCTCCCAGATCCCGCAACGCTGCGCTTCCAGGAGCCGTTGCAGGACGATGTTGTGGCGTTCGTCAACGACCCGGCGCTCGCCGATCCGATTCTCAGCGACACGAGTGACGCGTCGACGCCCGCCAGCGATTCCTTACCCCGGGATGCGAGCTTCGTGCAGATGGACGGATCCGATGTGGTGCTGCACGGGTTCGTGATCGACGCCAACCAGCCCTGGGACCCCTCCGCCAACACTGGCGACGATGTCGACATCGGCATCGACGGTGCCCGTTTCACGTTTCCCGACTCAGGAGCCATCGCCTATCCAGTCGACGGGATGACGCGCATCGTCCTCACCACCGAGTCGGCGTCAGCACAGATCGATCCCGACGCGAACGTGGAGGATCTCGTGGCAGTCGCTCGCACGATCGGCGTCAGCGACGACTGGAACTCCGCTGAGATCGAGGCGGCAGGTCTGTGGGTGTTTGGGGAGCAAGTCGATGGGCAGGCGGGCGGGGAAGTGTTGACCGGCAGAGTCGTGCACGATCCGTCGGCCGAGTCGAGGAGCAACTCGGTGTCACTGATCCGCTTCGACGAGCCGGTCCGCGGGCAGCAGCTGGTGGCGTTCGTTGCGGATATGTTGCGCACGGATCCAAGCGGCGAGGTGCTCGACATGGGAGCCGAGGTTGGCGACACGGCGATCGTCGCCCGCGATGGCGCGCTCTATGTCGAGCTTCTGTCGCCCGTCGATGTTGTGGTCGTGGGCTTCGGCTGGGAAGAGACCGAAGCGCTCCTCGACCTTGCGATGGCCACCGGCCTCGACGCGGCCTTCGACGGCAGCGTCGATCTCGTCCCCCGGCCCGCCGGCTGATCGACGTCGAGGGCGCCATCGAGTGTGGTCGTCGCGCCCCACCGTCTGCTACACGTTGGCGATGGGCGAGAGACGGTTGGTGGCGGTGGTAGTTGCTGTCGGACTGGCGGCGCTGGCGGGCTGCGGAGACGATGGCAACGAGACCGAGGCGGTTGATGGTGTGTCGGTTGAGGTGCTGCTGGACGCTGCCGGTGAGACGGTCCTCGGCCAGCCGATCAGCTACCCGGGCGGCGACGCACAGGTAACGATGAGCGTCGTCACGTTGGGGCCGGGCGAGTCGACCGTGAACCACATCCACGAGGCGCCGATGGCGGCATACATCCTCGAGGGCGAGGTCACCGTCGACTACGGCGACGAGGGCACGTACACGTTCGGCGAGGGAGACGCGCTGCTCGAAGCGCTCGACGTGGTGCACGAGGGCACCAACACCGGCTCCAGACCCGTGCGCATCCTGGTGGTCAACATGGGCTCCGACGAGGTCGAGAACACCGTGACCGTCGAGTGATGACGCCGGCGCTCAGCTGACGGGGAGCTGTGCAGCGGCGTTCTGCGCAGCAGCCCGCGCAGCGTCAGCGAAGTCGCGACCCGACGATGCGTAGAGCACCGCCCGAGCGGAGTTGACGACCAGCCCGCGGCCACGGGCATCGACGCCGGCATCGAGCACCGCCGCCGGTTCACCGCCTTGGGCTCCGATGCCGGGCACGAGGATCGGCGTTTCGGGCGCCAGTGATCGGACGATACGCAACTCGTCGGGGTACGTGGCGCCGACCACGAGTCCGCAGTCACCACGTTGCGACCACTCGTCCGCGACGCGTTGCGCGACGTGTTGATACCCCGGACGTCCATCGGCGACCAGCGACTGCAGCTCGTCGCCACCAGGATTGCTCGTTCGGCACACTGCGATGACGGCGCCGCCGTGCTCGAAGTACGGCGCGACCGAGTCGGTCCCTAGGTAGGGATTCACGGTGACGGCGTGGGCGCCGTACCGGCCAAACGCCTCACGCGCGTAGTGCTCTGCCGTCGATCCGATGTCGCCGCGTTTGGAGTCGAGGATCAGGGTGAGGTCCGGATACTCCTCGCGGATGTAGGCGCAGATCCGTTCGAGTGCGCGTTCTTCGCCTTGGCTGGAGAAGAACGCGATCTGTGGCTTGATGGCGCACGCAATGTCGGCGACCGCGTCGACAATCGCCCGACAGAACTGCTCGGTCGCGTCGCGGACTCCGTCGAGCGGCAAGGGCATGCGGGCCGGGTCGGGATCGAGACCCACCGACAGCATCGATCCCGCTGCCGACCAGGAGTGTTCCAGGCGGGCGCCGAACGTCATCGTCGCTGGGTCAATCCTCGATCGAGATGGCGCCGGTTGGGCAGAGGTCGGCAGCCTCTCTGGTCTTCCGCTCCAGTTCGGCCCCCGGCTCCTCTTGGAGGATGTACAGGTACCCGTCACTGCGTACCTCGAACACCTCGGGGGCGATCTGCATGCACGATCCCGTCGAGGCACACAGATCGAAATCAACGACAACCTTCATCGGCTCACTCCTTCATCGCTGGATGGGTTGGGCCCGCAGGCGCCCGTTACGTCTTCGAGCGACGGTAGCCGTCCTGCTCGGCCGCATCTGCAGTCGCGTAACATCGGTCGGCCTTGGTACGGGCGTACATGCGGCCATCTTCGACGTGGTAAATGCCCGACGACTCTTTGGCCTTGATCGGATGGGTCAGTGGGCACGCACCCTCAGCGTCCGCGGCGACCCACAACTGGTCGCCCGCATCGGTCGCTGCGGCAGCGCCCGGTGTGTCGGTGGACGGTGCGCCCGTGGACGGCGCAGGATCCTGACTCGGCTCGAGCGGCGGCCACGACGGCGGGTCGGTGGCGACGGCTGGATCGGCGCGATCACGCCACCACGCCCACGCAGCGCCACCTGCAGCGGCCAGCATGACGATCAGCACGACCCGGCGCATCACAACGGCGAGTGACGACATCAACTCGACGTTAGCTCGCTGCTCGCAGCGCCGAGCGTGACCGGTCGGTGCGGTTAGTCGATGTGCCGCTCGAAGGCGGCGAGCACCGCGCGCAACGAGGCGGTGGTGATGTTCGGGTCGGTTCCGATCCCCCAGCGAACGTCGCCACCATCGGAGACGGTTTCGATGTAGGCGACCGCCTGGGCGTCGGCACCTTGCCCGATCGCATGCTCGGCGTAGTCGAGCACGTCGAAGTGATGGTCGACCTGGTCGCCGAACGCATCGACAAGCGCCGCAACGAACGCTTCGACTGGCCCGTCGCCTTCGGCGCGAATCGAGTGCGCCTCGCCGTCGACCGCCAGCTGGGCTTGGATGGTCGTGGTGCCCGATACCCGGAGTTATCTCGTTGATACAACGTGCGTCATCAAACTGAAATAAAGGTCTTAAGCCTTTTGATGGTTTGTGCCGGATTTTTACTCAAAACTGGC
>JBCCVW010000310.1:0-3404 GCA_039194665.1 Actinomycetota bacterium
ACCCGGCGCTGGTCGACCGCACCCTCGACCCCGCGGAGCTCGCCGACGCCGCCGGCTTCGCCCGTCGGCACCTGCCGGGTATCGACGGCACCATGACGCACCACACGGTGTGTATGTACACCAACACTCCGGATGGTCACTTCGTGGTCGACCGCCACCCCACGACACCGCTCGTGCACGTTGCCGCGGGTCTGTCAGGGCACGGCTTCAAGTTCACGTCGGTCCTCGGAGCGGCGCTGGCCGACCTGGTCCTCGACGATCGCACCGACACTCCGATCGAGTTCCTCGGCCTTGGGCGCTGGATCGCCTGAGCCTCGGCGATCAGAGGCGTCCGTTGGTGCCGCACCACAAGATGGGCGCTCGACACGGATGCGCGCTAGCGCCGACGTAGCGGATCCGGCCGCGCCGCCCGCACCGGCGGGCTCGACCAGCGCACTTCGTGAACGACGTGCGGAGCGTCAAAGCCCTTCAGTACCACCGGTACGCCGTCGGCAAAATCCACCTCGGCATCGCCCGACGCCAAGTCACGGGCAGCAGAACTTGCAAGGATCTGCCCAGCGGCGGCGGCATCGGCGATGCGCGCGGCAACGTTGACGTGCCGGCCGAACAAATCGCCACCGCGATCGACGATGACATCACCCGAATGCAGGCCCAGCCTGATCCGGATCGACTGGTCGGCAGATGCCGCAAATCGCCGCTGCAGCGACACGGCGAACGAGAGGGCTCGTCGAACGCTGGTAAACGCGAGCATGAAACCATCACCGCGCGACTTCACCTCGCGCCCGTCAAACCGGCCGAGCTCCTCGCGTACGGTCCGATTGTGTTCGTCGAGCGCCGCAAACCACGCCGCGTCGCCCAGCTCACCAAGCCGTTCGGTCGACGCGTGGATGTCGGTGAATGCGATCGTCATCGTGCGCGGCACGCCGTCGCCCTCGTTCGGGTAATCCGGCACCAAGGCCGCGACCCGGTCGATCGAGGAACGTCGCCCGTCGCGACCAGACAGCTCGCTCGGGCGGACCACGGTGATTGCGCCTGCGTGGTGTCCTGTCGCAACGGATTCACTCGCTACCCGCCGAATGGTGGTGTCGCCGAGCGCGATCGTTGCGTTGCCCCGCAACGTCACCGAGCTGGAGATGCGCTGGCCATCGAGCTCGGTGCCATTCGTCGAGTCGAGGTCGGTCACCACGACCTCACCATCGCGTGGCACAAGACGCAAGTGCCGCCGCGAGACCTGCTCGTCGGCAAGGTCGAGTCCATCGCACTCGCGTCCCACAACGAGGGGCTCGCGAAGCTCGATGTACACGACCCGGTGGCCGGGCTGATGAATGGCAACAACCGGGTGCACGACAGACTGCAACGCTACTCGGCACCGGGCGGCGACCGACCACGGCAGTGGTAGCCAACATCGCTCGACGACGTCAGACCCTCGACGACCTCAGATCAGGGAACAGTGAACGTCTCGTTGCGGTAGTCGATTTCGCTCACGACGAAGACATCTCCGTCGAGCACCCCACGGGCGACGACATAGTCGGAGACCGTCTCTTGATTGGACGACGTCCAATCGAGATCGAGACCAGCGATCGACGATGCCACGCCCACGCGTTCGCCAAGGCACACGAGTGGGGGAACGTCGGGTACATCTGGTGCGCCGCCAACGCGATCACACAAGACGACTTCGAACCCCCCGTCGTCCGATCCATCGATGCGCGAGAACGCACCGGTGAGCTCGACTTCACCGGCCGGTCGTTCGGCGAGCAGCGAGCCAACATCGCCCTCGACCGTGACCTCGCTGTCGTCGTCGCACGCGAGCGACGGAGCGGCGCCGACCACAATGACGAACAGCAGTGGCAGGATCCGGTTCATCGGAGGAATTCCATGATCGCCGGAAACGCGGTGCGGTCCTGGATCAGGAACACGTGGCCACCGCTGAATGTGCGCAACGTTGCGTTGGGCATTCGTTCGGCGAGCAGCTCGGAATTCGCCATGGGAGCGATGTCGTCGAATTCGCCGGCGCACACCAGCGTCGGGTGCTCAATCGATGTGAGCACGTCGACGACGTCGTGACCCTTGCGCGCACCCATCTGGCGCGCCAGGCCGGCGAGCCGGGTCGCGTCGGGCGGTCGCATCGCTTGGTCGCGCATCCGCTGGTAGTAGGCCCCGATTCCGGGAATCGGCTCGTCCGCGTGCGGGTCGTAGCGCCGATCGGTGAGCCGACACCGTTCGGCAAACGCCTCGCCGGCGTCGAGCTTGGCCAGCTCGTGCAGCGGATACGACGGGGCCTCGCCTCCCGGCGACGTGCAGCACAGCACGAGTCGGCGAATCGCCTCAGGGTGACGGACTGCGAGGTTGAGCGCCACCATCCCTCCGAAGCTGACGCCCACCACGTGGCACCGCTGCCAGCCGAGTGCGTCGATCAGCGCGGCCGCGTCGTCGGCGTAGTCCGCCATCGTGTACGCCGACGCCGGGGCCAACGTTTGCCCGAGCCCGCGCTGGTCGTAGTGCGCGACCTCAAACGCGCGGTTCAGGGGAATCACCGACGGCGGCGTGTCGCGCAAGTCGTTGCCCGAGCCGCTGATGTATAACACGGGATCTCCTTCGCCGTGGACCTCGACGTAGACGTCGATCCCGTTCGCGGCGACAAATGGCATGCGGGGATGATCGTCGAGGGCCACCGAGGAGAACGAGCCCGAGCTCTCTGAGCGGCGTCCGATCTACTCCTAGTGCTGGCGGAAGGCACCGCCGATTTCGGTCGCCTGGAGCAACCCTCCGCCGCCCGCGAGCATCTCACGAGCGTTCTGGTGGGCCATGCGGGGCGCCGGCGAGCCTCCCGGCATCGACAACGCCGATCTGCTGGCGTTCGCCGACCCAGCGTTTCGGGCGAGGAGTACACCGGCTTGCAGGCTTCCCGACCCACCTACTTCCGTCGCCATTTGTGGCGGTCTAGCTGGGGGTTTGTGGGCACGACGGGATTCGAACCCGGGACCTCTACCGTGTCATGGTAGCGCTCTAACCAACTGAGCTACGCGCCCTCGAACGCCACGGGTGACGTTCTGGTGGAGGGCGATCCTAGCGTCGCCGCGACTTGCTCCAACGAGTTCATTCGATCACGCGCAGTGCTACCTCGTTGGCGAGCAGCCGGCCTCGGCGAGTCAGCGCGACGCGTATGGGCGTGACTCGTTCGACGAGGCCGTCGCCGACCAGCTCCTCCAAGTCGGTTCGGTCGAAGGCCGCGGCCTCGACCCCGTCGCGTGTGCGCAACGCGAGCTGGCGACCCTCCACCGACCGCGTCGCGTCATCGAGCTCTTCGTCGGCGGCGACGATCGACTCGCAAGCTGAAACAATAGAATGCACTTTCAGCTCTGCTGGTCCTCGAACTAAGGTAAGCCAACATTGCTGTTTTCTAA
>JBCCVW010000311.1:0-3389 GCA_039194665.1 Actinomycetota bacterium
CGAACTGTTCGACCTCGACTTCGATGGCGACGGCAACGTCGACGTCACCGAAGGCCCGAACGGTGAGCCGATCATCTCCGAGGTACCGGTCGGTGCACCTGGCGACCGCGATCTCCAACCGGGATCAATTACGGCACTACAGACGATTCAAGGACAGTTGACCGCCACCGTGCTGCAGGCCGAAGTGTTCGGCGAGACCGGCTCGGAGCTCACGGGCGACTGCAGCGGCATGGCGATGTCCTACGACAGCGACGGCCAGATGGTCGACTGGGCCGTCGGGATCGGTTCGAACGAAGGCGGCGGGCCCGATGGTCAGCTGATCGACATGTACCCCGCAGACGACGTCGGCAAGCGCGCGTTCACCAAGGACAACCCGTTCCTCGTGAAGAGCCGAGTGGTGTACGCCGGAGCGTTGCCCCGGGAAGGCGACGGCGCCCGCGACCACAACTGGTCGATCAGCACCGCCGGAATCAGCCTCGACTCGGGCGGCGACGACAATCCGGACGGCAACAACCGCAACGCTGGAGAGGTCAACATCGACGACATTCCCGGCGGATCGTTCGTCCTGCCGTCGGGGATCTTCCCGGTGTCTGGGGAGCTGACGTCGGCGAACGGATTGACGTGCGACGGCAACGGATACGTGCAGTTCGACACCGGCAGCCCCATTCTCAGCATCGCCGGTATCACCGGCGGGGTCGCTGCAATCGCCGGCGTGTTGGGACTGCTCTTCAACTCTCGCCCCGCGATCACCTGGAGGGCTGGCGGATGAGCACGATCAACACGCCCAGCGCGAGCGCGCAATCGGCTGAAGCGGTGGACTACCACCTGGTGCGCGGCGCACTGTGGGGATTCCTGCTCGGCTTTGGCGTCGCGATCTATCTCGTGCTGTTCGCCGTCGTCGCCTTCGGCGACTGGCTCATCCTGGGCGGGGTGGTACTCGCGGGCGTGGTGATCGGCGTCTTGTGGGCCCGCTTCGCTCCGCCCAAGCGCGGCGACGCGCCCCCGCCAACGGCAACACCGCCGCCAGCTGCTCCGGCCACCGCCACCGCGTCTGCGTCGGAGTCGGCGACCACCGAGGAAGGCGTGAGCGATTCGGCGTCTGTCGAGGACTCCGTCATCGAGCCCGACGATCCAACTCCGCCGAGCTGAGCAACCGAATCGGGGAGCACCACGCGCTCGAGCGCCCGGCGTGTCATGCCAGGTTGGTCCAGCTCGGGTGCCCTCCATCCAGCAGCGCGGCACTCGACCGGTAACACGACTTCGACACGAACGGCTCGACCTCCGTGGCACGTTCCCGGCACAGCTCAGCCTTGAACGCCCGGGCCTCGGTGGCGAGCGGATCGTCGCTGGTGTCCAGGGCGAGCAGATCCACAACGTGGAGCGCGAGCTGCGTTTCACCATCCGCAGCGAGCGACTTCGCCCGATCGAGCACGGCGGCCGGATCGCTGATTGCGGAACGGACAGCAGCGGCGGCGTCGGCCGGAGGCGCCGGATGGAGCGTCGACGGGTTGCGGTCCCACCACCCGTTTTCCTCGCGGTACAGGTCGCGCACGATGTAGTCCGGTGCGCCGTAGGTCGGCCGCATCCATGGTTGATCGAAGAGCTCGTCGGGGTACGAGATGTCGCTCAAGATCTCGCGCTCGTCCATTCCCTCGTTCATCCGGCGAACCACCTCGGTGCGCAGCCACCGCAATGCGTCGGCCGTGGCGCCGAGCTGTCGGGCGACGTCGTCGCCTTCGATCATCGGCCCGAATTCGGTCATCACGCGCGAGGGCTCGAGCGCGGCCAGCCGGTCCAGCGTGTCGGCCCACCGGATCGTGAACCGCTGCGTCCGCAGCGGCGTTCCGATGTTGGGGATCGTGAAACCGGGGGTGGCCGCGCCGCCGCACAACAACCCGTCGTCGGGAAGCCAGACGGCCAACGCATCGTCGACCTCCGAGGGCGCCCATATCAGTTCGACTCGGCGTGCTCCGTCGACGAGCGTCATGTGATCGCGGAACGTCTCGGTCGGGTCGTGCAGCCGCAAGCCAGCGGCCAGCACGTCGAGCGGTACCGGTGTCTTCGACGGGAACTGGACCGACGCCATCCGCAGTTGCAGGCCCTCGGTTTCTCGATAGCGGGCGTAGCGGGCGAGCACGTTGTGATGGGCGACCAGACGCGCCGGTGGATCGCCACGTTCCTCGTTGTGCCGCTGCCACACGTCGACCGCAGCGTTGTACCCGTGGTGCCCGTGGCTGTACACGATGGCGTGGACCGGAGCATCGGTGTGTTCTCGTAGGGCCGTGAGCATTGCAGGTGCGTGGCGGTCGCTGCTGGCGTCGAGAACAACGACCCCTGCGTCGGTTTCGATCGCCAACGAGTTCCCTTGGCCCGGTAGCACCACTAGGCCGGGACCGAGCACCTGGCCTGCGAGTTGTCCGACGAGAATGTCCATTCGAGCCTCCCTGCGCCTTGGCTCACGGTAGCGAAGACGCCGGCGATGGCGATCTCCCGCGCGCCGACGCGGTGCGTGGTACCTCTACGCTCCGGACGATGTCCGATGCGGTGCCTCCCCTCCTCGACGCACTGCCCAATCGGGATGTGCCCGCCGACGAGGCGCTCGACGCGTTCTCGGGTTATCTCGACGCCGCTGGGATCGAGCCGTATCCCGCACAAGAGGAAGCGATCTTCGAGATCGCCCTCGGCAACCATGTGATCGTCAACACGCCAACGGGCTCGGGGAAGTCGTTGGTTGCCACGGCGGCCCACTTCCTCGCGCTCGCCGACGGCCGGCGGAGCATCTACACGGCGCCGATCAAGGCGTTGGTGAGCGAGAAGTTCTTCGCCCTCTGTCGCGAGTTCGGGTCCGAGCAGGTGGGAATGGTCACCGGCGACGCCGCGGTCAATCCCGATGCGCCGATTATCTGCTGCACCCAGGAGATCCTTGCCAATCGGGCGCTGATCGATGGGCGGCGTGCCGACGTCGACGTGGCGATCATCGACGAGTTTCACTTTTATGGCGACCCCCAACGGGGCTGGGCGTGGCAGGTGCCGCTGCTCGAACTGCCGCTCACCCAGTTCGTGTTGATGTCGGCGACGCTCGGCAACGTCGAGTTCTTCCGCCGTGATCTGCACGCCCGCACCGATCGCGAGGTCAGCCTCGTTCGCTCGGCGACGCGGCCGGTACCGCTCGACTTCGAATACCGAAACTCGACGACGCACCGCAGCGTCGAGCAGCTGCTGGAAGCCGGCAAGGCGCCGGTGTATCTCGTGCACTTCACCCAGCGCGAGGCCACCGAGGCCGCGCAGAACTACATCGCCCTCGATCCGCTGACCAAAGACGAGAAGGCCGCAGTCAAAGAGGCTCTCGGCGGATTTCGCTTCGACTCCCCCATCGGCAAGGACCTGCG
>JBCCVW010000312.1:0-3381 GCA_039194665.1 Actinomycetota bacterium
CCGGGACGGGCGTGCTCTACTTCGCCCGGCTCGCGGAACGTCGGTCGCAGAGTCGCTTCAGCCGGCTGGTGTCGACGCCGGAGTACCAGCACAAGACCCTCCGCAACTGGGCGACCACGACGAGACTCCTCGACATGCTCAACGCGTAGAGCAGCACCCAGCAGGGAACGGGTCGGGCAGCGCCGATCTACGATCGCAGCGTGCCGACCAGTGGAGCGGGTCTCCCACCCATCGTCGATGAAGCCGCCCTTGCAGCACTCGACGGCGTGCTGCTCGCCGATGTGCGGTGGTACCTCGACGGCGCCGACGGACATGCGGCGTTTCTGGCCGGCCATCGGCCCGGCGCCGTGTGGGTCGATCTCGATGCCTGGTTGGCCAGCCCTCCGACTGCAGCGGATGGTCGGCACCCGTTCCCTCCAGCCGAGCTGTTCGGCGAGGGAATGCGCTCGATCGGACTCTCCAACGGGCAACCGCTCGTGGCCTACGACGATCGCGAAGGCGTGCCTGCGTCGCGTTTGGTGTGGATGCTGCGATTGATCGGCCACCGCGCAGCATTGCTCGACGCGCGCTGGCCACCCGATGAGATCGAGTCCGGCGAGGTCCATGTCGAACCGGGCGACTTCACCACCCGTCCATGGCCCACGGAACGGCTGGTGGATGCCGACCATGCTGGCGAGGAGGCCGCGTCTGACGGCGTCGTCATCGACGCCCGCGCGGCGGAGCGCTACCGCGGCGAGACCGAACCGATCGATTCCCGGGCCGGACACATCCCCGGAGCCATCAACCTGCCGTATGCCGACAACCTGCTCGATGGGCGACTTCGACCAACGAGCGAGCTGGCTGCACGATTCGCCGACGTCGGTGAGGAGCCAATCGTCTATTGCGGTAGTGGCGTGAGCGCCTGCCACAACCTGCTGGCCCTGGAAGCGGTCGGCGTGCAGGGTCGTCTGTACCCGGGCTCGTGGTCGCAGTGGTCGGCTGACCCTGCGCGGCCCGCCGCTACCGGCTGACCTGCGATCGCCGCCGACTGACCGGGGGCAGCTCCTGAAGCGGTTGCAGACCGGGTAGAGACGCGTTCTGGGCGCCCGACACTGCGGACAGCGCAACCCGCGACCCCGAGAACCCACAACCGGCGGGAGAACGCAGCGCGCACGCTGCGGTGCGGGTGTTTCACGCTGCTCTCACGGGCGCGGGAGACCGTCTGACGTACCGACCAGCAACCAGGAGTACGTCATGCCCAACGACCACGGCCCCATCCCCAACGACAACAGCAACAACGACAACACGCCCGATCCGTGGGGCCCGCCCGTAATCGAACGGGTCTCTGTGAATCACAAGCGGTCACGTGCGCGACGGCGGGCGATCCGCACAGGCGGCATCCTTGCCGGGCTCGTGATCACCGGAGCGACCGTGATCGCTGATCCGTTCGACATGATCCGGCCGGCACAGTCCAGCGACGCCTCGCCGAGCGCGGAGCCTCCGCCCATGTACCCTCCATGGGCACTCGAGCTCCGGCCGCTCCCGAATGAGGAGATCGAACGACAGCCGAGCGTGCTCGACGACCTCGGGCCAAGCGATTGGGTGGTGGGCTCCGGTCTCGTGCCTTACATCAATGAACCGCACGACCAGACGACCACCACCGACCGCGAGGCCGGCGACGATGACGCGGTCACCGCGGCAGACGATGATGCGGAGGAGCACGATGGTGCTCCAGTCGACGAACACGCCAACACGAACGACGGCGACAACGCAGACGACACGGCCGACGACCAGCCGAACTCGGCCGACGATCAGCCCGCGCACGGCGACGACGATCGCCAACAGCCAGCGGACGAGAACGAGCCGGTCGTCGGCACCGACGAGATCTGCTCCGGCATCGACCATCTGGCGCCCGGCGAGATCCAGTCGTTCATCACCGGCACATGGGTGTGGACCAACAGCGACGCGCCAACGGGGCGGTGGGTCTGGATCCACGAGCAGCCGATGCACCACTGTCTCCAAGACGACCGGCCCGCCGCACAGCCCGCCGCTCCCGTCCAAGCATCCGACGTCGACCTGCACAACTTCGTCGCCGACTACGGCGCAGCGCGCGCCGTGAGCCACACCGACTGGCTGCTGGAGATGACACACCCGGCGATCCGTGACCTCTTCGGTGACGCGGCCTGCAGCGAGGTGCTCGGCCACAGTCCATGGGCTGTCCTCGGCGCCGAGGTCGCCGAACTCGGCGAACTCAGCTCATGGCAGTTCGAGTACAGCGTGGCAACCGTCGTGTTCCCGGCGGCGATCTCGGCCACTGTCGCCCACTACCTGCACGACGGTGGGCAGGCGAACCTGCCGTTCACCGTCCCGGTCAACGGCAGCCAGCCATATCTCGCCTTCGACTGTGAGCACCCGCTGCCGTGACCGACGAGCGCGAGCGCGGGCGCCGATGTCAGGCCGAGCGACGCCGATCCACATGATCGGTGCTCAAGGTCCGATGATCACTTCGGGGAAGGCGGCAACAGCCGCAAACCAGAATGACGTGCGCGCCGGCAGGGCGGCGCCAGCGGAACCGTCCGGCTCGACCTCGACCACGTTGGCACCGCCGTCGTGCGGCACGACTCGGATGGCGATGTCGCCGATGACATCCTCGACGGGTCCGTCGAGACGCTCCACCGGATAGGCCACCGTGCCACCATCGAGTTGCACGGTGACCACCAGCTCAGACGGCAGGAGCCGGTCGTCGTTGCGAGCTTCGTCACCGACGGGAAAGGCAAATTCGCCCGAGTCGAGGAATTCGCTGTACGTGGCGAACGAGTCACGCTCGTAGTTGCGGTCGAAGCCTGTCTCCCGTGTGAGTACGCGAGTGTCGGGGTATCGGTCGGTCCAGTCCTGCCACGTCGCCATCTCGGACGGGAGCGTGCGCAGCTCGGTGTCGGTCAGCGGGCCCACGATCGCAGTGCCTCGTACCTGCCACCAGTACGAGCCCGTCTGACGATCGACCATCACCATGTCGGATTCGTGCAGTGCGCTGGTGTTGGAGAACGTCAATGTGTCGTCGTCGACTCGCCGGTCGTAGACGATCGCGCTGCGGCACAACGGGCAGTAGCTCACGAGCACCGGCACGCCGTCGATCACGTCGCTGACGATCTCGTGGAAGTTGAGGATCTTCACCGGATACGCAAACGCCTCACCATCGGCCACGTATCCCAACACCAGATCGTCCGCATCGAGCCAATCACCATCTTCGACGTCGCCGTAGTCGGGTTGATCGATTGGCGGGATCGCATCGAGGAGCTCGGCGCGCAGCTCAGGAGTGGATTCGGGCAACGCCACCGAGCCACCGTCGAACGTGTCGAACACGATCTCTGACAACGGCACGCTATGGACGTCGAGGTCGAC
>JBCCVW010000313.1:0-3325 GCA_039194665.1 Actinomycetota bacterium
CACCGCTCGCGGGGCGGTTGTTCCATTCGAGCCGAACGAACACGTGTTGATGTACACGTGTGGCATCACCCCCTACGACGCAACGCATCTCGGGCACGCCGCCACGTTCGTGGCCTACGACGTATTGCAGCGCCGGCTCATCGACAAGGGCCACACGGTGCAGTGCGTGCGGAATGTCACCGACGTCGACGATCCCTTGTTCGCCAAGGCGCGCGAACTGGGAGTGCACTACCTCGACTTGGCGGCGGGAGAAGAGGCGCGGTTCGAGCGCGACTTGGAGGCGCTCAACGTCTTGCCGGTGGCATCGACACCGAGAGCATCCTCGGCGATCCCCGACATCCGTGGGTTCATCGGCATGGTGCTCGATCGTGGGTTCGCTTACGAAGCGGGTGGATCGGTGTACTTCGACGTCTCGAAGTTCGACGACTTCGGCTCGCTCAGCGGGTACAGCACCGAGGAAATGTTGACCCTCGCGAAAGAGCGGGGCGGCAACATCGACGACCCCAACAAACGACATCCGCTCGATTTCGTGTTGTGGCACCCGTCGGCCGACGACGAACCGTCGTGGGACACGATGTGGGGGCCGGGGCGACCTGGCTGGCACATCGAGTGTTCAGCGCTGGCGTTGCGCGAACTCGGCACGACGATCGATCTCCACGGCGGCGGTACCGACCTGATCTTCCCGCACCACGAGAGTGAACGAGCGCAGTCCGAGGCGGCCACCGGCGTCCCGTTCGTGAAGCACTGGATGCACACGGCCTTGATCAGCAAGGACGGCGAGAAGATGTCGAAGAGTCTCGGCAACCTCGTGTTCGTCGATGCCCTCCGCGAGGTGTGGGACCCGCGGGCGATTCGTCTGGCAATCATCGAACACCACTACCGGGTCGAGTGGGAGTGGGACGACGAGTTGATGCCGCGCAACGCGGAACGTCTCGACCGTTGGCTCGGCAGCGTCGGTGGTCGTCCCGGCGAATCGCTGCTCGACG
The DNA here is from genome assembly GCA_039194665.1 of Actinomycetota bacterium. Taxonomy (GTDB): domain Bacteria; phylum Actinomycetota; class Acidimicrobiia; order Acidimicrobiales; family Ilumatobacteraceae; genus JABSQH01. Next base: position 987 of record JBCCVW010000313.1, read on the forward strand.
CTGTACGGGAGCGCCTCGACGATGACCTCGACACGCCCGGCGCGATCGCCGCGATCGACGCGGCGGTCATCGACGGCGTCGACGTGACGCACGCTGCCGGCCTGCTCGGCGTCGTGTTGCCGTAGCGGCCGGTACACGCTGGGTCGGTCGCCGCCACACCTCGAAATCGATCTGTGGATGGGGGTTCACGAACGAACGAACATGTCGTACTGTTAGCGGTCATGGCCAAGGCCACCGGCGCCGGAGACGCGCAGCGACGATTCCGCAATGTCGCGCGACCTGTCACGTCGCGCCTGTGGAACATCGAGCTCGACGGGTTCGACCGACTTCCCGACGACGGTCCCGCCATCCTGTGTCCCAACCACATCAGCTTTCTCGACTCGGCATTCTTGATGTTGTCGCTGCCGCGGAACATCTCATTCGTCGGCAAGGCCGAGTACATGGACTCGTGGAAGACGAAGTACGCCTTTCCTGCGCTGGGCATGATCCCGATCGACCGCACAGGCGGTGACAAGAGCCAGGCTGCGCTCGATACCGCCGAATCGGTGCTCCGTCGTGGAGAGCTGTTCGGCATCTTCCCCGAAGGAACACGCAGCCGAGATGGCCTGCTGCACAAGGGCCGCACCGGGGCCGCCCGTCTGGCGATGAAGATCGGCTGCCCGATCTACCCCGTCGGCGTGGTCGGCACCGACGAGATTCAACCGCCCGAAGCAAAGCTTCCGAAGCTGTTCGGCACATGCCGGATCTCGGTGGGAAGGCCGGTCAAGCCCGAGCGATACCAGGGCTCCGGCGCCGAACATCTCGCCTGGCGCTCGATGATCGACGAAGTGATGTTCGAGATCCGTGAAATGACGGGCCAGGAGTACGTGCACACGTACGCCGGGCAGAAGGCCGAGACCGAGCCGACCGTCGAAGCCAAGGTGGCCAGCGTGACCGACCTTCCCGCGGTGTCGTCAGCAAACGGCGCGAACACCAGCGTCGAGCCTGCGCTCGCCGTTGCCGCCGGGAACTGAACCCACCACCGCCACGGTTTCGTCCCGCCGTATCCTGCGGGTATGGCGAACATCACGGTCAACCTCCCCGACGGCTCGGCAAAGGAACTGCCGACCGGGGCGACCGCGCTCGACCTCGCCGGTTCAATTGGATCGGGCCTGCGCAAGGCTGCCGTTGCGGCGGTCGTCAACGGGACCGAGACCGATCTGACCGCCCCCCTCGACGACGGCGCCGAGGTGGCGATCATCACCGATGCCACCGACGAGGGACGACACGTGCTGCGCCACTCCACGGCGCACGTCATGGCCCAGGCGGTCACCGACCTGTTTCCCGGCGCAAAATTCTCGATTGGGCCGGCGATCGAAAACGGCTTCTACTACGACTTCGACCTGCCAGGCGGAGCGACCTTCAGCGACGACGACCTCGAACGTATCGAGGCACGGATGCGCGAGATCGTCAGAGCGAATCAGCCGTTTACTCGTTCGGAGATGTCACTGGCGGATGCCAAGGAGTTGTTCGCCGATCAGCCGTACAAGCTCGAGATCATCGAGCGCGTCGAGGGTGCTGGTGGGGACGAACTCGACGCCGGCGAAGTTGCTGGCGGCGACACGATCAGCGCGTACCGCAACACCGATGAGTTCGTCGACATGTGTGTCGGCCCGCACGTCCCGTCGACGGGTCGACTCGGTCACTTCACGTTGCAGAAGGTTGCTGGCGCCTACTGGCGAGGAAACGAGGGCGGGCCGATGCTGCAGCGCATCTACGGCACCGCATGGGAGTCGAAGAAGGCACTCGCCGCGCACCTCCACCAGCTCGAGGAGGCGGCCAAGCGCGACCACCGCAAGCTGGCGGTCGAGCTCGACTTGTTGTCCTTCCCGTCCGAACTCGGCGGTGGACTGGCCGTATGGCATCCCAAAGGGGCGATCATTCGCAAGCTGATGGAGGACTACAGCCGCGAGCGCCATGTCGCCGGCAACTACGAGTTCGTCTACACGCCGCACCTGCCCAAGGAACAGCTCTTCCAAACCAGCGGCCATCTCGAGTGGTACGCCGACGGCATGTACCCGCCGATGGAGATGGACAACGGCACGTACTACATGAAGCCGATGAACTGCCCGATGCACTGCTTGATCTTCCGCAGTCGTCAGCGCAGCTATCGCGAGCTCCCACTGCGGTTGTTCGAGCTGGGAACCGTGTACCGCTACGAGCGGGCCGGGACCCTGCACGGGCTGATGCGCATCCGCGGGTTCACCCAAGACGACAGCCACATCTTCTGCACGCGTGACCAGATGGCCGATGAAGTCGCCAGCCTGCTCGATTTCGTGCTCTCGGTGCTGCGCGCGTTC
>JBCCVW010000314.1:0-3318 GCA_039194665.1 Actinomycetota bacterium
CCCGGCTGGACGGCCGGGCGCCCGCACCGGCTCCCCTGAGGTCGCACGGCGCGGCACCACGGTCGGTCTTGTGACAGTTGCGGTCCGACCCCAACTGTCACAGGGCCACTACGACGTCTGCGTCACGCCGGCGCGGCGGAGGGCAGCGAGGCGTTCGTCGCCGCGTAACAGCGCAGCAAGCGAGAGTTCGAGCCCAAGGGTGCCGATGTCGCGGTACTCCTGCCAGGTGAGGGCGTCGACGGCCCATCGTTCGAGCACACGCAGCCGCTGGCCGAGCAAGTGCCAGGCGAGCATCTCGGTGTCGACCGCGCCACCTGGCTCAATCTCGACGAACCGGCCACCGACAGCAGCCTTGGCCAGGTCGTGTTCCACGATCGCTGCGAATCGTTCGCCGACCGCACCAAGGCCCTCGAGCTCCGCTTCGGACTTGATCATGGCGAACACGGGCTGCCACGCCCCTGGATCAGCGCCGATCGTGGCGTCGAGCGCCTCGAACACCGCGCGCGTGGCGTCGATCGGATCATCGGCCGGCTCGGCGTCGAGCCGCTGCTCGAGATCGTCGAGCCCGCGACTCACATAGGCAACGATGACGCCTTCGCGATCGCCGAACTGGTTGTACAACGTGGCCACAGCAACTCCCGCCCGCTCGGCGAGGCGGCGCATCGTCAAATATTCGACCCCACCCTCGGCGATGAGCGCGCCGACAGCATCGAGCACATCATTGCGCGTGCGCTCTTGTCGCTCGTCCCATCCGTGTGCCACGGCGGATGAGCATAGAATGGCGACGGGCAGATCGGTTCGAGTTGACACGGGATTGGAACAATGTTCTAATCCGCCGGTATGACCCGTCTCGGTTACCAGATCCCCAACTTCACCTACCCGGACGTCGGCCCGGCTGAGCTGTTCGACTCGATCGCCAGCCAAGCCCGCGAGGCCGACGGCTCTGGGTTCGACACCGTATTGGTGATGGACCACTTCTTCCAGCTGCCGATGCTCGGCGATCCCGACGAGTACATGCTCGAGTGTTATGCGCTGCTGTCCGCGCTCGCCCGCGAGACCTCGACGGTCCGCTTGAGTGCACTCGTCACCGGAAACACATACCGCAACCCAGCCGTGTTGGCGAAGACGGTGACCACGCTCGACATCGTGTCGAACGGCCGGGCGCAACTCGGTATCGGTGCCGGCTGGTTCGAGCTCGAGCACGACTCGTTCGGCATCGAATTCGGCACGTTCACCGACCGGTTCGAAAAGCTCGAAGAGGCCCTCCAGATCATCGTGCCGATGTTCAACGGCGAACGCCCGTCCTTGAACGGGGAGCGCTACACGGTCAGCGAGGCGATCAACGAACCGCCGCCGGTCGGCAAGATCCCGGTGATGATCGGCGGTGGCGGCGAACGCAAGACCCTGCGCATGGTCGCCCAATACGCCGACGAGTCGAACATCATCTGCGCCCCCGACGAGATCGACCGCAAACTCGACGCGCTCGCCGGGCACTGCGACGCCCTCGGTCGCGACCGCTCGGAGATCACCGTGTCGTGGCAGAAGTCAGCGTGTATCGCCCCCACCGCCGACCAGGCCAAGGAGGAGATGTTTGCGTACTTCGAACGCCGCGGCCTCGACGTGACCTCGATGCCCGAGGAGCAGCAGGCGGCGTTCACGTCGAACTTCATCTGGGGGGATCCCGACACGGTCGGCGAAGAATTCGCCAAGGCCCTCGTTCCCGGCGTCGACGGATTCACGATCAACATGCCGGCAAACGGCCACATCCACGGCCGGGTCGAGCTGCTCGGGAGCACACTCGCGCCGCTCATCAACTAAGGCCGGCGGTCGGCCGGCCTCAAGCACCGGCGAAGGCCGGCCGATACCGTCATCGCATGTTCGAACGAATGCGTCGGGGCTGGCAGCTCACCAAGAAGTCATGGTCGGTCGTCCGGTCGAACACGGGGCTCGTCCGCTTCCCGATCTACGGCGGCCTTGCCGCGTTGTTGTGGATGCTCGTGTTCGGCACCGGTGGCGCAGCCCTCCTCGCCGTCGACGAGGCTGACGTTTCGTTGCAGATCGCCGGCGGTGCGCTCGTCGCGATTGGTGCGTACCTGGCGACGTTCTCGGTGATCTACTTCAACGTCGCACTCGCGGCCGCCGCCGACGAGGCACTGCAGGGTCGCGAGCCCGATCTCGTTGCGGCGCGCCACGCCGCAAACGGTCGTCTCGGGGCGATCGCCGGATGGGCGGTGATCTCGGTCGTCGTCTCGGCGGTGCTGTCGATCATTCGCGATCGAGCCGGCGCTGCGGGCGGCATCCTCGCTGCGATCGGCGGTGCGATCTGGTCGCTCGTGACGTTCCTCGTCGTTCCCGTGTTGGCACTGGAGCACATCGGCCCCGTCGCAGCGATGAAGCGATCGGCCCATCTGTTCCGCCAACGCTGGGGCCAACAGATCACCGGCAACGTGGTGATCGGTGGCATCGCCGGGCTGGTCATCCTGCTCGGCGTATTGGTGTTCGCAGGTGGCGTGGCGTTGATCGTGTCCGACTCCACGGCCGGTCTCGCTGGCGGCGCTGTGCTCGTCGTTGTTGGCATCGTGGTGGCCATCGCCGCCGCAGTCTTCGCCGGTGCGGTGCGCGGTGTGTTCGGTGTGGCTCTCTATCGGTACGTCGCCGACGACACTACGGTCGGACCGTTCGACACCGCTGACATGGAGAGCGCCGTCCGCACAACCGCGTAACGCATCCCTCGCTGGCGGTCGTTACTCGGCGAGGGTGAGGGTCTCTTCGAGGTAGTCCTGACGGCACTTGCTGCGCTGCAGTTTGCCGCTCGACGTCTTTGGCAGCGTGCCCGGCTCGACGAGCATGATGTCGCGCGGTGGGAGCCCCGACACCTCCAGCGTGCGGTGGTGAATTTCGTCGCGAATCTGTTCGAGACCACCCTCGACACCGGCCGGCCGGACCTCGGCGACGACGACCACCGACTCTTTGCCCTTGTAGCCCTCCATCCCGAAGGCGATCACGTTGCCGGCACGTGTGCCATCGAGGCCACCGATCGCGCGCTCGATGTCTTCGGGGAACACGTTGCGGCCGCCAACGATGATCACGTCCTTGATCCGCCCGCACAGCACGAGTTCGCCATCGAGCATGTAGGCGAGGTCACCGGTGCACAGCCAGCCGTCGCGGAACAGCGCCGCAGTCGCGTCAGGCCGCTTGTAATAGCCCGGCGTCACCGACGTGCCGCGCAGGGTACTATTATCAAGTAAAAACTCACGACGGTGGAAGTCAGACATTCCGGGCTTCCTGTGGTCATATTTGAACCCTCTAGATTTTACA
>JBCCVW010000315.1:0-3159 GCA_039194665.1 Actinomycetota bacterium
ACCCCAAGCCGTTGCTCGACCGCATCAACCCCAGCGTCGACGCGCTGCTCGAGCATGTCGAAGAGCGCACCGACCTGGTGCGGCCCGAACCCGACATCAGCGAAGAGCAGCTCGAGCGTGCCCAGATCGAGCTCGAGGAAGAGCACGGAGAGGACGAGGGCTCCGGCGAAGAAGAGGGTTCTGGCGAGGGCGATGAGTCCGGCGACGATGCAGATGGCGGGGAGGACGGGTGATGCTCGCCCAGGCCGAGACCTTCGTTGGGCCAGAGGTCAACTGGTTCGCGCTGTCGCCGCTGATCGCGCTGGTCGGCGGTGCGCTCTTCTTGATGCTGGCGGGTGCACTCACACCTCGTTGGCCCAACGGGTTGTACGCCATGGCCTGTGCCACGACCGCCGGTACCGCCGGCGCCTTGGCGATGGTGCAGTGGGACGACATCACCGATAACGGTCCGACCACGCTCGTTGCCGGCGCCGTCGCCTTCGACACGTTCTCGATGTTCGTCACGATCCTCATCTGCGTGTCGATCATCCTCGTGGCGATGCTGGCCGACGACTATCTGCGGGGCACGCCCAACGACGGCCCGGAGATCTACGCGCTCCTGCTCACCGCCGGGGCGGGCGGCGTGGTGATGGCGTCGGCCAACGACCTGATCGTGCTCTTCCTCGGTCTCGAGACGCTGTCGCTCGCGCTGTACGTGCTCGCGGCGAGCAACCGGCGGAGCAACCGCAGCGGCGAGTCGGGCATCAAGTACTTCGTGCTCGGCGGGTTCGCCAGTGCGTTCTTCCTGTACGGCATTGCGCTGATCTACGGCGCCACGGGCACCACCAACATCAGCGAAATGGTGCTCGCCCTGCAGACCACAGTCGACGTGGAGACACCCGACGCACTGGCCCTCGCGGGTCTCGCCCTGTTGCTGGTTGGACTCGGGTTCAAGGTGGCCGCAGTGCCCTTCCACATCTGGACCCCCGACGTGTACCAGGGGGCTCCGTCGCCGGTCACTGCATTCATGGCTTCGGTGGCCAAGGCCGCGGCGTTTGCGGCGATGTTGCGTGTGCTGGTGATCGCGTTGCCGTTCTACCGCGACGACTGGCGCCCGGTGATCTGGCTACTCGCGTTGCTGTCGTTGTTGGTTGGCTCCGCCGTTGCCGTGGTGCAGACCGACGTCAAACGCATGTTGGCCTATTCGTCGATCAGCCACGCCGGATTCTTGCTCGTCGGCGTGGAAGCGGCCGGACACACCGCTGGCGAGGTCGACCCCGGGTCGGGCATGTCGTCGGTGCTGCTGTATCTGATGCTCTATTCGGTGATGGTGATCGGTTCGTTTGCCGTCGTACTGATCGTGCAGCGCCACGCCGGCGGTGACTCGTCGATCGCCGCGTTCAAGGGTCTGTCGATCCGTCGACCGGCGATCGCCACCGCCTTCACCGTGTTCCTGTTGGCGCAGGCCGGTGTCCCGTTCACGTCGGGGTTCATCGCCAAGTTCGGTGTGATCCAGGCAGCGGTCGAAGCCGACAGCTACGCCATCGCCGTGATCGCCATGGTGTCCGCGGTGATCGCTGCGTTTGTCTACCTGCGCATCATGCTCACCGTGTGGACCGGTACACCCGACGAGAACAGCGAGGCGATCCGGGTGCCGCTGGCAGTCGGCGTCACCATCGCCGGTGCGGCACTGTTCACGCTGTTTGCCGGGATCATTCCCGGCTGGCTGATCGACGCCACCGACACCGTGACTCAGTACGCCCGGTAGTCCGGCAACCAGGAGTCGATCGCGCTACTCGCCGTGCACGGTTCCGCTGCCGACGAGTGGGGCCATCACCATGTCGTCGACGCGTACCTCGAATGCGGTGTCGACGGCCACATCGACTAAACCGGCGGCGGTCAGCGTGGTAGTGATTTGGTCGCGGGTGAACCCGACCCCGTGCGCGTCGCCCGGCTCGAGCTCCCAATCCCACTGCACGAACAGCCCACCCGGGTCGAGATGCCGCACCAAGGTGGCGGCCATCGACGCGTAGTCGGGAACAAACGCCAACGCCGACGAGCAGGCCACCAGGTCGAAGCGTCCGTCGGCTGGGATGGCCACAGAAGTGGCGACGTTGTCCCACCCGTGGCGCGCGCTCTTGCGGTCGACGACCTCGCGCATGCGCGGCGAGTTGTCGACGGCAACGATCGAACGGGCCAGCGGCACGAGTTGCGCGGTGAGGAGGCCCGTGCCACATCCGAAGTCGCAGGCGCGCGCGTCTGCCAGCGTCACGTCGTGCCGGTCCGCGATCCCCTGCAACGAGGCAAACGCCGCCGCGGCGTACTCGTGTACGCCCGGTTGGCTGTCCCACTCATCGGCGAGGTCGTCCCACGTCATCTCGCCATTGTGCCCCGTGCGAGGCGCTCGCTGGTGATGACGAGCGACGCGGCGGGTTGGTGGCGGTCGATGGTTGATCCGGTCCAGTAGATGGTGCCGTCGGGTCGCGTCCACGTCGCTACACGATCCGCAGTCATCGTGAGACCCCAGCCGCCTTCGTGTAGTTGGTGGTGATGGTGTTCACAGACCGGGATGAGGTTGTCGAGGTCGGTGGGTCCGAGATCGCGGGTCCACCAGTTGAGGTGGTGGATGCGGCAGGCGTTGAACGGCATGTTGCAGTGCGGGTGGGCGCAGGTGGCGTGCATCGCCGCCAGTGCCTGTCGTTGTTCGGTGGTGGCGGTGCGTTTGGCTCGTCCGACGTCGAGGACTCGGCCGTGGCCGTCGAGGACGGTGGGGATGATGTTGGCGTCGCAGCACATCCTCCGGATCGCTGACACCGGCAACGGCACGCCGTCGATGGTTTCGGCGGTGCCGTGTTCGTGGAGCCCGTTGATGAGTGTCTGGTAGTCGACGAGCACTTGGATCTCGGTGACGCTTGATCGCGATGCTGATCCCGCCTGGTTGGTCGTCGTGGCGCTGGTGGTGATGGCGGTGACGTAGCCGTCGACTTCCAACTCGCGCCACGATCGCGTCTCGTTGGCCGGGAGTGTGGTGCGGATCGTGTTGGCGGCCCGGTTGATTGCGGCGGTGACCTTGGCGGCGCGTTCGGGGTCGAGTTCGGCGTGGATGTGATGCATCCCGGTGACTTTGTCGACCCACTGCGAGATCTTCGAGGCCTTGCGTTGACGCGACAGCTCGTCGTC
>JBCCVW010000316.1:0-3126 GCA_039194665.1 Actinomycetota bacterium
CGAGTATCTGTTGCTGCTGAACCCCGACACGGTCGTTCTCGATCGCGCCGTGGACCGGTTGGTGGACTTCGCCGAGCGAACGCCGTCCGCCTTGATCTGGGGTGGAAGAACGCTGTTCGCGGACGGCTCCTTGAACCCCGCCAGTTGCTGGCGCAGGATGAGCGCGTGGAGTGCGCTTTGCCGAGCTGCGGGGCTCGACACCGCACGGCCATCGAGTCCGCTGTTCAATCGCGAGGGATACGGCGGCTGGGACCGCAACGACGAACGCGATGTCGATATCGTCAGCGGCTGCTTCTTCTTGACGACACGTTCGTTTTGGGAGGAGATGGGCGGATTCGATCTGACCTATGAAATGTACGGCGAGGAGGCGGATCTCTGCCTCCGTGGCCGCAGCCGCGGAGTGCAACCGAGAGTGTCGCCGCGGGCGACGATTGTGCACTACGGCGGAGCCTCCGAGACGGTCAAGGGCGACAAGCACGTCCGGCTCATCCGGGCCAAGATCACATTGGCACTGCGCCACCAACGCGGCGCTGGACGTGTGCTGAGCGTCTGGCTGCTTCGGCTGTGGCCCCTCTCGCGTTGGGTGATGGCCGCTGCGCTGAGACGAATCCGGCCGGGTAGCGAGATCGATCGCGTGCGGAGCGATTGGCGGTATGTGTGGTCGCAAAGGGCCTTGTGGTGGAATGGATACGCGGCCGACCGAAACGAGCGCGCCGCGAGCAGAGATCGATGACGACGAGCGACGAGCGCGCCGCGGTCGCCAGCGTGGTGATCCCCGCCCACAACGAAGCAGCGGTCATCGGCGCGCTCATCGACGAGCTGTTCGACGATCAATCGATCGGTCTCGAGGTGGTGGTCGTCTGCAACGGCTGTACCGACAACACCGCGGCAGTGGTTCGGCAGCATGCACCTGCCGTTGTCGTGATCGAGATCGATGAGGCGTCCAAATCTCTCGCGCTACGAGCCGGCAACGACGCCGCGACGCGATTTCCGCGGTTGTACGTCGACGCAGACGTGGTGCTCTCGGCGACAGCAGCTCATCGGCTGGTGCAGGTTCTCGATGGTGGTTCGCTCCTCGCCGCCGGTCCGCAACGCCGACTTGACCTCAGCGACAGCAGTGTTGCAGTTCGTTGGTACTACGACGTGTGGGAGCGGTTGCCGCAGGTTCAGTCCGGCCTTTTCGGGCGGGGCGTGATTGCGGTGTCCGAAGCAGGGTATGCACGTCTGCGCGAGCTCCCGCCGATGATGGGCGATGATCTCGTTGCTGCCGAGGCGTTCCCCCCGTCCGAGCGGACGATCGTCGCCGATGCGGAGGTCACGATCTGGCCGCCCCGTTCGATGACGGACCTCATCCAGCGTCGGATCAGGGCCGCGACCGGCAACGCCGAGGCTGATCGCGCCGGGTTGCGGTCAACGGCGGCCAAAACGTCATGGACCGCAGTCGCGGCGATGGTGCGTCGCGAACCCCGGTTGTTCCCGAAGGTACTGCTTTTCGTCGGGGTCGCGGGATGGAGCCGGCTACGCGCCCGACGAGCCATTCGCACCCGCGATCAGACCTGGCGCCGTGACGACAGTTCGCGCGTCCGGTCGAGTCTGTGACGCCGAACCCACGTGGGCGGCGCTGACCGATTCACGCTCCGCGGCGTCAGCCCGTGCGCAGCTCCGGCCCGATGGCGCGCAACGTCATGACGAAGCGCGGCCGCTCGTCAAGCGGTCGAGCTCGTCGCGCACAGCGCTGATCAGGCTGTCCTGCGCGAACGGTCCGACTCGCGGTCGATCGGTCAGCTGTGGTCTGTCCAACAGACTCGGTAATTCATGTTCGTCCATCGCGACGTCGACCCACCCCATCTCGGCTAACCGCGTCGCCGTCGCATACTGGTGATCGCTCCGGTGCTCGCCCAGCGCGGAACGCCGCGGCATGACCAGCAGCGGTCGCTGGTCGCGCAACGCACTGATAATCGTGCCCATCCCAGCGTGGGCGACCACGAGATCGGCATGCGCGAAGTAGCTACGGAACTCTTGCGCAGGGATGAACGGCGACCACGCCATCGCGGTCGGTGTGATCGTCGTGTCACCGACCTGGGCGAGCACTGAGTGACCGAGAGATCGTTCCGCGGCCCACCGATCGACCGTACGAACCAGCCGATCAAACGGAAGCTCGGTTCCGACCGTTACAAAGATCCGTACCTCATCGACGCTCGGGAGCGTTCGAGCGCGCGGCCGAGTGGTCATCCGATGACGCTGCCGACGTATCTGGCGGGGCCATCTGGTGTCGCCAGGTGTTCCCACTGCGTGAGCAGCATGTCAACGTGGGAGGCGGCACGCCGGCCGGACATCGACAGCTCGTCGACGTTGGCCATGCTGTCGACCCAGATCGACGGTGTCTTGAGGAGCTTGCCGATGCGTACCGCGAGGTAGCCGGGGAGCGCCCCCAGTCGTGATGATCGCGTCCGGGCGCTCGCGGATCAGCACCTGGGCCATACATAGCGCACACCACACTGCCCGTCGTTTGTCCCAGCGGCTGGCTTCCGGAACCAGGCGAAATCCGTCGTGCGCTACGTCGGGACGATTGTCGGCGCGCGTCGTCACGTACGTGACCTGAACGCGGTCGAGTGCTGGGCGAAGCCGCAACAGCTGGATCCAGTGGCCACCTCCCGAGGCGACCGCCAGCACCTTCGGGCGCCGACCGCACGCATCGCCCGATGATCGGTTTAGGTCCGCTCGTCCCACAACGGCAGTGTTTCGGCACGGACGCCGAGCTCCGTGAGGGTGTCGGCGATCTCCGCGACGTAGATCGGGTTCGCCACCAGCACAGTGGTCGGCTTGATCGCGACGAGCGCTTCCGGACCGCTGATCGTGAGCGACGTGCCCGGCACGCCAGCGCCAGCCTTGCGCGGATTGATATCGACGACGGCGGCGACGGGCGACTCTTCGGCGACGAGGTTCAGATAGGTCATGCCCTTGCTGCCGGCTCCCCACAACGCAACCGGGCCGTCGGACGCGTACGCCGCCAGCTCGTCCTTGGCGTCCGCAATTCGAATCCGGGCGTCATGCCCGAACTTCACCGCTGCGTCGATCGATGCGAGGACCGCTTGATCGTCGAGTAGCTCCGGCGTTGCGGCATCG
>JBCCVW010000317.1:0-3124 GCA_039194665.1 Actinomycetota bacterium
ATGTTCCAGCCGATGCGCGCCAGCCCGTCGATCAACGTGTCACGGCGGGACTGGTAGGTGGCACAGACCTCCTTGGGGAAGTCGGGCGCTTCGTTGATGGTCACCGTGGCCGCGATCTGTACCGGCTGGAACATGCCGTAGTCGAGGTAGCTCTTCAACTTCACCAGCGCCTGGACGACCTCGGCGTTGCCCACGAGGAACGCGCTGCGCCAGCCGGCCATCGAGAAGCTCTTGGTCATCGAATACAGCTCGACGGCGCACTCTTTCGCTCCGTCTGCCTGGAGGATGCTCGGCGGGCGGTAGCCGTCGAAGCCAACGTCGGCGTAGGCGAAGTCGTTGATCACGACCATGTCGCGCTCTCGGCAGAAGTCGACGACGCGCTGCATGAACGGTAGGTCGACGCAGGCGCCCGTGGGGTTGTGCGGGAACGACATCACCAGCACTCGCGGCTTCGGCCACCCGACGTCGTAGGCCGTCTCGAGGCTGGCCATGAAGTCGTCGTTGAACTGCTCGCGCGCCTCGGGGTCGGCGAGGAAGCGCATCGGCACCTGACGCAGGTCGGAACCGGCGAACAACGGCCCGTAGATGTGAATCGGATAACTCGGGCTCGGCACGATGGCGGCGTCGTCGTGATCGAGCAGCACCCACATCAGGTGGGAGAAGCCCTCCTTCGAACCGATGGTGTTGGTGATCTCCAACTCGGGGTCGAGATCGACGTCCCAGTGATCCTTGTAGTAGCCGGCAATCGCTTCGCGCAGCTTCGGCAGACCACGACTCAGCGAGTAACGGTGGTTGCGCGGGTTGCGCGCCGCCTCGGCCAACTTGTCCACGGCGACCCGCGGCGACGGAATGTCGGGGTTGCCGAATCCGAGGTCGACGACATCTGCTCCTGCCTGGCGTGCCTCGATCTTCAACCCGTTGATGATGGAAAACACGTACGGGGGCAGGTTCTCGATGCGCCGGAATTCCATGCTCCGACGCTACCGGGTGAGACGTGTGCGATGCTGGACGGATATGTCGAGAGCCCCAGCCGACGACTGCGTGTTCGTCGTGATCGAGATCCCCCGTGGCAGCCGCAACAAGTACGAGATCGATCATGAGGACGGCAAGGTGTACCTCGATCGGCGGTTGTTCACCGCCACGACGTACCCCGCCGACTACGGGTTCATTCCCAACACGCTGGCCGGCGACGGCGACCCGCTCGACGCCCTCGTGCTGCTGGAAGACCCGGTGTACCCAGGCGTGGTGGTCGAGTGTCGCCCGGTCGGCGTGCTGTACATGCGCGACGAGGCCGGCGAGGACGCCAAGTTGATCTGCGTGCCGCCGAAAGAGCCCCGCTTCGAGCACGTCCACGAGTTGGAGGACCTCCCCCATCAGCTACTCGAGGAGATCGAGCACTTCTTCAACGTGTACAAGGCGCTCGAGCCTGAGAAGCACTCCTCGAGCGAGGGCATGGGCGATCGCGCCGCGGCGTGGCGGGAGATCGAGGAGTCGAAGGCCAACTACGTCCCCGACTGACGTCGATCACTCGCTTCTTCTGCTCAAATCCGGCGCCGCGCGCCGGAATTCGACAGGATTTCGGCTAGCCGTGGGCGCGGCGGTGGCGGCTGTGGAGGGGGTGCCAGGTGCCAACTGCGCCGCGAATGAGGACGACGGCGATGATCACGCCAAGCAGACCGAGCGCGGCGTCGACGAAGTAGGCGTTACTGATGCCATCGGTGAAGGTCGACGCGGCGAGCACGATCGCGGTGTTCAGGCCGATACCGATCGAGCCACCCGCCACGTTGCCCATGTAGATCACCCCACCTCCCAGGCTGGTGTCGTCGGCATCGACCGACGTCACCGCAGCGGTGGTAATCGATGAGTAGAACAGCCCCACACCGATGCCGACCACGATCAATCCTGGCACCAGCGGGCCGTAGCCCTCGCCGATGGCGAACGCGAGGTAGAACACCCCGACAACGAGCGCGGCGGCGCCGCCGATCACCGACGGTCGAGCACCGATCACGTTGTACAGCGGACCGGCGATGAACGACACGGCGGCGAATGTCAGCATCAACGGCAGCAGGCCGGCGCCGGCGCCGAGCGCCGACCAGCCCAGATCGTTCTGCAGGTACTGCGGAACGAACACCAACACCCCGAAGTAGATCGCCGAAACACACACCACCACGAGCAGCGCACCGGTGAAGGGTCGGTTGTTCATGATCCGCCGCGGCACCAGTGCCGACGACCCGACTCGACGCTCGATGATCACGAACGCCGGCAAGAGCACCACCCCCACGATCAGACAGGCCAACACCACGGGATCGGAGAACCCCTCGTCGGTACCGATGTCGAGACCGACGAGGATGAGGACTACCGCGGCGGACAAACTGACGATGCCGCGCACGTCGACGCGCTCGCGGACCCGTGCCTCGTCGTCGCGCACGAATCGCCAGGTCGCGAACACGGCCACCGCAGCCACCGGCACGTTGACGAAGAAAATCCAGCGCCAGCTGAGGGCATCGGTGAGGCTGCCAGCAATCAGCGGCCCCATGGCGTTGCCCAGCCCAGCCACGCCGATCACGATGCCGCCCGCGAGGCCGGCGCGATCCTCACCGAGGATGGCGTAGGTCATGCCGAGCACCGCCGGCCACATCATTGCGCCGCCGATACCCATCAGCGCGCGGGCGCCGATCAGCAACTCGATGTTTGGGGCGAGGCCACCAAGCAGCGAGAACGCCGCAAAGATCGCTGCGCCGAGGATGAACATCCGCTTGCGGCCGAACATGTCGGCGAGCCGTCCGCCGGTCACGATGAGCACACCGAACACCACCGTGTACGCGTTGATCACCCATTGCGCCCGATTGAGGGTGGTGTCGAGGTCGTGCTCGATATCGACGATCGCGACGCTCAGGGCGGTGAAGTCGTTGGCGACGACGAAGATCCCGAGCGCCATCGCGACGAGGGCGACCAGTACCCCGCCGTCGAGACGCTCAGCGCCTGAGTCGCGGACTTCCTGTTCGCCAGACCCAGCGCTCACCGGCGGGAACTTAGTCGGCCCCTCGATGTCGTGGACGCGTCGGCGTTCAGGAGGCAGTCATCAGCGGCAACATCGCGGCGCCGACGGCGCCGGCCAGTTCGC
>JBCCVW010000318.1:0-3122 GCA_039194665.1 Actinomycetota bacterium
ATACCGGTGAGCAAGCGGGTGACGAACGTGGCGACGATGTGCCGCTTGTAGTCGGCGCTGCCGCGGTGATCGCTGCGCGGATCGGAGATCGCTGCGGCCAGATACCCGGCGCGCTCGATCGTTTCGGCGGTCAGCGATTGGCCGACGAGCGCCGCCGAGGCCTCTTCAGCGTTGATCGTCCGACTGCCGACACCGGTGAGTCCGATCCCGGCGCGGCTGACGACCTCACCATTGCGTTCGATCGCGACGGCGACGCCAGCGGTGGCGAAGTCGCCAATGCGCCGTTCGAGCTTGAGATAACCACCGCTGCGTACGCCTTGCGCTTTCGGCACCACCGCTTCGACAGCGAGCTCGTCAGGCGCAAGCACCGTGGTGAACGGGCCCTTGACGAACTCATCGACGCCGATGGTGCGGCGGCCTCTCGGTCCCTGCGCAACGACCGATCCATCGAGCGCCACCATGCACGACGCCCAGTCGCCCTGCGGGTCCGCATGACACAACGAACCGACGAACGTGCCCCGCGTGCGCACGATCGGATCGGCGACCAGATGCGCGGCGGCGGCGATGGTGGGCTGTGAGTCCTTGAGTTCGGTGGCCCGTTCGAGATCGACGTGGCGCACGAGCGCGCCCACGTGGAATGTCCCGTCCGACTCGGTGCGCATGTAGTCGAGTCCGGGGATGTTGTTGATGTCGATGATCGTCCCCGGAGCGGCGAAGCGCAGCTTCATCATCGGGATGAGGCTCTGACCTCCGGCGAGGATCTTGGCGTCGCCAGCGCCGTCGTGCAGCAGGCCGATCGCCTCCTCGACCGTGCTCGGGGTTTCGTACTTGAAGCGTGAGGGATACATCAGTCGCGGCTCTGCGGGTCGGGCACTGCCTGGGGCAGCGATTCGGCATCGGGGTCGGGGCGCTTTTCTTGATGCGGGGGCCACGGCCCCTGCACGGGTTGGCTGGCGACTTTGAGATGGTCGATCAGCTGTGGCCAGGCCCACACGGTCGGGCTCGGGCCCTCTTTCGGTGAGTCCTCGACGATCTCGTACATGCGCGGGTTGCCGCGGCTGTGCCCCGATGATTCGACCGGCATCAGTCCCCCTTCGACCGGTAAATACTTCCCCAAGTGTCCAGCGTGCCCGGACGCGCCGGGACCATATCAGGCCCGAAACCGCAATCAGGAAATTGTGATCGTGTGCACAAATCTGTGGGTGCACAGAGCCTTCTGTGTGCAACGACGTGCGCATCGCGCACGGAATCCCCGGCTTTCGGAAGGGACGGGTTGCGCTAGACGTCGCCGAGTTGCGTGAGACCGGTGCGGAACGCGATCACCACGAGCTGGGCGCGGTCGCGGGCGTGCAGCTTGGTCATCGCGCGGCTGACATGGGTCTTGGCCGTCAGCGGGGACAGGTACAGGCGCTCGGCGATCTCCTCGTTGGACAAACCCTGTCCAACCAGGCCGACGACCTCGCGTTCGCGCACGGTGAGCGTCTCGATCGTCTGCTCGTCCAACGGGGTCGCCGCCGGCGCAGTGTCGATCGACGACAACAACGCCCGGGTGGCGCGCGGCGTGAGCAGCGCATCGCCGGCCGCAACGACGCGGATCGCATCGAGTAACACGTCGGGATCGACGCCTTTGTCGAGGAACCCACTCGCTCCAGCCGACATTGCCGCAACGACGTACTCGTCGAGCTCGAACGTGGTCAGCACGATCACCCGCACACCGGCGAGGTCCTCGTCGGCGGCGATCAATCGGGTGGTCTCGATGCCGTCGCGTCCCGGCATGCGGATGTCCATCAACACCACGTCGGCGCGGGCGTCGCGGATCACGTCGAGCGCACCCAGGCCGTCGTCGACCTCGGCGACGACGTCGAGATCGTCGGCGGAGTCGATGATCGCTTTGAACCCGGCGCGAATCAGCGCCTGGTCGTCGACGAGGACCACACGCACCGTCACGTCGACGCTCCACCATCAACCGTGACCGAGGATGGCGGCGAGGCCACCTGGGAGACCAGTGGGAGCACAGCATCGATCCGAAACACGTCACCGTCACCGTCGACCCGCAGCGAGCCGCCATTGGTCTCCGCGCGCTCGCGCATACCGATCAGACCATGGCCGCCGTCGGTGCGAGCGGGCGCTCCGGCACCGACCGGGTTCGTCACCGAGATGATGACAGCGGCATCGCTCCATTCGAGGTCCACCTGGGCCCGGCCAGTGCCGTGTTTGGCGGCATTGGTCAACGCCTCCTGCACGATGCGGTAGGTCGACAGCGACAACGCGGGGGCCAGCGGACGCGGTTGACCCGACACGGTCCAGATGACATCGAGGCCGGCGGAACGCATGGTGTCGACGAGCGTCGGGATGTTCTCCACGGTCGGCACCGAAGCCAGCGGCGCATCGCCGTCGTGGCGCAGGACGCCGAGCAGCTGGGTCAGCTCCTCGAGCACCGACTTGCCGGCGCCGCGCGCGGCGACCAGCGCCTCCTCGGCAGCGTCGGGATCGGCACGCAACAGGTGCATCGCTGCGCCCGTTTGCACGTTCATCACCGACAGGTTGTGCGCCAGCAGGTCGTGGAGCTCGCGCGCAATCGCCAACCGCTCCTCGGTGACCTCCTCGCGCGTGCGCGCTTCAGCAGCGAGCACGGCGGAACGCACCGCTTGTTCGGAAGAGTCGCGATAGCGACGCCACGAGCGCGTGGCGTCTGCGATGCCGACCGCTGCTGCTGCCCACACGAAGGCGATCACCGAGCGCTCGTCGCCGGCCGCGAACTCCTCGTAGGACAGCGCGATTCCGTACAGCGCACAGCCGACGGCGACACCGAGCACGATCGCCTGCACACGCTCGAGCCGGATGCACGCGGTGGTCAGCAGCACGAGTGCAGCGAAGACCATCAGCGAGGGTTGATTCCACACCACCACATGGATTGCCGATGCAACGACGGCGATCGCCAGAAGCGGCAGCGGCCACCGGCGCCGCAACAACAAGACGACGAACGCGCCGATGCCGGCGGCCACCTCAGGCCAGCCGGGATCGAACGGGTGGGGGGGCGCGGCGGCGAGCCGCACCGCGAGCGCACAGGTGGTGGCAGCGATCAGCACATCGGTCCGGCGGGGGTCGGCACCGAACCACCC
>JBCCVW010000319.1:0-3078 GCA_039194665.1 Actinomycetota bacterium
GATTCGAATCGGGTGATCCCGCGCTCGCGCACGAACCTGATGAAGTTGGTGATCCAATCGACGCCGCCTTCGATCGCCCGTGGGAAGTTGGTCGACCCCGACACGCTTTGCGGGCCCGCCACCATCAGCAGGTTGGGGAATCCGTGCGCCATGAGGCCGTAGTAGGTGCGTGGGCCATCGCTCCATGCATCGGCCAACGAGCGCCCATCGACGCCGGTGATGTCCATCCGGTCCCATGCGCCGGTGATCGCATCGAATCCTGTCGCCATCACGATGAGATCGAGGGGGTACTCGCCGTCGGTGGTGACGATGCCTCGTTCGTTGATGCGTTCGATGGGCGTGTTGGCCAGGTTCACGAGGTGCACGTTCGGCCGGTTGTACGCCTCGTAGTAGTTGGTCTCCAGCGGTAGCCGCTGCATGGCGAAGCCGTGATCTGTGGGAATCAGCTGCTCGGCGACCTCGGGGTCGTGCACGCGCTGGCGAATCCGGTCGGCGACGTAGTTCGACATCTCCCGGTTGGCGTCTTCGTCGAAGAAGATGTCGGCGAAGTTCGCCGCCATGATGGCGAATCCCGGCGAGGCGTACAGCGCGTCCCAGTGGGCTCGGCGTTCTTCGGCCGTCGCTTCGTGGAACCGCCGCGGTTCGTGCTGGTGGACGAACCCTTCGAACGTCGACGCACACGCGGCGAAGATGTCGGGATAGCGCCCCCGGATGTCGTCCATCTCCGCCGCCGTGATCGTCGAGTTGTTCAACGGCGTTGCCCAGTTCGGTCGTCGCTGGAACACGAACAGCTCGTCGACCGTGTCGGCGATTGCGGCAATCACCTGGATACCCGTTGCACCGGTGCCGATCACTCCGACCCGCCGCCCGGCGAGGGGCACCGGTTCCTTTGGCCAGTAGTAGGTGTGAAACGCGTCGCCCTCGAAGTCGTCGAGGCCGGGGTAGTCGGGCACCGTCGGCGTCGACAACACGCCGATCCCGGTGATCACGAACTGCGCGGTGTACGCCTCGCCGCTGACCATGGTGAGGCGCCACCGCCGTTCGTTCTCGTTCCAGCGCATCGACTCGACCCTGGCGTTGAAGCGCATGTGTCGCCGGAGGTCGAACATGTCGGCGACGAAGTTGAGGTAGCGCAGGTTCTCGGGTTGCGACGAGAACCGCTCCTTCCAATGCCAGGCGTCGAGGAGTTCCTTGGAGAACGAGTAGCCGTAGGAGTAGCTCTCGGAGTCGAACCGGCAGCCGGGGTAGCGGTTGCGATACCACGTGCCACCGAGATCGTCGTCGGCCTCCAACACGATGGCGTCGATGCCGAGGTCGGCGAGCCGCTTGATCTGATAGATCCCCGACACCCCTGCGCCGAGCACGATGATCTCATGATGCGGCGCCGCGTGTGGTGTGCTCCTGTCGTTGGTGTCGTTCACGCCTCGGCCGTCATGTCATCGATGCCCCCGACGGTCTGCGGGGTGAGTCGATGATCGTCGAGCGGTGTACCAGAAGTCCAAGCGCGCGGCCTGCGACGAGAACGATCGGTGAGCCAGGTCAGGCCGGGCAGGGGACGCCGATGAGCCCGACGTAGGTCCTGGTCGCGGCTCGCGACCCACGACCGTGGACGTCGTCGTCTCCCCGGTCTCGCTGCCGGTGACGTCGGTCGATGCGTTCGGCACCGAGATTGCTCCACCAGTAAGGCGGGCCGAACACTACCGACGTGGCGCGCAATGAGCACGAGGCGGCACACTTTGAGTAGCGGTTGCTCAGGCCGTAGTGGTCGCCATGGGTTGTAGTGAGGCGTGATGCTGTGTGCCGTGGGATCGACGAGTTCACTTCGGGTAGGTATGGAGGGCGCGGCGTGATGAGCTCGAGTGCATGCCGTGGCTCACGGATCGTCGCCATCGCGGCGCTCGCACTGGTGGTGGCCTGCAGCTCGAGCGACGAGTCGACGCAGGAAGGCGCATCGCCGACGCCGGCAGCATCGACGTCGCCGGCGATCACCACCTCGGCTCCGACCACGGAGCACGCGTCCACGGAGCCACCGATCACGCCCGCCTCGACCGCGGCAGACTCGGCACTCGATCCGGCCGCCGCACCAACGTCCGCACCGAGCGACACGGTCTTCCCCATCGAGATCGAACACCGATTCGGTTCGACAACCCTGTCCGACGAACCGCAACGGGTGGTCACCGTGGGACTGACCGATCACGACGCAGTGCTTGCGCTTGGTGTTGTCCCGGTCGGCGTGACGCAGTGGCTTGCCGAGCCCATTGGCTCCTGGGCTGTCGATCGCGTCGGCGACGATCCTCCCGCCGTGGTCGGCACGGCGGCCGAGATCAATTTCGAAGCGATCGCGGCGACCGATCCCGACGTGATCTTTGCCGTGCACTCGGGGCTCGACGCTGAGGAGTACGAGCTGCTGTCGGCGATCGCTCCGACCATTGCGCAGCCACCTGGCGCGATCGACTACGGCGTCTCGTGGGACACGCAGACCGAGATCGTCGGAGAGGCGTTGGGTCGCAGTGAGGTCGCGGCGCAGCTCGTCGCCGACCTCGAGGCGCAAGTGTCGAGCGTCGCCGACTCTTCTCCGACTCTCGACGGCGCGGTTGGTGTGATTGCATCACCGCTCGGTCAGCAGCAGGTGTCGATCATCACCGCCAACGACCCACGTGGCGCGTTGCTGGCGAGGCTCGGTATCGATCAACCCCCCGAGATCGTCGACATCGCTGGGAACGACTACAACGCAGTGGTCAGTTTCGAGCGTGCCGATCTGATCGACGGCGACTTCGTGATCTGGCTGGTGAACTCGGTCGACACCGATCGTGCGCTGTTCGAGGCGTCGCCGTTGTACACCGCGCTCGATGTGTCGGCGGGGGGCCACGACCTCTACATCGAGGGTGGGAGCGACCTCGGTGCTGCGCTCAGCTTCGTCAGCGTGTTGTCGATTCCGGTGTTGATCGATGAACTCGTCCCGCAGATCACCGCGGCGATTGCGGGCACGTAACGCTTCGCACCGCCGGGGACATCCCGTGTGGAGGGTACGGTCGAACGTCGTGGGCCGCAGCGTTGCCGAACTGTCGCCAAAGGGGC
>JBCCVW010000320.1:0-3031 GCA_039194665.1 Actinomycetota bacterium
GGGATCGTACGGCCGTCACCGGAGCTTCCTGCACTCCGACGGCAACGGAGACGGCCCCAACCTGGGAACATGGGCACCGTGGCGCCGTTCACGACCTATGCCGGGTTCATCTCCGACAATGATCGGTGGACGCGGTTCGTTCACCGCCCCGGCGATGTCGTGATTTCGACACCGCCGAAGTGCGGAACGACGTGGACCCAGATGTTGTGCGCGCTGATGGTGTTCGACGGACCGGAGTTTCCCGACAAGCTCGACGCGATCAGCCCGTGGCTCGACGTCAATACCCGCTCGGAGCGAGAAGTGTTCGCCACGTACGAACGGCAAAGCCATCGTCGCTTCATCAAGACCCACACGCCACTCGATGGACTCCCGATGCGCGACGACGTTCACTACGTCGTGGTGGGCCGCGACCCACGTGACGTCTTCGAGTCGTGGCAGAACCACCGCGCCAACGTCGACCGCGAGCTACAGGACCAACGGATTCGCAACGCTTGCGCGGCCGACGGCCGACCCGTTCCCGAGATGCCTGCGGAGCTTGTGGCGCCCACCACCCCGGTGGAGCGATTCCACGCGTTCGTCGACGCCGAGCCAACGACCGACGTCGACGTCACCCTGGCCAATGTGCTCCACCATCTCGGCACCGGGTGGCAACGTCGGGCCGAACCGAACGTTGAGCTGTTCCACTTCCTCGACTACCAACGCGACCTCGTGGCTGAGATGCAGCGGCTCGCACAGTTCTGCCAGTTCGACATCTCGCCCGAGCGTCTACGCGAGCTCGCTCCGGCTGCCAGCCTGGCGTCGATGCGCGGTCGATCTGCCGAGCTTGTGCCGGAGGTCGCCGTCTCGGACTACTGGAACGACACCGATCGATTCTTCCGGTCAGGGGCGAAGGGCGAGTGGCGGGAGCACTTCTCCGCGCACGACCTGGCGCACTACGACCAACGTGCCCACGCCTTAGCCCCGAGCGACCTCGTTCGTTGGGTGCACGATGAGTCCCACGATGCGAGCCGTGCCGCTGAGGGGCCACGCGCTTGACTCATGCCACACTGGCCCGATGTCGGTGGACATTCGTACCGCAACGATCGACGACCTCGACGAGGTCGCCACCACCCTGGCCGAGGCGTTCGCCAAGGACCCATTGGCGGCCTGGCTCTACACCGACGAGTCATTGCGCGACCGCCAGAACGAGGCGTCGTATCGGTACTTCGCCGAGCACGGTTACCTGCACCATGGGGAGTCGCAGATCATCGATGGCAAAGCCGCCGCGCTGTGGATGCCGGTTGGCACGCATCTGGGCGACGAGTTCTGGACCGAACACGGTGCCGCCTACGCCGCAGCGGTCGGTGGCGATATGGAGCGCGGCTTGCAGTTCGCTGAGCTGGTGGTTCCACATGTGCCGACGGAACCGCACCGCTACCTCTTCGCCATCGGCGTCCGCGCCGCGGGTCAAGGGCAAGGACTGGGTGGTGCGCTGCTCGATCACGCCTTGGAAGCGGCCGACGCCAATCACGAGGCGGCCTACCTCGAAGCGACCACGCCGCGGAGCCGGGCCTTGTACGAACGGCATGGTTTCGAGGCGATCGGCCAGATCGACCTTCCCGATGGTCCGGCCCTGTGGCCGATGTGGCGTCCCCCGAGCAGCTGAACACTCAGCACCGGTCGGGCGGAATGATCGTTGTGCGCGCACGGTTGCACTGCCTATGAGCGTTCCCGCCGACTACACCGATCTTCTCGACAAGCGAACCTTCTGGCACATCGCCACCACAGGGCCGAACGGCGAACTCCAGTCCACCCCGGTGTGGGGCGGCTGGGCCGATGGCAAGTTCGTGTTCTCCCTCACGAAAGGCCGTCAGAAGTACCGCAATCTGACCAAGAACCCGGCGATCGCCATCTCGGGCATCGACCCCGAGAACCCGTACCGCTATCTCGAGATGCGCGGGACGGTGGAGCGTGTCGACGACGACTCGACGAACACGTTCATCGACTCGATGGCCAAGAAATACATGGATGCCGACGCGTACCCCTTCCATCAGCCCGGTGATGAGCGGGTGGTCATGGTGGTCGACATCACCTCGACCACTCAGATGGGCTGACGTCGTGTCACTCCCCGACCCGCAGCGCGCATTTCGCGCCCTCAACTCTGTGGTCCGCCCGGCCGTGCAAGCAGGCGTGGGGAATCCATTGCCGATCGGAGCCGGCGCCGTCGTGGTCGAAACCACCGGCCGTCGCAGCGGTGAGCCACGGCGGGTGCCGCTGCTGGCCACACGCCTCGGCGATCGCATCGAGGTAAGCACCGTGCGCTCCAATTCGCAGTGGCTGGCCAACATCGAAGCCGGCGGCGAGGTTGCCGTGTGGCTGGGTGGCGAACGCCGGCCGGTGACCTCCGAGGTCACGCGCGGCCCGCTGAACACCGTGCGCCTGGAGCTCGCCGAACGCTGACCGTTGTGCCCGCGGGCCGAACGGTCACCAGCGCTAACGAGGCGAGTGACAGCGGGGGTTCAGGTCGTCGGCTCGGCGGCACCGACCGGGAGGCAGTCGTTACTGCACCCAGTGGCGCCGGTTGATCCGGGCGCTGCCGGCCGATGCAGGACGGCGCCAGTCGGAGTGAAGCTGAGCACCTCGTCGGCGTCGACCGCGGCAGTGCCATCGACGATCAGCGAATAGCCATCGTCATCGGCTGGCGGGTAGCACAGCGTGATGTTGGTACGCGCCCGCGCGTTCGCGGCCGTACCGCGACCGACACTCATCACCAGCTGCGAATCTGCCCACTGGGGATCGACCGCCACGACGTGGGGCGTCTGGCTGTCGCGCACCGTGAGGAGGTAGGCGAATCCTCGCTCGGCGGTCGCCGCGTGCAGTTCGTCGATCGCAACGGGAATGCTCATCCACCCCAGGCTACTTGTGGTGCGATCGTCGACGGTTCGCCAATTCCCGATCGCATTGGTCGGAAATTGGCGTTAGCGTGTCGGCCGCTGTTCGACAGCACGTCTCCAACCACCGACATCACGAAGAAACCGACGAGGAGTATCAC
>JBCCVW010000321.1:0-2943 GCA_039194665.1 Actinomycetota bacterium
CTCTGCCCACGCTGGCCTGAACATCGAGATGCCAGCACCGGTGCGGGTGTACGGCCGCTACCTCGTCGATGAGGTCGAGTCGGGCAACGTCACCGAGGCACGGGTCGACGAGCTGGTGCGCGACGTGCTGGTGCTCGCCAACCGGGTGCATGCCGACGAGCGTTCGGCCGACACCGAGGAAATCAGTGTCGACGATCCCGGCGAACGCGCGCTCACGCGGCGGGCCGCAATCGGCGGCACGGTGCTGCTGCGCAACGACGACCGCAACGGCAGCCGCGTGCTGCCGTTCGACGTCGACTCGATCAACCAGGTGGCGCTGATCGGACCGAACGCGGCGATCGACCGATCGATGGGAGGCGGCTCGGCGAGCTTGGTACCGCTCGGACATCGAACACTGCAGACCGCAATCGAGGAGCGCATCGGCCCCGCCACAGCGCACGACGTCGACGTGGTCTACGAGCCGGGCGTACGCATCGACCGATTGACACCATTGGCCCGCGGCAGCCAGCTGCTGCCGCCCGAATCGGTCGAGCGCGAGTCTGGCCGGACCACCGGCATGGAGATCGAGTACGTCAACGGCACCGACTGGTCGGGCCCGACCGAACTCACCCAACCCGCACCGACATCGCTCGTTCGGTTCTTCGGCTCGGTGCCCGACGGAGTCGATCCGCGTGCGTTCTCGGCTCGAGTTCGCGGCCGATTCGTCCCCGAGATGGACGGCAAGCACACTGTCGGTGTGGTGTCGACCGGGCCGATCGTGGCGCGCGTCGGTGGCACGGTCATCGCCGATGACCCAAACGGGGAACTGCCGCGCAGTACCGAGTTCTTCGGCTTCGGCAGCATCGAGGTCACGGCTGAGGTCGACATGCGGGCCGGCGAGCCGATCGATGTGGAGGTCGACTGGGCGACGGCGGCAGGCAACGGATTCGCCGCATTTCGTGTCGGCTTCCGGCCACACGAAGATCACGAGGCGCTGCTCGACCGGGCCGTCGCTGCAGCGACCGCAGCCGACGCAGCGATCGTCATGGTCGGCACCAACGACGAGTGGGAGACCGAGGGATTCGATCGCACCACCATGGATCTGCCCGGCCGCCAGAACGAGCTGGTCGAACGCGTCGCAGCGGCGAATCCCAACACCGCAGTCATCGTCAACAGCGGATCGCCCGTGACGATGGACTGGGCCGGCGTCGATGCGCCGCACGGCGGCGCGCCCGCAGTGTTGACGTCGTTCTTTGCTGGCCAAGAGCAGGCCGAGGCGCTCGTCGACGTCCTGCTCGGCGACGCCGACCCCGGCGGCCGGCTGCCGATCAGCATTCCTCGACGGCTCGCAGATCATCCGGCGTACCTCCACCACCAGCCCGACCACGACGCGGCGGGCGGCTCGACCCAGCGCTACGGGGAGGGGCTGTTCATGGGGTACCGGGGCTACGACGCCCGCGAGCTACCGACACGTTTTCCGTTCGGGCATGGGCTGAGCTACGGCGACGCCTCCTGGGGCGCCGCGCGCGTGTCGACCACGGCCGTCGACCGCGAGGCGCTCGCCACCGCGCCGATCATCGTGACGGTGCCGATCACCGCCAGCGATCGGGCGACGACTGTGGTGGTGCAGGGTTACGTGGCACCGATCGACCCGGTGGCGGTACGCCCGCCGAAGGAACTGCGGGCATTCGCCAAGCGAGTGCTTCCTGCCGGGGCCGCCACCGACGTGGATCTGGTGTTCGGTGTCGACGCGTTCTCCCACTGGGATCCGCCGACGCACGATTGGGTGGTCGATCCAGGTGAGTACGAGTTGGTGATTGCTGCGTCTGCCGAGGCGATTCACGAACGCGTCCGGATCACCATCACATGACCGCACCCGTGACCGCGCACAACACCGGGCACGGAGCGGCGCACGACACATCGAACGGTGGCGCGTTCGCCGACACAGGCCGTCCGTGGTGGCAGGACGCGCTGATTTATCAGGTGTACGTGCGATCGTTCGCCGACTCGACTGGCAACGGCGTCGGTGATCTCCACGGCATCGCCCAACATCTCGACCACGTCGCCGCGCTCGGCGCGGACGGCATCTGGCTCAACCCGTGTTACCCGTCGCCGCAACGCGACCACGGGTATGACGTGAGCGATTACTTCTCGATCGACCCCGACTACGGGACACTCGACACCTTCGACGCGCTCGTCGCCGCAGCGCACGAACGCTCCTTGCGAGTGTTGATGGACATCGTCCCGAACCACTGCAGCGACCAGCACCCGTGGTTCCGGGCGGCGCTGGCCTCGCCGCCCGGCAGCGCAGAACGCGACCGATTCTGGTTCCGCGACGGCCGCCACGACGCGTCGGGCGCCGTCGGTCCGCCGAACAACTGGCTCGCCGGGTTCGGCGGTTCGGCCTGGACCCCCGCCGCCGACGCAGGTGCGTCCGGCGACGACACGCAGTGGTACCTCGGCACGTTCAGCCCGTACCAACCCGACTTCAACCACACGAACCCCGACGTCATCGAGATGTTCGCCGAGGTGCTCGAATTCTGGTTCGAACGCGGCGTTGATGGGTTTCGTGTCGACGCGATCCAGCCCGTCGGCAAACACCCGGATCTTCCAGATCAAGTGGTCGACCCGCCGGATCTCGATCCGCTGCAGATCCCGTGGGCCAACGAGTTCACGATCTTCCGCCAGGAGGGCCACGACGTGTGGCGCAACTGGCGCCAGGTGATCGATCGGTATGCACATCAACACGGTCGCCAGCTGATGATGGTCGCCGAGGCGTATCTCGTCAGACAGCCCGAGCTGATGGCCGAGTTCACACAACCGGATCAATTCCACCAGGCCTTCGCCTTCGATCTGATGCTGTCGCCATGGGAGGGCGCCTCGATGCGTCGTGCCGTCGACGACCCGATGCGTGCGTACTCGCTGTCGGCAGCTCCGCCGGCATGGACGTTGAACAACCACGAC
>JBCCVW010000322.1:0-2897 GCA_039194665.1 Actinomycetota bacterium
ACGGCCTGCGTCATCGCCATCCGGGTTGCCGGCGAACGTGATCAGTCCTCGTACCTGGCCCTCACCGGCGGTAGTGATTTCCTCGGCCAACGCAGCCACCGGGTACTCGCCCATCACTTCGGGATGCCCGCTCACCCGGCTGTGGCCACGCCCGGTCGTGAACCCGCGACCAACACCCGGCCGCCCGTTCGTGGTCGGCCCGCCGGTAACCGGCGTCGTGAACATCGAGCCACCCGGGCGGTCGAGGTTGCCGGTGAGATAGTTGACGACGTCGATCAACCACGACGCAGTCGAGCCGAACTCGGTCGTCGTCGTGCCGATGCGGCCGTACACGGCGGCAGTCGGCGCCGCGGCGAGCTCCTCGGCGATCCGGCGGATCGTGTCTGCGTCGATGCCGGTCGCCGCCGCGACTGCGTAGGGCGTGAACGGCGCCAGCGCAGGCGCCAGCGCGTCGTGATCGGCGACATGCCCGGCGAGGTGTGCTCCCGGGGCGGCACGCTCCGACGACAGCAGGTGCTCGGCGATCGCGGCGAGCAGCAGCGCGTCGGTCGCAGGGCGGATCGCCAGCCACTCGTCGGCTTCCTCTGCGGTCTTCGACCGGCGAGGGTCGACCACCACGACCTTGCCGCCGCGCTCGCGGATCGCCGCCACCCGCCCCGGGAAGTCGGGTGCAGTGCAGACGCTGCCGTTCGAGGCATACGGGTTCGCGCCGAGCATCAGCAGGTAGTCGGTGCGATCGAGGTCGGGGACCGGGATCGCAGCGGGCGACCCGAACACGGCGCCAGCGGCCACGTGGCGGGGCATTTGATCGACGGTTGACGCACTGAACCGCTGACGCGTTCCGAGACCCGTGAGCAGCACCCGCGAGAACGTCTGCCCCGACAAGCTGTGCACGGTGGGGTTGCCCACGTACGCCGCCAGCGTGGTCCGGTCATGCCGCTCGAGGTAGTCGCCGAAGCGGCGCGCCACCTCGGCCCAAGCCTCGTCCCATGTGACTTCGACATGTACGCCATCGCGCTTCACCATCGGCGCGCGCAGGCGATCGGGGTCTTCGTGCAGGTGCTTCAGGGTCGAGCCCTTGGGACAAATGAAGCCGCCGGAGAACACGTCGTCACGGTCGCCGCGGATCCGCTGTACCCGCTCGACGCCGTCGTCGTCGCGGCGCACGGTGATCTCCAGACCACACCCCGCCTCGCACAGTGGACACGTGCGAATCGCTGTGCGGGTCGGAGCATCATCGGTCGTGGTCATGGCCCGATTGTCCCAGATCGCTTCCGACGAGCTGCGGTCAGACCCGCTGCTCGATCACCGGGCCATTCGATGTCGTCACGGTGCCTGCTTGCCGTTCCCGCCTAGGGTCGGCGCTCGTGGAACTGCTGCGGCTCTCCCCCGACGGTCCGGCCAATACGACCGTCGCCGATGCGTACGGCGCCCCCTTGGCCGATGTCGCCGAGCATCATGGCCGCACCGGGCGGGCGTACGTGGCGTTGACGATGATCTCCTCGCTCGACGGATCGACCTCGATCGATGACGAGTCCACACCACTACCCAACGCTACGGATGCGGCCGTGCTACGCCAGGCGCGCACGCTCGCCGACGTGGTGCTCGTCGGCGCCAGCACCGTGCGCATCGGCGGGTATCGACGGGCCTCACGCGCCGGGCAGCGGATCGCTGTGGTGACGTCGTCGCTCGATCTCGACCTCGACGCCGATCCGTTTGCCAGCGGCGACGGCTTCCTCGTGACCACCGATGACGCCGACGTGCCCGAGGGCGTCGACGTCATACGCGCCGGGTCAGGGCGGGTCGACATCGGGCGAGCGATCGACGAACTCGGGCGACTGGGCTACGACCACATCTCTGCTGAGGGTGGCTCGCGGTTGAATGGTGCCGTCCTCGATGCAGGCGCACCCGACGAGCTCAACCTCACCATGTCGCCTCGATTGGTGGGTGGCGACGGCCCGCGGCTGACGCGCGGCGCAACAGTCGTGGATCACCAACTGGAGCTAGCGCAGATATACGTCGACGCCGAGTCGTACGTGTTCACCCGGTGGCGACGTTCCCTCGTCTGAGCGGATTGCGCTCGGCCTCGCCGACCGGGTCAGCGCGGCTACGGCGCTGCCGGCAAGGTGACGAACTGGCCGACGTGCACGGTGGTGCCGCCGTTCAGATCGATCAAACGATCGACGTAGTCGACCACGCTCATCGACCCGCGATGTTGTTCGGCGATCGACCACAAGGTGTCGCCGGCAGCGACGACGTGCACTGGCGCTACGTAGGTCGCGTTGCCCGATGCGCTCGCCGCCGATCCGGTCTCGGAGGCCACGGCAGGTGGGCTCCCGAGACCGGTCAGCGACATCACCGCGCAGCCGATCGCCAGCAGGACGGCGATGGCCAGCGTGGCGGCGACCGAGCGCCGCAGTGCGAAATTCGGATCGGCGGCACCACGGTCCAGGTGATGCCGTTCGCCGCCGCCTGCCGGCCCGTCAGCGTGCTGACGGGTGTGGCGGCGGCATCGTCCACGGGCGGATCGCCGCTCGCCGGGGGGCGGCGGGCGGTGATCGATCACCGGGGAACGGAAGTTCGAAGAACGCACGTTCGATAGTGTGCCGATACCGAACACCTGTTGTCAACTGCATTCGAACGAATGTTGGCAATGTGTAGCGAGGGGCACAGATGTTTGACATCGATTGTGCGCCTCCGTAGCATGTTCCCATGTCACCGAACATCAGTGCCCGTCAGCGCGAGATCCTCGAGTACATCGAGTCGCAGATCCGCGAGCGTGGATACCCCCCATCGGTGCGCGAGATCGGCGATGCGGTCGGCCTCACCTCACCGTCCACGGTGCACACCCACCTCAATACGCTGCAGCGGCTGGGGTACCTGCGGCGCGACCCGAG
>JBCCVW010000323.1:0-2865 GCA_039194665.1 Actinomycetota bacterium
CGACTGCGCGTGAGCATCGGCCACCGCGGTGAGATCGTCGAGACCTGACGCCTCGACGAACACCGCCGCCGATCCCCCCACCCGGTAGGTCGTGAGCGGACCGAGGGGGACGTCGATGCGCGCCCGGTCACCGAGCACCTCCGCTGCGACGACGACCGAGTCAGCGAGCGCGGCGGGCATCGATCACCTCCTCGGGGAACGTGGCGATGTCACCACAACCCATCGAGATCACCACGTCGCCCGCCCGCGCTTCGCCGGCGACGAAGGAGACCAGATCGTCGCGGCGGGGTAACCACACCAACCGCTGTTCAGGGTGTGCCTCGGCGACGGCGTTGACAATCAGCTTCCCGGTCACGCCGGGGATCGGTGTCGTCCCAGAGGAGTAGATGTCGGTGAGTACCACGAGATCGGCGGCAGCGAACGCATCGCGATACTCCGCCCACATTTCGGCGATGCGGTTGAACCGATTCGGCTGAAACACGACGATCACTCGGGACCACTGGTCACCGGAGTGCCGCGCGGCGTCGATGACTGCGGCGATCTCGCTCGGTAGGTGGCCTTAGTCGTCGACGAACACTGCCCCGCCGTCGGAGCCACGAATGTCGAACCGCCGGGCGACACCCCCGAAACGAGCCAGCGCACGCGCCGCCGAATCGATGTCGACGCCGATCTCGAGCGCGAGCGCGATTGCACCGGCGGCATTGACCACGTTGTGGATGCCACGTAACGGCAGCTCGATGTCGCCGATCCGCTTCCCCCGGTGCTCGACGCCGAAGGTGAACGCGCCACCGATCGGCCGGACGTCGACGACGCGCACGTCGGCGTCAGTGTGCAGTCCGTAGGTGGTGGCGCCGTGCCGCACGCCGATCTCGCGGGCGATGGGATCATCGGCGCAGACCACGCTGGGGCCGGGCACTTGAGCGATGTACCGGTCGAAACTGGCCACCACCTCGTCGAACGAGCCGAAGTGGTCGAGGTGGTCGACCTCGACATTGGTCAGAATCGTGCCGTACAGCGGAAGTTCGAGGTGTGTGCCATCGCTCTCATCGGCCTCGACCACGAGCCATTCCCGGCCAGTCCACTGGGCACCGGTTCCGAGGTCGGCGACGTCGCCTCCGACGATGAAACTCGGCCGCAGTCCAGCTTCGGCAAGTATCAGCATGAGCATCGAGGTGGTCGTGGTCTTGCCATGCGTGCCGGCGACGGCGAGCGACTGCGCACGTGCACAGATCGAGGCGAGCATTCCGGCACGGCTCAGCACCGGCACGCCGGTCCGGCGCGCCTCGTCGAGCTCGATGTTGGTCGTCGGGATCGCCGTCGAACCGGCGACGGCGTCGACACCATGCACGAGAGCGCGGTCGTGGCCGACATGAGTGGTGACGCCCGCTGCGCGCAACCGTTCCAGCACCGGGTGACCACGCAGGTCCGAGCCGGAGACGTGATGGCCCATCTCGGCGAGGGTGATCGCCAGCGCGCTGATCCCTGGGCCACCAACACCCACGAGATGGAGTCGATGCGGAATCGAGAGGTCGAGCGGTGGCGTCGGAGGGCTACTCGCCACTGGGTCGTCGAGAAGACTGGTCACGCGTGTTCCGATGCTATGGCGATCCGCTCGATGAGATCGGCCAATGCACCGGAACGGTGAAGATCGCCGCGACGGGCGGCGGCGGCACCGAGGTTCCGCCGGGCATCGTCGTCGCGGCGGAGACGCTCGATCTCTTCACCGACCGTGCCGACATCGCGCTCGGCGATGAGCAGCGCCCCGCCGACCTCGGCGAGCCATTGCACGTTGTCGGTCTGATGGTCATCGGCCGCGCCCGCCCACGGAACGAGCAACGCTGGCGTGCCCGTGACCGCGACCTCGTGCACGGTCGAGGCACCGCCGCGGCCGACGAACACGTCGACCGCCGCGTACATCGACGCCATGTCAGGCTCGAAGCCCACGACCTGGTGGACCACTCGATCGCCCACGTCGCTCTCCGCGGCGGCTGTGTCAACTGCGTCGCTCTCCGCGACGGCTGTGTCAACTGCGTCGCTCTCCGCGACGGCTGTGTCATCGAGAAACCGAGCGCCGGCGACGTGGCGGACGGCGAGTTGACCATCGTTGGTGCGTTCGGCGACGTACTGCCGCACGGCACTGTTGAGCACGCCCGAGCCGAGCGAGCCGCCCATCACGCCGACGACGAAGCGATCATCGGGGATGCCCAGCGCCGCTCGTGCCGCCGATCGATCCGCAACTCGAT
This sequence comes from Actinomycetota bacterium, assembly GCA_039194665.1. GTDB lineage: Bacteria > Actinomycetota > Acidimicrobiia > Acidimicrobiales > Ilumatobacteraceae > JABSQH01. Next base: position 2,244 of record JBCCVW010000323.1, read on the forward strand.
CGACGTCGAGGATGCGTTGGCGAACCGGCGCACCGGTCACCGTCGCGCGCGGGAGCGGCGATCGATCGAAGGCCACTGCCGACGCTGCGGCCCATCGGGAAGCAAGGCGGCTGGCCCGACCCGGCGTGCGGTCGTATGACACCACCACGACTGGGATCCCGAGCCGGCGGGCGGCGAACACCGGGGGCAGGCTGGCGTACCCCCCGACCGACACGACGACCCGCGGTCGGAGCTTGCGCAGGAGTCGGGTGGCCGCGCGCGTGCTACGCGCCATCTTCGGGCCGAAGGATGCGTTGCGGCGCAAGGCGTCGCGACCAAGCGAACGTTGCAGTCCGTCGACATTGAAGAAGGTGTGCGCAAACGGCGACTCGGGCAACATCTCGGTCTCGACGCCGCGCTGCGCGCCGACGTAGTGGATCTCTTCGGCTGGGTAGCCCCGAGCGACGAGCGCCTCAGCAACCGCCAGCGCCGGCAGGACGTGGCCGGCAGTGCCCCCACCGGCGATGACGGCGAAGATTCGAGCGGCGGGCGGCGAGCTCACGTCCTTGCAATGCGGCGGGTCACGCTGAGCAAGAGTCCGACCGCCACCATGCTGACGAACAACGAGGTACCGCCCGCCGAG
>JBCCVW010000324.1:0-2807 GCA_039194665.1 Actinomycetota bacterium
GTCGATTCGTCCTCGGCGCGCCGGCCGCTCGCTGCGATGGTCGTGGGCCATGTAGGCCTCGGTGCCGATAATCGGCTTGATCCCCTGCTGGTGGCACTCCTTGTAGAAGTCGAGGATGCCGTACATGTTGCCGTGATCGGTGATCCCGATCGCTGGCTGGCCGTCCTCGACGGCCTTCGCCACCAACTCGTCGAGGCGCGCTGCGCCGTCGAGCATGGAGAATTCGGTGTGGACGTGAAGATGGGTGAACGAGTCGGCCATCGAGTGCTACGTGCGACGCGTCGGGTCAGAGGTAGACACCGGAGTGCTCGCCACCAGCGGCCGGCGGTTGGCCCTGTTGGGGGATTTGACGGATCTGTTCGAGCTGCTGGCGAGCGGCGTACTGCTGGGCCATCAAGGTCGCCTGGATGCCGTGGAACAGCCCTTCGAGCCAGCCGACCAGCTGCGCCTGAGCAACGCGCAACTCTGCCTCGGTGGGCGTTTCATCACCACCGAACGGCAACGCCAGGCTGAACAGCTCGTTGGCCAGGTCCGGCGACAAGGCCTCGGCAAGCTCGGTGACCGACCGCTCGTACATCTCGGCCAGCCGCTCGCGCGACGCCTCGTCGAGCGTCAATGAACGAACTTCTTCAAGCATCTGCTTGACCATCGAGCCGATGCGCATGACCTTGGCGGGCTCGGTGATCGCGCCACCCTGCCCCTCGTCGGCCGCTGCCTCGCCAGCGCCGCTTGCGGCGGCAGCGACTGCCGCGACACCGTCGACCGGCGGCTCGACCCCATCGGGACGAATCGGAGCGGACGCGGCGTCAGGGCTGTCGGACATCCCTCTGTTCTAGCGTCCGCGCGGGCATTGTGCGCGACCCCTCAGACAGCGTGGGCGAGAAGCGGCACGTCGACCTCAGCAGCGGTCAACGATCCGTGACGGCAGACCAGTTCGAACGGCCCAGAGTCGGCTTTCTCGTAGAAGCTCACCGGCGCACGCGCTGCCAGCGCAACGTCGCCGAGGCGCCCGGCTACCGGTGCCGACATCACGGGCCCCAACCACCCCTCGTCGATGACCTGCTCTCGCGTGGCCACCCAGGCCACGTCGCCGAACTCGTCGGCGGCAGCATTCGCCAAGTCATCGACGGCGCCCGGTCGTGCATGCAGCCACCGGAACCGGCCTTCGCCCGATTGCAACTCCACGCGGTCGAGAAGGGCGTCGCTGGGGTGCAGCACCCGCTCGCCGACGTCGACCTGGCCGTGATCGGCGGTGACCAACAGCGCAGCGCCAGCCGGCAGCACCGCCAAGATCTCGGCCACGATCGCATCAGAGAACCGCAGCTCGGCGTCGTAGAACGGCCCGAATCCACGCTCGTGGGCGATCTTGTCGATACCGCCGTAGTAGCAGTAGATGAGCTGTTCACCGCGGGCGATCTGTTCGGCAACCTCGACGGCGATCGACGAGGGACTGCGGTAGCCGACCGGGATCCCACCGCGCTGATGGGCCTCACTGAACGCTGATGGATGCAGCTCGGCCGGACTGATCACCGGAACGGCGTGCCCGAGGAACGGCGGGAACGGCTGCACCTCACCCGGCGGATGCGAGCGGCGGACGCTCGTGTCGCCAACGGTCCATCGCAACCCGTTGATCACCTCGCTGCCGAACGCGAAGCGGTAGCCGACGATGCCGTGCTCGCTCGGCGGCAATCCGGTGGTGATCGACGTCAGCGCTGCTGCCGTCGTCGTCGGCGCCACCGATTGGATGGAGCCGCCTTGGAAACCGGCGAGCGTGGGCATGTGCGCGCGCCGGACGTCGAATTGGTCCCACCCCAGTCCGTCGAGCACCAACAGCACCACGGTGTCGGCCTCGGCCGCGGCGGCGGGGATCCACCCTGGCATCGAATCGCCGGTCGGACCCAACAGCGCCGGGATGATGCCGCGCAGGTTGGGCCCGCCGTAGTCGGGAACGATCGGCCCGCCGTCGGTCACGGCGTGCAAGTTGAGCACGTCGGCGGCCAATCGACAACACCGAGCGACCGCATTCGGCGACACGTCCTCGTCGAGCAGCGATCGCCGATCCACATTGCGGGGTCGCTCCGATGGAGTCGTTATGTTGGCCCCGTGCGGATCTCCACCAGAGGTGACTACGCCTGTCGGGCGCTGTTGTCGCTGGCCTTGCACATCGACGAAGGCGGACCGACGTCGGTGCGCGACATCGCCGATCGAACCGCACTCCCCCAGCCATACCTCGAACAGATTCTGCTTGCCCTCAAAGGCGCCGGACTGGTGCGCTCCAAGCGCGGCGTGGGCGGCGGGTACGTGCTGGCGCGACCGCCAGCAGAAATCCGGCTCAGCGAAATCGTCTCGGCTGTCGATGGCCCGATCACGCTTGGTGACTTCGGGCAACCACACCAGGACGGCGCGTGCGACCACGAAGGCCAGTGCGTCCTACTACAGATCTGGGACCTCGCCGGCGAGCACATGCGCGCCTACCTCGAGAGTTACACCCTCGACCAGATCGCCGCCATCGCCAACGGCGACGCCCCCTGGCCGTCCTAACGGGCTCGGTCGCCCTGGCGGGCTTCCCTTCGCCTCCCGAGCTCGCGCCCATGGCGCTCGCCCACCTGAACCCGTGCACGCGCTCTAGCGCGGCCGCACGGTTGCCCGCCAGGGCGGCCGTGCTGGCGCGAGGCCGTCCAGCCGTGGCCAACCACCGAACTACCGCAAGGCCGAGCAAATCGTTATTGACCTGGTGTGCGCTCCAGGTTGTTCACTTGGGTCATGACCGTTCACACGACCGACTCGGCGGAGGGCACGATGCTCAC
>JBCCVW010000325.1:0-2797 GCA_039194665.1 Actinomycetota bacterium
ACCTCACCGCACCCCAGGCACAACAGGTCGCCCTCGCCCGCGTGGTGTGCGCGAACCCCTCCGTGGTCGTACTCGATGAGGCGACTGCCGATCTCGACCCATTCGCCGCTGCCGAGACCGAAGCACACCTCGATACGGCGTTTGCCGGCCGGACCGTGGTGACCATCGCCCATCGTCTCGACGTCACCGCACGCGCCGATCGCGTCGTCGTGATGGAGAGCGGGCGGATCGTCGAAGTCGGGCCGCACCACGATCTCGTCAACGGCGGCGGCGTCTACGCCGACCTGTGGTCGCGCTGGGCGGCGGCTCGCTGAACGGCCGCCGACCGCAGTTAGCAGCGAGGCGGCGAGACCCCTAGTGCGCCGACGCTCGAGCAAGCCGGCGGATCGCCAGCGTGCCGAACACGGCGATGAGCGCCGCCGACCACAACAACGCGTACGCAATTGGCCGGACGAGGTCGCCGCCGCGGGCCAGATGATCCAGCGATTGCACATAGGCGGTCGCCGGGTTGGCGCGGACGATGGGCTGCGCCCAGCCGGGATACGCCTCGAGCGGCACGAGCCCCTGGGAGAAGAACAGCAGCACCAGAAACAGTGCGTTCAGGGGTGGGCCGAGCCCCTCTTGTGTCTCTGCCGACGTGGCCATCGCCATGCCGATCCAGGCGACGCTCACCGCACACAACATCGCGACGAGCACGTACCCGATGGCTGGGCCGACACCATTCTCGAAGCGGAAACCAAACACATAACCGAGCGCGACCAGCACGGCCACCGCAACGATGGCGCGCACCACTTCAGCCGCAACGGTGCCAACGAGCGGGCCCGACGGGGCGACCGGGAGTGACCGAACTCGATCCATGTAACCACCGCGCAGATCTTCGAACATGCCGATCGCGGTACCGATCGAGCCGAACATGATGGCCGATACGGTGAGGCCGGGGACGAGTCGTTGTGCGTATGGCCCATCCTCGAACGCCTCGATCGCCGACGAGAACACTGCGAGCATCGTGAGCAACAGCAGGATCGGAAAGGCCAGCGTCGACACGATCGTGAACGGTCGCCGCACGAATCGCAGGACCGACCGACTGGTGAAGGCCGCGTACGCCGAGGCTCGGCTCGGCGGATCGATCGTCGGAGCAGCGGCAGCGATTGTGGTCATGACGCCTTCCTCATCGCCCGTGTTCCGAGGTACCCGCACACCACCAGAAAACCGATCGACCAGCCGACACTGCGGCTCACGGTCGAGCTGATGTCCCCATCGCCAGTGAGCGCCCGCAGGGCATCGATCACGGCGGTGACGGGCTGCCACTCGACGAACGGCTGGAGCCAGCCGGGAAAGTCCTCGACGGGCACGAACGCACTCGACAGCATGAGCAGCGGCAAGTACGGGATGGTGGCGATCGACACCGCGCTCTCTGGTGACCCGGCGATGTAGCCGAGCAGCCCCATCGCGAGCGCAGCACCGACGGCGAACAACAACGCCACCCCGACGTACACCGGGAGCCACGCGATGCCTGCGTTGAACCGCATGCCGGTGGCCACGCCCACCACGAGCAGCACCACGAGTGACACCGCAGCGCGCACGACGTCGCCAACCGCCCGGCCCATCATGGGGGCGCCGCGGTGGATCGGCATCGAGCGCAAACGCTGCAGCACACCGCTGACACGATCGTCGGCGACGTAGTACGCCGACGACATGGCGGCGAACAACATCGCTTGCACGACGATCGCCGACGGAAGGAGCTGCACGTAATCGAAACCCTGCGCCTCCATGATCCGCCGCATCGTCACGTTGAACAACAAGAAGAACAGCAGGGGGAACAGGATCGCGCCCATGATCGACGCCGGGTTGCGCGAGATCTTCATCACGGCGCGCCCACCGAGCAGCGCACTGTCGGCGGCCAGCGACGTCATGACACACTCCGTTCAGTACCCACGGGATCGGCGGACACCGCCGTTGGGGCCTCGGTGGAATGATCCGTCAGCTGGAGGAACACCTCATCGAGGGTTGGCCGGCGAAGCGAGAGGTCCGAGATCTCGAGCTTCGTCGAGTCGACGATGCGTACCACCTCGGGAAGTTGTGGCGCTGCGGTATCGAGCAGCGTCACCGCGCCCGTTCGTTCATCGACGTTGGTGTCGCCCACCGGTGACAACGCGTTGCCGAGTGCCCGGCCATCCGCTGGATCGAGCGGGATGACCACCACCGAGTGTCCACCGGTCATCGCCTTGAGCTCGTCGGGCGTACCGGATGCGACCACATCGCCCGTGTCGATCACAACGATGCGTTCGGCGAGCTGATCGGCCTCTTCGAGGTATTGGGTCGTCAGCACGATCGTGAGGCCGTCGCGTCGAAGGTCGCGAACCACGTCCCACAACTCGGTGCGGCTGCGTGGGTCGAGCCCGGTCGTGGGTTCATCGAGGAAGAGCACCGACGCCGGCACGACGAGGCTGGCCGCCAGGTCCAGACGGCGGCGCATACCCCCGGAGTACGTCGACACCGGGCGATCGCCAGCGTCGCTGAGCGAGAACCGTTCGAGCAGCTCGTCGGCTTTCGAGCGCGCCGCCCCACGGTCGAGTCCGCGCAGGCGGCCGAAGAGGCGCAGGTTCTCGCGTCCGGTGAGCACTTCGTCGAGCGCGGCGAACTGCCCGGTCAATGCGATGTGCTGACGGACCCGCTCGGCATCGTCGACTACATCGAGACCGGCGACCCGTGCCGACCCGGAGTCGGGCCGCAGCAAGGTGGACAACACGTTGATCGTCGTCGTCTTGCCGGCGCCGTTGGGGCCGAGCAGTCCGAG
>JBCCVW010000326.1:0-2781 GCA_039194665.1 Actinomycetota bacterium
AGCGCGAAGTCGTCGGGCAACACGACCTTGGGCCGTGGTCGAAGTTCCTTCTCCAGTCCATCGGAGTGTGTGTCCACGACCCCGGGAATGCAGTACAACCCGTTTCCGTCAATCGCTTCCGGCGCCGTCGTTCGACCTTGATCTACAGCGTCGATGACGCCGTTGCGGATCACCACGGTGGCGTCGTCGACAACATGGTCATCCACGACGGCGCGCACGTTGGTCACGGTGACGTCAGGTCCGCGCGTGCGCGACGGCCGCAGCCCATCGAGCGAGGTGGTGTCGGGGTCGACGACTGTCATCGAGCTACTCCTTCGAGCTGGGCGAGCACGGTGTCGGGCGAGCCGGCGTCGGCGACGCGGCCGTCGTGGAGCACGACGACACGCGATGCCAGGCGATACATCGCATCGAGATCGTGGAAGACCGCGAGCACAGCGACTCCTTGTGCGGTGAGGTCGGCGATCAGGCCGAGCGCCGCTTCGCGGTTGGCCGGATCGAGCGCCGAGACCGGCTCGTCCAACAGCAGTAGGCGCGGCGGCGAGATCGTCCCCGCCGCCAGGTTGACCCGTTGCTTCTCGCCGCCAGAGAGGACCGACGCATACACGTCCCACAACGACTCGTCGATGTTGAGACGCTGCAACGAACGCGCCGCCGCATCGAGCGCGACGTCGCGCGGCATGCCGCGCGCGACGCCAGCACGGGCGACCACGTCGAGCGCCCCCCGACGCGGTTCCGCCCGCAGAAACTGCGACACGTAGCCGACGTCGCGTCCGCGACGACGCGCGAGCTGTGGGTCGGACAACGCCGTGAGATCGACCGCTCCGTCGGAGCAGTGCAGCACGACCGATCCGGCCGACGGGAGGTACGTGCGGTACACGCACTTGAGCAGTGTCGACTTGCCGGCGCCGCTGCTCCCCGCCAGCGCGACGTGTTCCCCAGCCCGGACGTCGAGGTCGATGCCACGCAATCCGGTGACGGTGCGCCCGTCGACGTTGTGCAAGGTGAACCGCTTCTCGAGTCCACGGATCGACAGGATCTCGCTCATGCTCGGGCCGCCGCGACGAGTCGTTGGGTATATGCCTCTTGCGGGTCCTCGAGCAGCTGATCGGTGAGCCCGTGCTCGATCACTCTGCCGTGGTGCATCACCATGCACCGAGTGGTCAACATCTCGATGACGGCAAAGTCGTGCGACACGACCACCGCAGCGATGCCGAGCTCCTCGAGCAGACTGCGAATCAGATCGAGGACGCCGGCGGCGACCGACGCATCCAGGCCGGTCGTCGGTTCGTCGAACAGCACGATCGGCGGCCGGTTGGCGAGTGCCCGAGCGAGTTGCACGCGCTGACGCATACCGCCCGAGAAGGTGTGCACGAGGTCGTCCATCCGTTCCAGGGGTACCTCGGTGCGGTCGAGGAGCTCAGCAGCGCGCTCCCGGATACGCCCGAAGTGCCGCCACCCGGCTGCGGTCAGGCGGTCGGCGATGTTGCCGCCAGCCGTCACGCGCAGGTCGAGGCCTTCTGCGGGGTCTTGGTACACGACCGAGAGTTCGTCGATCCGCAGCGCCCGCCGCTCCGCTGCGCCCATCGTGAGGAGGTCGCTGAGCGACCCGTCAGGTCGACGCATCCACACCGCGCCACTCGACGCAGCGAGGTCCCCAGCGATCGTCCGCATCACGGTCGACTTCCCTGAGCCCGATTCGCCGATCACACCGAACGCTTCGCCGCTGGCGACGTCGAAAGACACATCCCAGGCGGCGACGATCGAGTCGCCGCTCGGCGACTTGGCCGAGCCCACCTGCGGTCCGGTCTGCGCAACCGCGCCCGGGTCCTGGACGCCGAAGATCTTGCCGAGTCGGTCGACGCGCAGCATCGTGTCGGTGTCGGTCACGGCGCTCATGTCGGCCGTTCCTGTTGCGGGCGATGTCCGTTGCGGCGCCGGCGCCGACACCATGCGGTGTCGCTGCACACCCAACGCGATTCCCCTTCGGTCGAATCGGGCGGCACCTCGACGAGGAACGCGTCGACGGCACCACACGCCGAACAGAACGCCCCCGGGGTTCGCTCCACCTCGAACGGCACGTCGTCGAACGTCAATGGCTCGACGTCGGTTTCGGGGGGCACCGCGTAAATCCGCCGTTCCCGCCCGGCGCCGAACAGCGAGAGAAACGCCGACTGATGCAGCCGCGGCACGTCCCAACGTGGAATCGGTGTGGTCGCGATCACATAGCGCCCACCGACGAAGCACGGATAGCCGGTCGACTTGGTGATCACGCCATTGCGCACCTTGTCCTCGTAGAGGCTCACCCACATGCGCGCGTAGTCGGCTTCGGCATGCATCCGCGACAATTCGGCCATGTTGCGTTCGACACCGCGGAGCGGCTCTGGCACGGGAACCTGGAGGACGAGCGTCTGATCCGACCGGATCGGGTCTTCGGGGATGCGGTGGCGCGTCTGGATCACGGTCGCTTCGTCGACCTCGCTGGTCTCGTCGGCGCCCGTCGTCGAACAGATCAGCCGTCGGAGGTTGACGGCGTTGACGCCTTCGTCGTCACCCTGGTCGATGACCTTCACCACGTCGCGTTCATCGACGAGGGCAAGGGTGATCTGCAGACCGCCAGAACCCCATCCGCGGGCAACCGGCATCTCGCGCGAACCAAACGGCACCTGATATCCCGGAACACACACCGCGGTGAGCATCGCCCTGCGCAACTCGCGCTTTGCATGCTCATCGAGGATCCCAACATCGACGTCGTCATCGACGACGAGTTCGTGGACCGTTGGA
>JBCCVW010000327.1:0-2677 GCA_039194665.1 Actinomycetota bacterium
CGAGGCCCGAGGCTTCATCACCGTGTACCCCTGCGGCACACCACGACCCACCGCCTCCAACCTCAACTACCAACCCGGCGTGACCACACCCAACGCGGTGCTCACCCGCATCGGCACCAACAACAGCACCTGCATCTACACCCACGCCACCACCCACCTCGTCATCGACGCCAACGGCCACAGTTAGGGCATCAATGAATGCGTCCGCTTCCAAGCCCGGGCGCGTGCCACAACTCGGTGTCGAGGACTGGAGACACGCAGTCCTCGACACCGAGATCGACGCAGGTGGAGCCTCGCCGTCCGGCTCTTGATCTGCTGCTCAGGTGCGGCCGTCGAGGAGTTCGACCACGGCGGCGAAGATGGCGTCGTCGGGTGCCGGAGCCAGCTGCTCTGTGCGTGGCACGTGTTCACCGCCAGTCCAGTACGCGGCCATCACTTCGGCGAAGTCCTCGCTCGGTTGCAGACCCCACGTATCGAGCTGGTGGACACCCGGCTCGCGCCACTCCGTACTGGCGTCGATCCCACGCAGTGCTCGATAGGCGACCCGATCCTCGTCACTCATCCACTCCGCATCGACCGCGTGTCCCCACTCGTGCAGCACGGTGACCACGTACTCGTCAAGCGAGCGGTCGCGGTTCGAATGGATCACGATCGTCTTGTTCTCGGCGTCGGTCGACCCGCCCGTACCCGACATGGGTCCGGCAACTTCGATGCGCCACTCGGGCAGCGCCGCCTCGAAGTCGAATCGCTCGCGGGCCAGCACGATCGCTTCGTCGATCTTGGCCTCGACCTCCTCGATCGACTCGGCGTCGATCGCTCGGGTGTACACACGGCCACAGGCGTCGTCGACACAGACGGTGTGGGCGCCCTCGTCGAGGATCTGCACGCGCATCGTGAACGCCCCGTCGGTACCGAAGTCGAATGAGGCGTCCGTTTGCGTCTCGTCGTCGACCGTCACCACTGCCCCAGGAGACGCCCCGGACCCGTTCATTTCGGCGACGGCGTTCTCGGGACTCCAGAGCCGTTCGATCACGATCGGCGAGGCGGCGACCGCAGTGGAGCTCGGTGTCGTCGGCGGCGACAGCGCGGACGACGCAGCGGCGGGCGGCAGGCTGTTCGGGCCAGCGACGCCGGGTTCACTCGACGTCACGCTGCACGCGGCGAGCACGAGCGCAACGGCGAGTACGAGTGCGCCGCCTGCGACCAGTTCAGTCGCTCGCCGTGGGTGCCGGGTGATCATCGTCGGCGGCGGCGTTGGGCGTCGTGGTGGCGGCGGACTCGTCTGATGGCGGCTCTGGCAGAACAAGGTCACCGGCGTCGACGAACACGTGCTGCCGGTAGAACTCGAGTTCGGCGACCGACGCGCGAATGTCGTCGAGGGCGCGGTGCGCACCCTTGCCCTGGGGGCGGCGCCCGTCGAGGTCTGGGTACCAACGCTTCACCAGCTCTTTGATGCTCGACACATCGATCGAGCGGTAGTGCAGGTGGTTCTCAATGTCGGGGAGGTATGCCGCGAGGAACCGCCGGTCGGTGCCGATCGAGTTGCCGCACAGCGGCACACTCATTGGCTCGGGAACGTGGCGCTGGATGAACTCGAGCGTGGCGTTCCCTGCCTCGTCGAGGCTGATGGTCGATGCCCGGATCTGGTCGAGCAGGCCAGAGCGGGTGTGCATGTCGACCACGAACGGGTCCATCGCGTCGAGCACCTCATCGGGCTGGTGAATGACGAGGTCGGGGCCCTCTTCGACGATCGCCAGGTTGTCGTCGGTGACCAAGGTGGCGATCTCGACGATGACGTCGCTCGTGTGATCGAGTCCGGTCATCTCTAAGTCCATCCACACCAGCACGGGCGACATGGTAGAGCCACGTCGCAGCGGGCGAGCGGTCGGCATGCTCAACGAACCGCACGGGGCGATCCTCACAGTGAGGGTGGTCCCCGCCAGAGGTGCGATCATCAACGCTCGTGAAGACGTGGTTCGGAGGGGATGGTCGGTGAGTCCCACCGACGGTCTCGATCGAGCGTCGACGCTCACCGAACTGCTCGCCCTCGACGGCGTTGACGAGCGGTGTGAGATTCGCCCGCAGGAGGGAGTGCACGTCGGCGTGATGGCGTATCACGGCGGTGCGCTCGAAGAGATGACCGACGTGATCGCCGAGCGCGTCGCGGAGCAAGCGGGGGTGTCGTACTACGGGATTATCCAGCCGATGCGCACCCGCCGCCACCTTGCATCGACCAAGGTGCGGCCCGCTGAGTCGGCGGCGCTCGCCGGGTTCCTCGACGACGTCGACATCGTTGCGACCATTCATGGATTCGGCCGGCGCGGCATGTTCTCGTCGCTGTTGCTGGGAGGCAGCAACCGCGACTTCGCCGAGCACGTCGGTGCGGCACTGCGCCGAACGCTGCCGGCCTACGACGTGGTCACCGACCTCGAGCGGATCCCGTCGGCGCTACGTGGCGTGCATCCCGACAATCCGGTGAACCTGCCGCGTGACGGTGGTGTGCAGGTGGAGCTGCCGCCGCGGGTGCGCGGGTCGAGTCCGTTGTGGTGGGACTGGGAGGGTCCGGGGCTTACGCCCAACACCGACCGACTCATCGACGGACTCGTCGACGCGTTGGCGAGCTGGACGTAGCGCCGACGACGCGGCGACCGGCAACTGCACCTCGACAACGCCGCCG
>JBCCVW010000328.1:0-2643 GCA_039194665.1 Actinomycetota bacterium
ATGGCCCGCACATGACGCAGGCCGTCCATCTCGTCTTCGGCGAGATAGTCGGACAAGCCGCTGATCGTCGAATGCATCTCGGCGCCGCCGAGCGTCTCTTCGTCGACGATCTCGTCGATCGCCATCTTCACCAACGGCGGACCGCCGAGGTAGGCCGTGCCCCGCTCGCGCACGAACACCGTGTAGTCGCTCATGCCGGGCGTGTATGCCCCGCCTGCCGTGTTCGGCCCGAACGCCACCGTGATCGACGGAATGCCCAACTTGGAGAGCTGGGTGAGATCGCGAAAGCTCTGTCCACCGCGGATGAACAGGTCGGCTTGCCGCGGCAAATCAGCGCCGGCGGACTCGTTGAGCACGATCAGCGGTAGCCGGTTCTCGCGGACGATCTCGTAAAAGCGGTGGCCCTTGGCCCACGTGGTCGGATTGGCCGCGCCACCGCGATACGTCATGTCCGATCCGGTGATTGCCACCTCGACGCCTTCGACGACACCGATACCGCACATCATCCCGGCGCCGATCGGGTCCTGGGTGCCCCACGCGGCGAGCGGGCTCAGCTCGAGAAACGGCGAGTGCGGGTCGACCAGCGCTTCCACCCGCTCACGCACCAGCATCTTGCCCCGGCGTCGGTGGCGGTCGACGTAGCGCTGCCCGCCGATGGATGGGACGTTGGCCAGCTCACTCTCGACCTCGGCCCACAACTCCTCCATCGCCGCGACGTTGGCGTGGTAGTCGTCGGAACGCGTGTCGAGACGGCTGCGGAGTGCGGTGCCGATCGTCATGACGGTGGTACGGTACCAGATAGTGTCAACTGGTACCGCTCCCAGGGCGGCGAGCGCGGCCACCGCGGTGCGGCCGCCGAAGCCGGTGCTCTCCCAGCGCGCCGAACGCGAGCTGAGCGCGCGTCACCGAGAAGTACTCGACGCCCTCGAACGAACCTTCCTCGTCGACGGATTCCGCAAGGCCACGGTCGGCGGTCTGGCGGCAACGGTCGGGTGCTCGCGGCGGACGCTGTACGAGCTGGCGCGATCAAAACACGACCTCGTGCTGCTGGTGCTCGACCGCTTCCTGCATCGGGTCGGCCGCACCGCACTCGACGGCATCGATCCCACAGCGCCGTACACCGAGCAGGTCCGCCGGTACTTCGTCGGCGCCGTCGAGCTGCAACGGCGCACCTCCGCGTTCGCCGACGACCTCGCCGACGACCCTGCAGCGCGGCGTCTGTTCGACCGACACTTTCGGTATGTGGTGTCGGTGATCGAGCGACTGGTCCACGAGGGCATCACCGCCGGCGAGTTGCGCCCGGTGTCACCCGCCATCGTGGCTGCGGTGTTCGCCGGGAGCGGGCTGTACGCACTCGAGTCAGATGTGCTCGACGACCTCGACGTGACCCGCGAGGATGCGACCACCGAAATCGCCGATCTCATCGTGCAGTCACTACAACTCGAGCACCCGTCACCACCGTCGACCGCGACAGCAGCTGACACATCGAGCCAACTCAACCGGAGCAGATGATGGACATCACCGACGTACGCCGCGACCTGCAGGCCGAGCAACAGGCGCTCGACGACATCGTCGCCCCACTACGCCCGGAACAATGGCACCTCCCGACGCCAAGTCCGCGGTGGACGATCGCCGACCAGATCGGTCACCTGACGTACTTCGACCGCACCGCTGCACAAGCGATCGTCGACCCTGACGAGTTCACCCGCGGCGTCGAGCGAATCCTCGAGAGCGCCGACGATGCGGATCCCGACGCGTTCACGCTGAACGAGTTTCGGGCGATGGACGCCGAGCCACTGCTCACCGCATGGCGCGATGGGCGGCAGTCGTTGGCCGATGCATCGGCCGGCCTCGCCGACGGTGACCGCGTGGTGTGGTACGGACCGTCGATGGGCGCCAAGTCGTTTCTCACCGCACGGTTGATGGAGGCATGGGCCCACGGCCAAGACATCGTCGACGCGTTGGCCGCCGCAGGGATCGACGTCGACCGGGAGGCCACCGATCGGCTGCGCCACATCGCGCAGCTCGGCTACATCACCAGAGGTTGGACGTACGCCAACCGTGGGCTCGACGTACCCGACGTACCAGTGCGTGTCTCGCTGACGTCGCCGACCGGCGATCGGTGGGAGTTCGGCCCCGACGCCGATAGCGACCCGCCGCCAGAGTCGATCGAGGGACCGGCGCTGCACTTCTGCCTCGTCACCACGCAGCGCCGGCACATCGACGACACCGACCTCGTCGTCACCGGCGCCTCGGCGCGGGATTGGATGGAAAAGGCGCAACTGTTCGCCGGGCCACCAACCGACGGACCGGCCGCCACATCGTGACCGACGACCATCGCACCATCTCGTTTCGCCCGCTCGGTGATCGCGACCTGCCACGCATGCACCGCTGGTTGAACGAACCCGGCGTGGTCGAGTGGTGGGAGGGCGACGACGTGTCGTGGGCCGGTGTGCTCGCCACGTACGCCCCCGAGGCGCGCACCTTGCGCAACGACCGAACCGAGCATTACATCGCCGTGCTCGACGACGAGCCGATCGGTTGGATCCAGTGCTGGGACGTGAGCGACGAACCAGACGAGGTCGCCCCATGGCATGCGCTCGGCCTCGGGCACAGCGCCGCCGGCATCGACTACCTCGTCGG
>JBCCVW010000329.1:0-2338 GCA_039194665.1 Actinomycetota bacterium
GGCGATTTCCTCGAACATCACTTCACGTGCGCGCCCGCCAAACCCGATGGCGTCGATTGACGTGATCGATGCCAACGGGAGGAGCGGGGCGAGTGGCGCCTCATCATTGGGTGACACCCGCGCGCGATCGAACCCGCGGCCAGCCTGTCCGGCGCGCTGGGCAAGCGCAGCGATGTCGGCGCTCAGGTCGGCCGTCGCCGGGGCCTCGTAGAGGATGCACCCACCGGCGTGGTGCAGCGCGTCGCCAAGCCTCGTGGCTGGTCCAGCTGGGCTGAACCGTGTGGTCGCCGGGTTGAGCGCCTCCTGCAGGCGACGAGATGGTGAGATGCCGAGTTCGTCGCGAAACGTCTCCGTCGCTCGAAGATGCACCGTCGTTGCCGCCGCTGGGTCACCATGTGCCGTCAGGGCGCGAATCAGCTGCTCGTACGGTCGCTCACGGAGCGGTCGCTCGCCGACCACCGCACGCAGTCGTGGGATGGCCTGCTCGTCGTCGAGCCCGATGAGCACTTCGTGGAGCTCGTCGAGCGCATGTTCGTGGAGCGCGTGGAGCCGGTAGCGCTCAGAGACCGCCGCCGGGTTGTCCGCGAGGTCGTCGAACGGCGCATCCCACAGGTCGAGACCGTCGGTGAGGTGGGCGCGAGCGGCCCGCAGCTCGCCGTGCTGCGCGGCGATCGTGCCGGCTTCGACTCGACGCTCGAAGACCGTGACGTCAACGCTCGCCAAGGGCAGTCCGAGGGTGTACCCGCCGTCGACCGTGGTAATCAGTCCGGACACCGATGCCTCGGCGAGTGCTTCGCGGAGGTGCGAGATGTGAACGTGCAGCGACTGGCGGGCGGTTCGGGGCGCGGCATCATTCCACATCGCTTCGATGAGTGTGTCGGCGTCGACGCGTGCACCCCGCGCCAGCGCAAGTCGAGCGACGAGGCGCCGTTTGAGCTTGCCGCGGATGCCCACAACGGTGTCGCCAACGCGGATCCTGGTCGCTCCGAGCACGCACAACTCGGTCGCCACGGATTCTTTAGTACCACATAAGCGCAGCGTGGTTCGCTGCTGACGTCGAGCGATGCGGAAGGGGAGACGGCGATGGGGACGATGTCGAGGAGCGAGCCAACCCGACGCGGGCGCACCGCGACGCTGCTGCTCACGGCGGTACTGATCGCTGGGGTATGGCCGATTGCGACATACTCGGGGCCGGCCGCCGCTGGTACGCCGACGTGTGACGATGAGCGGATCGATGCCTGTTGTTCGGCCGACGACGTTCGCGCGGGCCAGCTGTCAGGCACCATATGTAGATCGCCACGTCTCGTACCTGACACCTGTTGTCAGTTCGCCGGGGTGAAGATGCCGGTCAACAGTCGATCGGTGACGAGGGCACCGTTGCTGCCGTCGCACACGAGGTGGTAGTCGATGGTCGTGTCGGCGTCGATCGCGAATCGGGCAGTGCCGGCGAGGCTGCCGTCGACGCCGAACGCATCCTCGTACTCCTGGATGTAGCCGGGAACGACCGCATCGGCGAAGGTGCCGATCGAGCACCGCACTTCTTGGCTCGCACCGACATTGCTCAGCCGTGCCTGTGAGGTCAGCGTGACGTGTCCGGCGACGGGTGCAGTGACCTGTACGGAGGCCACCGATGTCGCATTGGTGATGTCGGTGGCGACGAGTGTCAGCGGTGCGCTGGCCACGCTGAACGGCTGACTGCCCGACATCGTCTCGACCGCAGCGCGCAGCTCGGCGAGCTCGCCCGAGGTGTAGAAGCCCACGATGTCGGCCAGCACGTCGACGGTGCCGTTCTGGTTGAACAGCTTGATCTTGCCGTCGGGCGAGAGCTTCACGTCGACCTTGTTCGGCGTCGGCGACTGACCAGCGGTCCAGTTGAGGCTCGAAGCGTTGGGTACCTCGGAGACATCGGCCGGGAACACCCGAAGGTTCGAGGCTGCCGTGCCGTTGGCAACGGTGACGTTCATGGCGACCGCAACCGCGTCGCTGGGAATCGTGCAGTCACCAACGGCGCCGGTGATCTGCTGCGTGTAGGCCTCGCCGGCGCCGAGCGGGGTCTTCTTGCCGCCGGCGGGTTCGAATCCTGCGCGGAAGTCGAACACGCGGCAGTTGGCCACGGGTACGTAGGTCGACTCCTCATCGCCCGGGGCAGCGTCTGCCGACCAGGTCTGGGCCATCGTGATCGAGGCGACGACGGCGATGATCGCGCCGGCGATCATCCAGATCACCTTGTGCATCGGGGAATGGGCCGGAGCGGCGGGGCTGGGGAGTGCGTTCGCAGTTGTCATTGTGTGTCCTTCGTAGTCGGACGGTCCCTGGCGAGACCGGACGGGGGGGCGCC
>JBCCVW010000330.1:0-1782 GCA_039194665.1 Actinomycetota bacterium
CGTGTCATGGTAGCGCTCTAACCAACTGAGCTACGCGCCCTCGAACGCCACGGGTGACGCTCTGGTGGAGGGCGAGCCTAGCGTCGCCGCGACATGCTCCAACGAGTTCACTCGATCACGCGGACTGCCACTTCGTTGGCCAGCAGGCGACCTCGGCGGGTCAGCGCCACCCGGGTGGGCGTGACGCGTTCGACGAGACCGTCACCGACGAGGTCGTCCAGGTCGGCTCGGTCGAAGGCGGCGGCCTCGACGCCGTCGCGTGTGCGCAGCGCCAGTTGGCGACCTTCCACCGATCGTGTTGCGTCATCGAGCAGCTCGTCGGCGGCAACGGTCGACCCGCCGCGCTCGACGAGGTCGATGTAGCGATCCGGGGTGCGCACGTTCCACCATCGCCGACCGGCCTCATGGGAGTGCGCCGCACAGCCGAACCCGCGATAGTCATCCTGCGCCCAGTACAGGCGGTTGTGGCGCGACTCGTGGCCCGGCCGAGCCCAGTTCGACACCTCGTAGTTGGCGAGTCCCGCGGCGACGAGACGATCGTCGGTGAGTTCGTACTTGTCGGCTTGATCGTCGTCGTCGGGATAGCGATCTGGCGACAAGGCGAGCGGTGTCCCCGGTTCTACGGTGAGCCCGTACGCCGAGACGTGTGGCGGATCGAGCGCCAACGCCGCATCGACGGTGCGCGCCCAATCGTCGACGGTCTCCCCCACCGATCCGTAGATCAGATCAAGATTGAACGACGGCATGTCGACGCTACGTAACGCAGCAACAGCTGCAGCCACGTTGTCGGGGTCGTGAGTTCGCCCCAACGTGGCCAGCACGTGTGGTGACATCGATTGCACCCCGAGGCTCACTCGATTCACGCCTGCCGCACGGTACGTCGCGAGCAGTTCCGTGTCGACGTCGTCGGGATTGCACTCCACAGTCACCTCGGCGTCGGCGGTCCGCGGGATCGCCGCAATCACACCTCCGAGTGTGCCGGGATCGACCTGCGTGGGTGTACCCCCACCGACGAACACCGTCGTCGCCTTGGGAAGTCCACCGTCGATGGCCCAGCTGATGTCGGTGTGCAGCGCGGCGAGATAGGCATCGGCGAGGTGGTGGCGATCGGTCCACGTGGCGAACGCGCAGTAGTCGCACTTGGCCGCACAGAACGGGATGTGGATGTAGACCCCGAACTCGTTCATCCGTTGGGCCGTGCCGCGCCTATAGCGGCGTGAACAACAGGTCGAGCGCTTCGAGACGGTCGCCGACCTGGTCCACCGGCACGTCGAGCATCGCCGCGATCGCTCGCGTGTCGTCGCCGCGCACCGTCAACACGCGGCCGTTGAAGTCCTGACGCTGCACCTGGATGAGCCGCAGGTAACGGCTGAGCATCTCGAACGGAGCGCCGCTCAGTTGGACGAGCTTGGCCAGATCGATGGCCAACTTCTTCTGGAATGTGCCGAGATGCGCTGCCTCGGCCCCGGTCTGTTCGCGCGGCAGCAGCTGTTCCACCGGCACGGCATAGAACTGCGCCAGTCGGTCGAGCCTGGGTACCGAGAGCGCCCGCTCGCCACGTTCGTATGCGCCGAGCACCGACGCTTTGAACTCCTGGTCCGAGCGCGCCTCGACATCTTGCAGCGACATGCGCTTCTGCTTGCGAATCACCCGCAGCCGCTCGCCCACCTGCAAGCTGTAGTCGGTCGGCGCATCCTCGTCGATCATCGTCATGGTTCCGCCCTTCGCGGCTGGGTGTCCTGTGTCCTGCGCCACCTCCGCCGACCACACGGTGCGGTGGAC